>NZ_JBZAYZ010000003.1:0-281076 GCF_058242705.1 Clostridium pabulibutyricum
CCTTTTTCCTTATATCCCTTAATCATTCTGTTTATATGTCTAACAGTGCAGCCTAACTCAATTGCAGCTCTCTGCTTGTTACCATTACTATCTATTAACTTCTTAATAACTTTATATTTTAATTCTTCATTCATTTTTAAATATACCTTTCTAATCATGTCCACCTCATTTCTTTGTCATGAGGTTTATTATATTATAAATTTGCTTTTTGGGACATAATCAACTTTGGTATACTAAGACATTATCATCTTTCGTTCATATTACTTATTGAAAATGTTTGCAAAGTTGTTGACAGGCAAATCAATAAGTCTTATAATAATAATCGTAAACAGTTTAATCTTCTAGGATATTTGTCAGGCTTTAGTTTGAACCTACATTATTTACAAGGGAGTTCAATATTTAGATGTTAATATGTAACCTTTGAGACGTAGGAAATGATAGACGCATCTGTGAGAACACCCACCTATCGAGAGATAGGTGTCAAATAAAGTCAGCGGTATTTTGGATTTAAATCAAAAATAAAGAGAGATGCAGTGTCTCTCTTTTTTTGTATGTATAAATAATCATAGGAATATAAATTGAGACAGAGCTCAATTTATATTCCTATACAGCTTTTTGTATACTTTATAGTTCACATTTACCTTTTTAACATATTTGTCGGTTTCTTTAAATGGTATATAATGCAGATTTTTTCCGTCTGAAGAATGTTCTTTAAGCCACTTTTCTACATTTCCTCTCCCGCCATTGTATGCAGCAAGCACAAGATCCGTATTTCCATCAAACTCATTTTCAAGGTTTCTAATATACCAACAACCCATCTTTATATTGAACTCAGGGTTTTCAAGCATATTCTCATAAAATCCATAAATACCCATTTTATCTGCCGCCCACTCTGCCGTGTCAGGCGTTATCTGCATAAGCCCAACCGCATTTTTATTTGATCTGACATTTTCCTTGAATCCACTTTCTGTTTTAATAATGGCCATAACAAGGTACGGATCCACATCATATTTTTGTGAATATTCCAGTATATACTTTGAATACTTAAGCGGATAAAAATGGTGTACTATATTTTTTACATTTACTATAATAAAAACTATTACAAGGATTGTAATCAATCTTTTGGCAAACTTCAATGTCAAATATGCCCTAAATACTTAATTCAGGACATTTCACCCCCTTGTACTTGACAGATATTTTATTAAATATATCCTTCAAATTTTGTTTTGTTTCATAAATATCCTTTGAATTATCCAATATAAAACTAGCATATTCTCTCTTGCTTTCAAGTTTCATCTGAGAATCAATTCTTTTCATTACCTGATCAATATCGAATTTATCTCTTTCCATAACTCTTTTAACCTGTGTGTCCAAGTCTACCCACACTAAAATAACTTCATCCATAAAATCATTAAATCCATTCTCTATGAGTGTTGGTGCATCAAGTACACACATGAATTCCCCTTTGTCTTGAAATTCTTTCATTATAGACAATATTTCTTCCTTTATGTATGGAATTATAATATCTTCATATTTTTTTCTCAGGTCTTTATTTGAAAATATAAAATTTCCAAATTCCCTTCTCCTGAATTTTCCATTTAAATCAAAAAAACTTTTTCCAAACTGTTTCTTTACCTCTGTCATTATACCTGGATATTTATTTAAAACATTTCTGCTTACAACATCCGCATCTATTATGGAAATATTATTTGCACTCAGTATGGAAGATACAGTGCTTTTCCCACTTCCTATACCTCCTGTAAGACCTATCTTCAACATAGCGCTCTCCCTGAATAACATTATTTTATTTCATACCAGTTTTCTCCCCAATTCATATCAACCTCAAGGGGAACTTTAAGTTTTACACAATTCTCCATCTGAAATTTAAGTATGCTCTTTACTTCTTCCATTTCATCTTCATACACATTAAGAATCAACTCATCGTGTACCTGAAGTATAAGCCTGCTTTTTAATTTTCTATTTTTAAGTTCATTATAAACATCAATCATTGCAATCTTTATTATATCTGCAGCACTGCCCTGTATAGGTGTATTCATGGCAAGTCTTTCCCCAAGAGCCCTCAAAATCTTGTTTCTTGAATGAATCTCTTTTATAAAACGCCTTCTATTCATTATAGTAGTAACATATCCCTGCTTCTCGGCACTTGCAACTATGTCATCCATATACTTCTTTACATTCGGATATCTGTCAAAGTAAGTCTCTATATAGAGCTTAGCTTCGTTTCTGCTTATATTCAGATCCTTTGCAAGACTGAAATCACCTATTCCATAAACTATGCCAAAATTGACTGCCTTTGCACTGCTTCGCTGTTTGCTTGTGACTTCTTCAAAAGGAACATTGAAAACCTCAGATGCAGTCTTTCTATGAATGTCACTATGATTTTTAAAAGCATCTATAAGATTTGTGTCATCTGCAATATGCGCAAGTACTCTGAGCTCTATTTGTGAATAATCTGCAGACAATATTATACACCTTTCATTCTCTGGTACAAACACTTTTCTTATCTCCTTGCCCATCTCATACTTTATAGGTATGTTCTGCAAGTTCGGTTCAGTACTTGAAAGCCTTCCTGTAGCTGTTATAGTTTGATTGAAATTGGAATGTATTTTTCCATCACTGTCCACAACCATGCTCAACCCTTCAACATAAGTGGAATATATTTTCGACAACTGCCTGTAATAAACTATCTTTTCTATTATAGGATGTTTATCCATAAGTTTTTCAAGAACCTTTGAGTTAGTGGAATATCCAGTTTTGGTTTTCTTTATAACTGGAAGATCAAGTTTTTCGAAAAGAATTTTTCCAAGCTGTTTAGGTGAATTTATATTAAATTCCTCCTCGGCAAGCTCATATATTTCCTTCTTTACATTTTCTATTTCCTTTTCAAACCTTACTCCAAGCTCTGATAACATCTTACTGTCTACACAAAATCCCTCACACTCCATAGATGAAAGAACCCGCTCAAGAGGCATTTCAATATCGTACATCAGTTTTTCCATATCTGCTTGTTTTATCTTGTCTTTTATGTTTTCATAGACTGGCTTCATAAATAATGTTGATTTTTCAATCAGCATTTCATCATCAATATTTACATAAGACCCCGAATAAGCATTTATAACATCCGTCATTTCAAATTTATCTGCTGGGTTCAAAAGATATGCCCCTATCTTGATGTCAAATTCCACATTCAATAGACTTATTCCCATTTTATACAGTATATTATAGAGAACTTTAATGTCAAATCCTACCTTGCTTATATTCATATTTGAAAAAATATCTTGAAGATACTCCTTCAAAACCTCCGCATCTTCTTCCATCATCTTTCTTATATGAATTATATATATACGTTCCCCAAAATTTATAAAAATATCTTCTATATAACCCTCTGTATATACATTCTCCTTGGAGGCCTTAAAATTTATATACATCTTTTCATGTTGTGTTTTATTATTTTGGATATATTCTACAAACTTCTTCATTTCAGTTATACTGCCTATATCTTCAATATCAAGTTCAACTTCAGCTGTTCCCTGCCTATTATCTTCAAATCCAGGAATTTTATCAAGAAGTCTCTTAAACTCCAGATTTTCAAACAGCTTTTTTAATTCTATAAAGTCATAGTCTTCACTTGACTTTATAGACTCCATATCTATGTCAATTGGTACATTTGTAACAATTGATGCCAGTTTCTTGCTGAAAATAGCCTGCTGCATGTATTTTTCTAGATTTTCCTTTAACTTTTTCCCCTTGATATTATCTATGTTTTCAAATACATTTTCAATGCTTTTATATTCCTTTATAAGTTTAAAAGCTGTTTTCTCACCTATACCTGGCACTCCCGGTATATTGTCGGACTTATCACCCATAAGTCCTTTTACATCTATAAACTGCAGAGGCGTTATACCATAATCTTCAATCATTCTACTTTTATCATATATCTCTTTTTCTGTTATTCCTTTTTTAGTAATGACTATATGCGTATTATCCGAAGCAAGCTGAAGCATATCCCTGTCTCCTGTTACTATATATACTTCCATTCCTTTTTCTTCGGCAACTTTGGACAATGTACCCATTATATCATCGGCTTCAAAACCATCAACTTCAAATATATTTATAGCCAAGAGGTTCAATACCTTTTTCAAAATTGGAAACTGCTCCGAAAGTTCCTGAGGCATTTTCTTTCTTCCAGCTTTATATTCATCATATTCTTTATGCCTGAAAGTCGGGGCACTCCTGTCAAATGTACAGACTACATAGTCCGGCAATATATCATCCTTCATCTTAAAAAGCATATTTATAAAGCCATAAACTGCATTTGTATGCAAACCTTCTCTGTTGGTAAGTTCCGGCAGTGCATAAAATGCCCTGTTCATCAAACTATGTCCATCCAATATCAACAACTTTTCATTAGCCATTTGATTTCTCCTTTTCTCAATGCTGTAACTATTAATATTCTATCACATTATCTTTCTATTGTAAGACCTTACATTACAGTACAGTCAATTTTTAACCCTCCTGTGTTATATTACTGTATATTTAACTGTATTTGCCCAATCTTTTGGATATAATTCTTGTTTTCACCATAAAATCCTATTTTTAAAAATTATCCAAAAAGACTAAAATTATTATTAGTCAGGGGGGAGTTTTATGATTTTAAGTTACAATTCAAATGCTGGCATTCCACTTTTTAAATGCACCTTGTGTGGAAAATGCTCCGGCAATATTGAATCGATTTCATATACTGATATAAAAAACAGGGGCTGCTGCTGGTATTTCCCTGAATACAGACTTGTGGACATAAAAAATATACTGATGAATGGAAAACTTTGCTTTATAAAATATTTAATTTCACTTCCAAATTCCAAAGTTGGAAAATTTTCTATAAAAGTCTTTGGGAAATTTTTTAAGAAACAGTACACAAGGTTCTTAAACTCAGACTCAAAAAAGTATGATGGATTCAATACTTCATTATTTTTCAAATTGTGTCCGTTTCTCGGCAAAGATGGATGTACCATAGAAACCTTTATGAGACCCCATCCCTGTAATTTGTATCTATGCAGAGAAGTAATAAAATCATGCGGTGATTTGTATGCGAGGTATTCCACAGAACGCAGAGACTACTATGCTTATTGCAATTATGTAGATGAGTGTTTAAAAGAAGACCTGACCAAAAACTGCGCAAATTTCATTGACAGTCCTGAAAAATCCATCGAAATTATAAAAAACTCACGTATACCAAGCTTTTGCTTCAGAAATATAAATACCATACATTTTAATTGAGGAAATCTCACAGTTAAAACTTTTCCTCTGTATCTATTGTGGTATAAGTGTATATTTGGTAAAATTAATTTGTTTGTTGAATATTTATACCCTGTCCGGGATTGTTTTAGTCCCGCTGGGATAATTTCAAAGTTACATATAAATTATTTATAAATAAAGAAGGGAGATAAAATATGATTTATTCAACAGAAGTAGACAGAATGTGTTGTGTAGCCAAGGGTCCCAACCATGGTCCCGCTCCAATTCCAGAGGAGGGAAAATGGGTACAGGCCAAGGAAGTAAAAGATATATCAGGATTAACTCACGGCATAGGTTGGTGTGCCCCTCAGCAAGGTGCCTGTAAACTCACTTTGAACGTTAAGGATGGAATAATACAGGAAGCTCTTGTTGAAACAATAGGCTGCTCTGGAATGACTCACTCAGCTGCAATGGCATCAGAGATACTTCCAGGCAAGACAATACTAGAAGCATTGAACACAGATTTGGTATGTGATGCAATAAATGTTGCCATGAGAGAATTATTTCTACAAATAGTTTATGGAAGATCACAGACTGCATTTTCAGAAGGTGGACTTCCTATTGGTGCCGGACTTGAAGACCTTGGAAAAGGACTTAGAAGCCAAATCGGTACAATGTATGGAACGAAGAAAAAAGGTACAAGATATCTTGAAATGGCAGAAGGTTATATAAACCACATAGCTCTCGACAAAGACAATCAGGTTATAGGATATGAATTCATAAGTCTTGGAAAAATGATGGACTTTATAAAAAGCGGTATCGAACCTGCTGAAGCTGTTAAAAAAGCTACTGGTACTTACGGAAGATACGATGAAGCTGCAAAAATCATAGACCCTAGGCAGGAATAAAAGGATAGGAGGAGAAAAGTATTATGGCATTATTTGAAAGTTATGAAAGAAGAATAGATCAAATCACACCTGTACTTAAAAAATATGGTATGAATTCACTTGAAGAAGCTAAGGCAGTTTGTGATGAAAAGGGCGTAGATGCCTACAACATAGTAAAAGGCGTTCAGCAAATTTGTTTTGAAAATGCCTGTTGGGCTTACACAGTAGGTGCCGCAATAGCAATAAAAAAAGGTTGCAAAAAGGCTGCAGATGCTGCAGAAGCTATAGGTGAAGGCCTTCAATCATTTTGTATTCCAGGATCTGTTGCAGATGACAGAAAAGTTGGTATAGGTCATGGAAATCTTGCTGCAATGTTATTACGTGAAGAAACAAAATGTTTTGCTTTTCTTGCTGGACATGAATCATTTGCTGCTGCAGAAGGTGCAATTGGTCTTGCAAACTCAGCAAACAAAGTAAGGAAACAACCTCTTAGAGTAATATTAAACGGTCTTGGAAAAGATGCTGCTTTTATAATCTCAAGAATAAACGGATTTACTTACGTCCAGACAAAATTTGATTATTACACTGGAAAATTGAATATAGTCAAAGAAACTGCATATTCAGACGGTGAAAGGGCAAAAGTAAAATGTTATGGTGCTGATGATGTAAGAGAAGGTGTTGCAATAATGCATCATGAGGGAGTTGACGTATCAATAACAGGTAATTCAACAAACCCAACAAGATTCCAGCATCCAGTTGCCGGAACTTATAAAAAAGAATGTATAGAACAAGGTAAAAAATATTTTTCAGTTGCATCCGGCGGCGGTACAGGAAGAACTCTTCATCCTGACAACATGGCAGCAGGTCCTGCTTCCTATGGAATGACAGATACAATGGGAAGAATGCACTCAGATGCACAGTTTGCAGGTTCTTCATCAGTACCTGCCCACGTTGAAATGATGGGACTTATAGGCATGGGAAACAATCCTATGGTAGGTGCATCCGTTGCTGTTGCAGTTGCTGTAGAAGAAGCAATGAACAAATAATCAACATTGAATTTGCAGGAAGTTCTGTATTGTTCCATTTCAGAACTTCTTTTTTTATTTGAACGCTACTATTTATCAAACATAGAGAAGTTTTTTTGAACTCACGATTTCTCCTCTGTATAATCTGTAAGGATGAGTTTTATATGATTCCTGAATAATTTCATCGTTGATAATTTTTTTATCTTTTACATAATCCTCAAAATCGTAAAGGCACATTACAGAAGATCTGCTTCCACGTATAATCTCATTTATGTCAGCATCAAATTTCAAAAAATCATCTTTAGAAGTTCGTACTATAAACTGACTTACATCCAATATTATTCTAATTCCTTCGTATCCATTCCTTATAATTTTACCTTCAAAGTGACTCAACTTTTCCTGCATTTCTTTTATTTTTGGAGACTTGCCGACTAAATTTTCGAGTTCTGAAATATTAATACTGTTTTTTTCATTAATATCAATATACTTTCTAATACAATCATATACTCTGCTGCCTGAGAAAATACATATAAATTGATTTTTTCTAATACCCTGATTTACATATTTATGCATATTTATACATAAATGTTCCAATCCAAAATAGTAAAATGAAGAATGAAATCCAAAAATATTTTTATTAATCATAATTTATTTATCCTCACAATTAAATTTATTATTTATATTCTACATAATATTCAAATACTCCTCTTAATATTAATCATTTTTTATTATCTATATCAATTTTTATTATTTCACCACTATTTTAAGACAGTATTTTAAATCCTTTACATATTATAACACATCATATTATTCCATATATTTTTACAAATTTCATTATACATGATTACTTATTTATTATACTACCATATTCCATTAATTTCCATAGTAAAATTCAAAAACTTATTATTTGTTACAATCATAAAATGCAAAATTTCTCTTGACCTGGAATGTCTTATGTGATATTATAATTTATGTTGTTTGTCAAATATGCCGATGTGATGGAATTGGCAGACTTGCTTGACTCAAAATCAAGTGTCTTCGGGCGTGTCGGTTCGAATCCGACCATCGGCACCATGAATCATAAAAAAACCTCATTACTTAAATGAGGTTTTTTTCATTTGTGTTCTGGGATAATCCAAACTTCAATCTTTGTATTTTAAAACCAACCTCAGCAAACATTTCCGGCCAGCATCTGACATAACTTTCTACTTCCCTGGATAACAGCTCAAAAAAAGTGCTTTCATTAATTTCGGCGCTCAAATACTTTTCTTCACATTTCGCCAGCTCTTCAATTTCACTCTGACTAAATTCTGCAATTTCATTTTTCTTTATATCCAACACTGAAATCAATTCATAATGAACCTTATACAACATATCAGGAATACCTTTTATATTCTTTCTAATGCAGTCTTTTTGCTCCTTGTCAAGTCTCCTCCAGCATTCATCCGGTTTAATACCATCAACCTCATGTTTTTCATATATACTCATTAATTTATAATTAAAAACAATACAAAGTTCTTCAATTCTCTCACTAAAAAATTCTTCTTTCATCATATGACGATAAAATTCATCTTCATCAACATGAAGTCTCAACTGGTCTTTTGGCGGAAGGTACGACTGTTCCCACTTTTTGGCTCTCGTAAGCCTGCTCATTTCAAGTATGGCTTCCATTGACCTTGATTCGTGTTTATAATTGCTTATTTTAAGCAGTGCCCTCAGTACACCTCTGTCTATCTGTGCTTCTCCCCTTTCATTTATAAGATGTGGAACCTTCCTCTCAATAAGCGATCTTAAAAGCATGGCCCTTCTTATTATAAACAACTGATCATTTTTATTATCCGTTTGATTAAGTCCCAAAATATTCACATATCCTCTAAGCCTGCTTATAAAATCAGGACCTTTTGCGCTCTGAAACTCTCTGCTAAACTGCCTGTATTCAACTTCATCCGTGATATTTTCTCCACAAAATTTTTCAAACGTACTGCTTGTGCCACCTGCAAATACAAAGATAGCCTTTCCTATAGGATGTATTGAATTGTCCTCTCTGAACACACCATCCTGCATTGGGGCCAAAAAATATTTGAGCCATCCGAGTTTCTTTTCAAATGTTGAATCAAACTCGTCAAAAAATACCAACGGTATCTTTCCACTAAGAGATATGTCTCTTATATTGTGAAAACTTATAGTCAAATCAGACAATGTCTGAAACTGTGATAAATTAAAGTCCAGTTTCTCAATCAAATTAGGTGCAACGCAGGATGCAACTTGAGTTACTCCAAAAGATTTTCCAGACCCCGGTGTTCCAAATACAGCTATACACAAAGGTCTGACTGTACTTTGGGATAAAATATATTCGGACATTAGATTTTTAATGCTTTTATACGCTTCAAACTCATCTCTGTCCACAGTTTTCAATTTTCCAAACTGGGCTATTGGTATATATTTCAGTACGCTTTTTTCACCGTTTCTAACTATGTCACAGGCTATTTCCGTAAGATTTGCAGAAATTTTGTCATTTATAATGTACCATGATGACTGGTATCTTGGATTCTCTACTCCCGGGATTTCAACATCCTGTATATATTTTTTATATATAAAATCATTTTCACCTTCATTAAAAATTGAATTACTTGGAAACTCACTTTCCACAACATCTTTTCCAAAACCATGTCTGAAGTATTTTTGAGTTGCTACGATTCCTTCTCTTATTCCATCATCTATCAAATCATCCATTGACCTGTTGCTGTCTTTTCCTAAAGCAATAGCTTTTGCAAGACCTGCAGCAAAGCATGAAGTAAGTCCATACATTTTGCCTTGACCCTGTTTCAAAAGATCGCCCTCGAATGCATATGTTAAAAAATACAGTTTTGATTTGATCCCTCCTTCATTTCTATAATATATAGCACCTTCAAGACCAAGCGGTACAATCAACCTGCTGCATTTAGATAAAAAATCAAGACTTGGATTGTTTTTTATCTGCCATACAAAATCAAGTGCAGTTCTTTCCCATGAAATATTCTTGCTTATATTAACCTCTTTTGATCTTAAATCATCACCATTTATGACTACTATGGTGTCCTTCATGTAATACTTTTCTATATGTCTCCACAATTTTGTATTATCAGATGGATTATCCATCTTGTATATAATTACGGGATTACTTTCTGTTTCTTGAAGTGCCATCGGCCAGAATTTTTCATCATTGTTAAAGCCATTATTTTCATCGTCAATAATTATCATGTCGGCATTTTTATTATCATCAACAATAGGAAACAACCTTGGATCTCCAAAATATATTTCATTAAAACCAAGAAATGTTTTTACCCTGTATATCTTTTCTCCATCTTTTTGATCTGGTAAAGAGGGGAAAATTTCCAATTGTATGCTGGAACTTAAAATTCCATCAGGCAAATTATTGTTGTCACAATTTATTTCAGGTGAAACAACCTCTGCTCCTGTAGCTAAAGATACAAACTTTGCCAGAAGCAGTGCTTCACCACAGCTAAGCCTGCTACATATATGAGGATGCTGCTGCCAGCTTAAATTGCTTATATAGCTATTGTTGACTTTCCAAAACAGCCTGTTTACACATATATCACCAGATACAACAATACTAAAGTCTTCAATTTTCATAATTCCACTTCCTTTCTTTATACATATGTCCGCTCAAGATATAAATTCTAAAGCATCTTCAATATCTTCTCTGTTATTGAAGGCAAGTCTACTATAATTTTAACTAAATGTCAATAAAGTTATTGGTCTAAAACTAAAGTTGCAAATTCATATATATGTAGTAAAATTAATAGTGAAAAATGAATAAATTTTGTAGGGGTGCTTGTAAAAAAGCTGAGAAGATTTCAAATCTAACCCTTTGAACCTGATCCAGTCAAAACTGGCGTAGGAAACATACTTGTAAAGACTTTAAGGTATGTTGTTTTTAAAAATAACATACCTTTATTTTAATATATAAGAAGGAGTCGAGTAAATTGAAAGATAAAAATATGGAAAAAGTTTCAGACATATTCAATGAAATGCGTAAAAAATCTCCTCTCGTACACTGTATTACAAATTATGTTACAGTAAATGACTGTGCAAATGCACTTCTTTCTTATGGTGCATCACCTGCAATGTGTGATGCCTATGATGAGGCTTTCGATTTCACAGCTTTATCCCAATCCCTCTACATAAATCTAGGAACACTAAACCGTGAACAGGAAACATCAATCATACTGGCATCCGAATCCGCAAGAATACACAATGTACCTGTAATACTTGACCCAGTTGGATGTCCCGCAATTCCAAAAAGGGCAACTGTAATAAACAAATTGTTTGAACTTGGCCGCATAGATGCGATAAAGGGAAATGCAGGTGAAATAAACTTTCTTGCTGGAAAAGCCTCAAATGTAAAAGGTGTTGATTCCGTTGGCGGGCTTGAAAATGCCCTTGAAAGCTGCATTGAAATTTCCAAAAGACACAATTGTATTACAGCTGCAACTGGTAAAGAAGACTTTATAACTGATGGGAAAAATACCGCTATAATAAAAAACAATACTCCCATGCTGACTAAAATAACAGGGGCCGGGTGCATGCTTGGTGCATTGTGTGCAGCTACTTTAGGCTCCTCGGACGATAAATTTCTTGCTGTTGTCTGTGCAGTACTGTCCATGAATATTGCAGGAGAAGAAGCTTTTAAATCTGCAAATTCCCCTGGAAGTTTCAGAGTAAAACTAATAGATTCAATATACAATTTGACAGGAGAAAAAATTAAGGAGATGGCAAAAGTAGAATGGATATAAACTATAAATTATACCTTGTAACAGACAGACGTTTTCTTAAAGACAAGACATTGAAAGATGCTGTGGAGGAGGCTATTCTTGGAGGAGTTACCCTTGTACAGATAAGGGAGAAATATTCTTCTACAAGAGAATTTTTTGAAATTGCAGTGGATGTCAAAAAAGTTACATCATATTATAAGATCCCCCTAATAATAAATGACAGAATTGATATAGCCCAGGCCATAGATGCCGATGGAGTTCATCTCGGTCAAACTGACATGCCTCTTTTAAAAGCAAGAGAAATCCTCGGCAAAAACAAAATAATAGGAATATCTTCAGGCAGCATACAGGAAGCACTTGATGCTGAAAAAGGAGGAGCCGACTATCTTGGCATAGGTACTGTATTCAATACTGGAACAAAAAAAGACACAAAACACCCTCTCGGAATTGAAGGATTGAAAAAAATATATGACAGCATAAGCATACCCGCCGTTGCAATAGGCGGAATAAATCAAAGAAATTTTAATGACATATTGTCCACAGGTGTGGATGGAATATCAGTAGTTTCTGCAATTCTCAATACTTCCGATATAAAAACTGCTGCTGAAAATCTGATTTTGAAATAGCCATGATTCTAAAAAAGGTTCTGCATGTTTATTCCTGCAGAACCTTTTCAATATCCGATGTTAATTTTACTATGTTCACTATTACCCTAGATGCCTTCTCCATTGCAAAAACAGGAATATATTCATACCTTCCATGAAAATTATGACCACCTGTGAATATATTAGGAGTTGGAAGTCCCATAAATGACAGCCTTGCACCATCCGTACCTCCCCTTATAGGAGATATTTTAGGTTTCACACCTGAAATTTCCATAGCCTTTTTTGCTATATCAACCACATATGCTGCCTGTTTTATCTTTTTCTTCATATTCCGGTACTGTTCTCTTATGTCAATTGCTGCAATACTGCTCCCATATGTTTTTTTAAGTTTATTCACACATTCAAGCATAAAATTTTTTCTGTATTCAAATTTTTCTTCACAGAAATCCCTTATTATATAACTGAGATTTGTCTCTTCAATATTTCCATTCATTGAAACAAGATGATAGAACCCTTCGTATCCACTCGTAGCCTCCGGAATCTCATCTTTCGGAAGCATATTCATGAATTCATTTGCAACATTCATTGAATTTATCATTTTTCCCTTCGCATATCCAGGATGAACATTTACTCCAAATATTGTGAGTTTTGCTGCAGCTGCATTGAAATTCTCATACTCAAGTTCTCCTATTTCGCCACCATCTACAGTATATGCAAATTGTGCCCCGAATTTCTCCACATTAAAATTGTCAGCACCTCTTCCTATTTCCTCATCGGGAGTAAAACATATCTTTATATCTCCATGTTCTATCTCATGATGCAGTGAAATATACTCAACTGCATGCACAATTTCCGATATTCCAGCTTTGTCATCAGCTCCAAGCAAAGTATTTCCATCCGTAGTTATAAGTGTTTTTCCAATATAATTTTTTATTTCAGGAAAATCACGTGTTCTAAGTACCGTGCCTTTTAAACTGTCAAGCACGATATCTCCCCCATCATAGTTTTCAATTATTAATGGCTTTACATTTTTCCCTGAGACCTCGGGACTTGTATCCATATGTGCTATGAATCCTACCGTTGGAATTTTTTTACTTGTATTTGAAGGAAGACATCCCATTACATAGCCATTTTTATCAACAGATACCTCTGAAAGTCCAATGTTTTTCAATTCCAAGCACAACTGCTTTGCAAACTCAAGTTGCCTCACAGTACTTGGCGAACTGGATGACTCTTCACTGGACTGCGTATCAAATTTTATATATCTCAAAAACTTATCATAGACTTTTTCCACTTTGCTTCACCTTCCCCATCAAAACAGGTTTACCTATACTGAAAAGATACAGGTACTTTTCCTTGACTATTTTTCCCGTTATGCTTTCAAGCGCTTTTGAATAGTATTTAATCTGTATCTTATATTTATTCTTTATATCATCGATATTTTCTACATAATCAGTTTTATAATCAACCAGCACCAATCCATCTTCCTCTTCAAAGTAACAATCTATTATTCCCTGAAGAAGTACTTTTTCATTCTTTGAAATATAATCCGGAAGATTGTCATATATCTCTCCACTTTCTACTTCCATATAGAAAGGCACCTCCCTGCGTACATTCAAAGATTTTTTAATTCTCATTCCCAGATCAGATTTAAAAAATTGAAATATCTTCGACGGGGAAATGAACTTTATATCCTCTTTTCTCATAAATTCCCTGTTTGCAAGACTTTCTATCTGCAATATTATATTTTCAATTTTCTCCGTATCACTTATATTTATATGCTGCATTACAAGATGCATAAGTGTACCTCTATATGCAGGTGAAATCTCTTTTTTATCGCGCATAAAATCCGGTATTCTGATTTCCAAACCTTTATTTTCATCAAAATTGGCATTATATTCATTAGAGTCGTCAATAAATCTTTTCTTAAGTTCTGATACAGAAAATTTAGCCGGAATAATTGAAGCATCATAATATTTGTATTTCCAATCAAGTCTCCTGTTAATTTCATCAAAGTATGAACTTTTTCCGCATTCAATTTCAAGACTTTTTATTTCATCTACAATATCAGATTTTTTATTTTCCTTTGGAATATCCGCAATTTTATTTTTATTCCAAAGTTTTACATTCCATTTTGAAACACCCTTAACATCATGAAATTTTGTATAACTGCCTGCAGATGCATCTCTTATTACATTTCCATCTTTGTGTCTGACAAGTGCTTCACATATCCAGTCCATATAGTTCCTCGCCTTTAAAAGAGTGTATGAAGGAACTATTTTTTCACCGTTTATGGACTCTTCACACCACTTTTCAACAGACTTTTCAAGGTTAGCCACTGATCCGGTTATAATAAGCTTTTCTTTCGCCCTTGTAAAAGCAACGTATAGTATTCTCATCTCCTCCGACAAGGTTTCATTCTTGAGCTTATTTTTAAATATTTCCTTTACTACAGTTGTATACTTTACTCTTCTTACACAATCAACGTAATCAGATGCTATTCCAAGCTTCTCGTCAAACATAACAGGTTCCTTCATATCCATGGTATTAAAATTTTTGCCTGCACCTGCAAGAATCACTACTGGAAATTCAAGTCCCTTACTTTTATGTATGCTCATTATCCTAACCACATTTTCATTTTCACCAAGTACTTTCGCGCTTCCCATATCGCCACTGCTCATTCTAAGCTTGTTTATGAAGTTTATAAAATTAAACAGTCCCTTGTAACTTGTTTTTTCATACTGCTCCGCTTTTTGAAAAAGCATCCTGAGGTTTGCCTGCCGCTGAATACCTCCCGGCATAGCACCTGCAAATCCATAATACCCGGTATCCATGTAAATGTACCATAAAAACTCATCTATGGACATATACAATACCTTTTTTCTCCAAATATGCAATCTATTCATAAACTTAGTTATTTTACATTTTAATTCGTCACTGGTTTCATCAGACTTAACACACTCGCTCATGGCCTTGTAAAATGGCATATCTTTATTTGAAATTCTTATATCTATAAGTTCTTCTGGAGAAAAATTTTCTATTGGCGAACGCAAAACTGCAATAAGAGGTATATCCTGAATTGGATTATCTATTATACCTAGAACACTCATTATTGTCTTTATCTCAATTGTATCAAAATATCCCGTAGAAACATCTGCAAACACCGGTATACCACAATTATTAAACTGTTCTACAAAAACCGGAGATAAACCCTTTGTAGAACGCATTAGGACAACTATATCACTGTAGGCTATGCCCCTATAACAAGCTTTTGTCTTGTCATATACACAAACGCCCGATTGTACAAGTTCCTCTATTTTTTTTGCAACAAGCCTTGCCTCAGCCTGTACACCGTCAAAATTTTCTTCTCCTTCGCTTTCATTAGACCTGTCTATTATATGAAGTTCCACACTTTCATTCTCAAAAGTACTGAGCTCGGATTCAGGATATTGAGCCATACCCTGAAGTTCTTCTTCTCTGTCATAGTCAAGCTCTCCCACTTCAGTACACATTATCTGGCCAAATATATAATTCACAGCATCTATTATATTAAATCTACTTCTGAAATTTTTAAAAAGCTTTATCCTCCTGTTTATCGAACCTTTTTTTTGAGAATAACTTTTATATTTTTCAAGAAACAATTCCGGCTTTGCCTGTCTGAATCTGTATATACTCTGTTTTACATCCCCTACCATAAATAAATTCGACATATCATCCTTGCGGCATATCATGTTTATTATGACTTCTTGAACTGAATTACTGTCCTGATACTCATCTATCAGTATTTCTTCAAAAAATTTTCTATAATAAAGTGCAGCATTGGAAGGCGTGATTTGACCGTCTTCATATTTGTCAACAAGTATCTTCATACAAAAATGCTCTATATCATTAAAATCAATTATATCTCTTTCTCTTTTCTTGGAAGAATATTTTTCTTCAAACTCAATTGTCATATCTGTCAGACACTTGATTATTGGATGCATGTCTGAAATGCTTTTTCCTATATTTTCTGCAGTTGATATTTTGTCTTTAATACCATCAAGAGACTTTTTTACAGAATTTTTAGCTTTTTTACTGCTCTCTTTTATGAATACATTATAATCTTTTCCTTTTATCGTTGGGAGTTTTTTAAATGTAAATTCATCTATATTCTTTTTTATCTTATTCCACGACGTAAGCTCCATACACTTCTTGAGTTCATCTATATAATAAACAAAAATTTCCAAATATGGCTTCAAGCAGTCATCAGTTCTCAACTTCTCAGCTGAATTCTCAAGTTTCAATATCATTCCGCCTATTTCTTTTTTAATATTCTGAATCAGTATCTCCGCCCAAGGAGAAATAGAAAAATCAAAACCTGAACCTACACAAAAATTCCGCTCGGCATTTTGAAGCCATTCATGGGGCCAAGGTACACTTTGAACAAATTCATAAAGTGCAACAACAATATCCATAGCCCTCGAATCATCTTTATAACCAAAAGAATCCACAAATTTTAAAAAGTTGTGGTCTTCCTCATCATATTTTTCCTCAAATAATTCCGATACAGCCTCCTGTTTCAAAAGTATACATTCATCGCTGTCTGCAACTCTGAAACCAGGATCAAGGTCTATAAGTTGAAAATTCTCCCTTATAACCTTAAGGCAAAAAGAATGCATAGTCATTATATTTGCCTGATTCAAAAGTGCAAGCTGGCGCTGAAGCCTGCTTGATTCAAAGTTTTCCTCCAGATTTCTCTGAATCTTGTCCCCAATTCTTTCTTTCATTTCAGATGCCGCAGCATTTGTATATGTAACTACAAGAAGCCTGTCTATATCAGTACAGGATTTTTCATCCATGATTTTTCTGATTATTCTATTTACAAGCACAGCTGTCTTTCCCGCTCCCGCCCCTGCTGCAACCAAAATATTTCCCGTTTCAGTATATATGGCTTCCTTTTGTTCTTCAGTCCATTTTTCACTCATTTACCTATCACCTTTTCTCAACAGACCACTTTATCTTTTCCTGAATTTTTTGCCTTGTATAAATTAATATCGGCTTTTCTTATAAGCTTCTCCACGTCATCATCATTATTACAACAACCCCTCGAAACACTTATACCTATAGAAACAGTAACATGGGAAGAAATCTTTCTGTATATAACAGGAGTATCTTTTATCTTGTCTTTGATAAAACTCATTCTTTTACATACATCATCCTTTGTTTTTATATCATACATGTAAATTATAATTTCTTCACCACCGTACCTTGCAGCTATGTCATCATTTCTTATATTATCTCTTACTATGGCCCCAACCTGCCTCAAAACTCTGTCACCATACTGATGTCCAAAACTATCATTGCAGAGCTTAAAATCATCTATATCCATCATCACGATTGCAAAACCAAAATTGCACTTCTTTACCTTTTGATATATAATCGAAAAAAAATAGTTTCTGTTAAAAAGTCCCGTCAAAAGATCCCTTTCAGAATTCTGCTTTATCTTGTTGTAAAGCCTATTATTTTCTATACTAACCGCAATTTGATTGCTTATGGTAGTAAGAAGCTTTATATGACTATTTCCCAGATAATTATAAATCTTATGTTCAGCTATGATTGCGCCAAGTAAATCATCTTTCAAATATATCGGAATGAATATCCCAGAATGTATTTCAATATTATCTTTCCCCTTATATATATTTGATTTTGAATTTACAAGCCAAGTCTTCAATTTATTTATTTTTCCTGAATTAAATTCGAATATACTTCTATGATGACTTGTATCACTTAAATTCGATACCTTGAGTTCCAATTTTCTATTTTCAACCAGATACACACTCGAATAAGTAACTCCTAAAATACCTATCATTATGTCATTCACAGTAGATACTATTTCTCCATTTCTCAAATACTTGTTGACATATTGACTTATTTCAACCATAAGCGACATCATATCAAGTTTTTTATCCAGTTCTATAATTTTCATACTTTGATCCTGTATAATTTTTTCAGCCATTTTTTGATAATCTTCATACTCATTTTTCAATTCATTATACTTTTCCAATAATGACATAAACTTCTCTCCCATTAAAACAGTGTTTGGCATTTTGTGAGAACATATAATGAAACTGCTGTAATCAGAATTCAAAAATCACTTTGATTTTATCTTAAAAGGAAGTTTTTAATCTCACATTTCATTTCCTGTGTCTTACATGTGGTATTGTGCAAAACCTCAGCAGTTTTTAATTTCTCTACTGCTTTTGGAACATTAAGTCCAGAAACTTTCCCCATAATATCAACAAGTTCCATATCAGAATAATTTTTATACTTTTCATTAAGAGCCGTCATAACAGATTTTGTAAATTTAAATGGACTTGCAGTTGAAACTATTATGGTCTTTGTATTGTCACCAGTTTGTGATTTGTATTTACGATAAACTGAGTGTGCAACTGCAGTATGCGTATCTATCAGATAATTGTACTTTTCGAAATTCATTCTTATAGAATCAAGGGTCTCATCCTGTGTTGCAAATCCACCATAAAATGTTTCAAGTCTATTCTTCATATCATCGGTTATAGTGTATCTTCCTTCTTTATTCAAGCTTTCCATAAGTTTTTTAACCATACCTGTATCTCTAGAACTTATATGATATATAAGTCTTTCAAGATTACTGGATACAAGTATATCCATAGATGGAGATATAGTCAAAATAAAATCTCGTACCTTATCATATGTACCTGTAGTCAAAAAATCAAATAGAACTTTATTGTCATTTGAAGCACATATAAGCTTTTTAATTGGAAGTCCCATGCCTTTAGCATAATAGGCAGCCAGTATATTTCCAAAATTTCCAGTCGGAACAACAAAATTTATTTCATCCCCAAGTTTTATTTCATCTCTTCTCACAAGTTCAAGATAACCATGAAAATAATATACTATCTGTGGAACAAGTCTTCCAATATTTATGGAATTTGCAGAAGAAAACATATATCCGCTTTTATCAAGCTCATCTTTCAAAGCATCATCGTTAAAAATGGCCTTTACCTGGCTCTGGGCATCATCGAAATTTCCATCTATGCCTATTACCTTGGTATTGCCACCCTTTTGGGTAACCATCTGTCTTTTTTGTATTTCACTAACACCGTTTTTCGGAAAAAAAACCACAATTTTAGTTCCTTCTACATCCGAAAATCCTTCCAGTGCAGCCTTCCCCGTATCACCTGAAGTCGCTGTGAGTATTACTATATCCTTTTTGAGATTCTGTTTCTTTGCAGAAAGTTTCATAAGATGAGGCAGCAGGCAAAGTGCCATGTCTTTAAACGCAAGTGTAGGTCCATGATATAATTCCATAAAGAAAGCTTCTTTTGTGCTTTTTAAAGGAACTATTTCATCACAGTCAAATTTATTGTCGTACGCCATGTCTATACATTGTATTAGTTCTTCTTGATTTATATCAGTAAAAACTTTTCCTATTATAAATGAAGCAAGCTCTTTGTAATTCATATTCTTGCATTTTTCAAGTTCATTTCCCAAATATGGTATATCATTAGGTACAAATAATCCGCCGTCCTTCGATATTCCTTTTAATATTGCAGAAGATGCCGACAAATTTTCCTGTAGTCCCCTGGTGCTGTTATAATAAATTTTATTCAACTATATCACTCCTTAAAGATAGTTACAAAACCTTTAGTATATAATAACATAGGAATATAAAAGTTAAAAATAAAATTTATCTTAGGAAATATATGTAACTGAAATATGACTAAAATATGACTTGTTGATTTTAGTATACTATATAATACTTTATATGTAAAATGATGTAATCATACATTTTAACTTATTTTTTTAATAGTATAAAAACTAAAATAGTAGTAAACTATTCATTGTTACTTAAATCTATAATTTCAAAGAAGGGAGCTAAACACTTGGGCATATATCTTGACAATGCTGCAACTTCCTACCCAAAACCTGATTCTGTAATAGATAAAATGTACGATTTCATGAAAAACACAGGTGCAACGGCCGGAAGAGGTGCCTATAAAAAAGAGATTGAGTCAGACAAGCTTGTATACAACTGTCGAAAAGCACTCTGCAATCTATTCAATTTTGACAATCCATCAAATGTAATATTTACAGCCAACATAACCGAGGCTCTTAACCTTGCCATAAATGGAATCTTAAAAACTGGAGATCATGTTATTACAAGCAGTCTTGAGCACAATTCTGTTACAAGACCGCTTAATATATTAAAGAAATCAAAAAGCATTGATGTATCGGAGGTCCCCTGCAGCAGTTGTGGAATAACACGTGCAAAAGATGTGGAATCACTTATAAAATCCAATACAAAACTTATTATCTTCACAAACGCATCCAATGTAATTGGTACAATTCAGCCTATACGTGAAATAGGAGAAATTGCAAGAAAACATGGAATAACGTTTCTGGTTGACAGTGCTCAGACTGCAGGAGCATACAAAATAGACATAAAAAACGACAATATTGATATTCTCGCCTTCACAGGTCACAAGAGTCTTCTTGGGCCAACAGGAACCGGTGGCCTCCTTATAAATTCAGACATAAAAATAGAACCACTTAAAGCAGGTGGGACAGGTATAGACTCAAAATATCCATATCAGCCTGAAAATACACCAAATAAATTTGAAGCCGGTACTTTAAATGTAGTCGGGATATGCGGACTTCTGGAAGGATTGAACTTTATAAATAAAACAGGTATAGATGTAATAAGACACCATAAAAATGTACTTGTAGACTATTCACTGGATAAACTTTCAAAAGTTCCAAATATAATTATATACGGGCCTAAAGATTCTCAAAAAATAACAGGAGTTATTTCATTCAATATAAATGGCATACCTTGTGATGAAATAGGCTTCGAACTTGATAAGAAATATGACATAATGGTAAGGGTTGGATTTCACTGTGCTCCTTCAGCACATAGAATAATGGGTACTTACAAAAGTGGTGCCGTGAGAATAGGAATAGGATATTTTAATACGACAAAAGATATAGATTCTCTTGTAAAAGCCCTCGTATGCATTCAAAAATCCAAAAACAGACAGGAGATATAACCATCTCCTGCCTGTTTTTAATTGTTATTCCTTTTTGAGCGACGACAATAGCTTGAACAATATAAGTATCACTGCAACTCCGGCAGCTGCCGACACAATATATCCTATAACTTCATTCATTCCTGATACGGAATAGTCCGACGCAACCGCAGAATAATTTATACCATTCTGGAAAGCCCGTGGTATATACCCAATCATATTCTTGATTTCATCACCGCTCCATTCTCCCCATGCACTTCCAGCAGCAAGAAGTCCAATAGGTGAAATGGCTATAAGAACTAAAAGCAGTGCATACATCGGCCTTTTTTTAGACAGTTTGTCATGATAAATAATATCCGGCGACATTTTCTTGACATAGGCAAGTACAGCAGCCGTAACCACACCTTCCAAAATTCCAATCAATAAATGCGGCAAAACCATGGCCGGTATTGACACTTTTAAATCATATGGGCAATAAAGTGCAGCCCCTGATGCATCTTTAAAAAGAAGCGGTTGTATTCCAAATTCTATAGATGCCACAAATGCAGCACTTAAAATTCCTAAATAAGCCCCTATAAAAGCAGCTGTATAATCCGAACTTTTTCCTTTGAATCTGTGTTTTATAAACTTATAAATATTATACCCTACAAAAGGCATCACAAATGCCATGTTAAAACAGTTAGCACCAAAGGCAAGTATTCCTCCATCTCCAAAGAAAAGTGCCTGTATTAAAAGTGCAATAGTTACACTTAGAGTTGCCGCATAAGGTCCCATAAGTATGGCCGCAAGTGTGCCTCCTACTGCATGAGCTGTGGTTCCTCCCGGTATCGGTACGTTAAACATCATAATCAGAAATGAAAATGCAGAACATACGCCGAGCACCGGCAGCTTCTTCTTGCTTATCTCACTCTTAACCTTTTTTGATGCCTTTGCCCACACAGGAACCATAGCTGCAAACATCACAGCACATGTGGACGGACTAAGATAATTATCTGGAATATGCATAAGTAATCTCTCCCAACTAAAACTATTATATATAAATCTATATTTGTTTTTAACAGCAAAATTTATACCATACACAGTTTCGCCTTTTTACAGGCACTGCAAAAAGGCATATTATCAAAATGATAACATGCCTATATCATTTTGATAATATGCTTGATTGTAGTATCATATTAATACTTTTTTAACAAACTCAATTATCCTGATTTATTTTCTCCATTATTCCTTCTGCTATTCCACCTGCAGCTTTATTTTGAAAAGAATCGTCATTTAAAAGTTTTTCCTCCTGAGGATTACTTATAAATCCAACCTCAATCAATACAGCAGGTGCTTTCGTGTATTTTATAACATAATAATTGGCTGTTTTTATTCCACGGTCTGTAAGTCCTATAGACTCAACAAGCGATTTTTGTATATCCTGTGCCAGCTGTTTTCCGTCCGTACTTGAACTATAATAGTAACTTTCAGTACCTCTTGCCTGACTTGCCTCAGCACTGTTCATGTGTACCGAAACAAAATAATCCGAGTTTGCATTATCTGATATGTTGCATCTTGCTTGAAGATCCTGATTTACATCGGAAGGCCATGACACATTGTCATTTGTTCTCGTATACACAACATTTATTCCACTCTGCGAAAGTATCCTGCCTGTTTTGAGAACAATGGCCAATGTTATATTTTTCTCCATTGTACCTGAAGGTCCTACTGCACCCGAATCATATCCTCCGTGACCTGCATCCAATGTAACGGTTATCGTTTTTCCATTTACAAGATTTTTCACAATTGCATTGCTGACTGCACCTATACCTCCTACAACCTTTACGGAAGACACTGAAGAAATATTTGTTTTTATTATACTCTGCTGTACTTTGCTTCCTGCATCTGCAAGAACCACCGGTGAATTGCCCTGTGCCGCCGCTGCAGAAGCTGAAAGTGCATCCGGGAAATCAGCGCCGCTTGCAATATATACTGTGTTCATGCTCATATATCCGTTTGAAATAAATTTATTTATTACGGCCGTATTGGTTTCATACCTGTTTTTTCCCCCAAGTCTTGTATAATTTCCTGTATAACTTGCAGTATAGTTTGATATAACACCTTCTCCACCAATAACATAAAATGTCTTTCCAGCTTTATTTTCATCTATATATTTTTTTACGGAAGAAGTCATTCCATCTTTGGACGTGAGAAGTATAGGAATGCCCTTAGCCGCTGCAACAGGTGCTATTGAAAGAGCATCAGCAAAACTCTCTCCGGATGCAAGTGCAATTTCACTTGAACCTCCCACTTCCTTTGCAATATCAATGCTTGTTTCGTACCTGTCATGTCCACCTATTCTTTTTACAGAAATGCCCATGTTTTGGAGTTGAAGCTTTACAGCATCTGATACCACGCCATCTCCTCCAACTATTACAGCACTCTTCGCACCAAGTCTTTTTATCTCGGAGACAACACTGTCCCTAAGCTTGTCCTTCTCGGTTGTGAGTATAGGTGCCTCATACTTTCCCGCCAGTGAAGATGCGCAAAGAGCATCTGCAAAGTCCTGCCCGGATGCTATTATTACATTGCCTGAACTCGTAAAATTGTTCTTTGAGACTTCAACAGAAGTTTCATACCTATCATGTCCGCCATATCTTGTTATACTGGGATCCGCAGCATATGCTTTAGAATTCAAAATAATTATAGAACATACAGCCAAAAAGATTCCAAGTAAAATGTTGTTTCTATTTTTCATTTCTACCTCCCTTTAAAACAGGTTGTCAAAATTCTAAAATTTTTAGTAATATATAGTATATATGCAGCATATAAATATATCTACACTATAAAAGACGTTCCAAAACCAAATGTTGTTTCAAAAATATTTCAAGTTTATTTATATTAGGAAATTGCATATATGTTATAATGTGTTATAATGTATTAAGTTTTTATTTAACAAGGGGGAATTTTTATATGGACAGTGGTCCGGGTAGCACTTTATTAGATATATTTCTAATAATAATACTCGTAGTACTCAATGCATTTTTTTCAGCAGCGGAAATAGCCATAGTCTCAGCAAATAAATCAAGAATAAAAATAAGTGCGGATAACGGTAATAAAAATGCCCAGTTGCTTTTAAACCTTATGAAGGAACCAAATAAATTTTTAGCAACTATTCAGGATGTAATAACGCTTGCAGGTTTTCTTGCCAGTGCTCTTTCCGCTACATCCCTTTCAAAACCATTAGCTGTACTGCTTGAAAGACTTAACATTCCTTCAAGCAATGAAGTGGCAATATTTCTTGGCACTATAATTTTATCTTATTTCACACTGGTTTTCGGTGAATTGTTTCCTAAAAAAGTTGCTCTTCAAAACTCGGAAAAAGTATCCTTGTTTGTTGTGAAGCCATTAATATGGGTATCAATGATAACTTTTCCTTTTGACAAGATACTGACATGGTCGGTAAATCTTCTTGCAAAAGTAACCAAATTGAAAAATTCCAGCAAGAAAAGCAATATATCTATAGAGGAAATACAGCTCATGATAGATGCCGGTGAAGAAACCGGAATAATAAACGAAACCGAAAAGGAAATGATAAACGGGATATTCAAATTCGATGATACCCTTGCCAAGAATATAATGACACCAAAAGTAAATGTATTTGCTTTAAGTGTGGATACACCAGTTGATCAAATTTTAAGGGAAATTGCAAACGAACAGTATTCAAGAATACCTGTGTATGAAGACGCAATTGACAATATAATAGGTATTTTGTATATGAAAGATCTCTTCATAGAATTTCACAGCGGAACTTTAAATCACAAATCTATAAAAGATTTAATAAGAACTGCTTATTTTGTACCTGAAACTAAAAATATAGATGAATTATTTGAAGAAATGCAAATTACCAATAATCATATGTCTGTTTTAATAGATGAATATGGAGATTTCACCGGAATAGTAACCATAGATGATCTTATAGAAGAGGTTATGGGAAATATTCCTGATGAACATGACAAATATGATGATGACGAAGAACCAATAAAAAAAATAAATTCCAACACTTATACAGTGGATGGACTTGTTCCAATAGATGATGTAAATGACGAACTAGGCATAGATCTTCCCTGTGATATTTTTGACACTATAGGTGGCTTTGTAATAGATTTGCTCGGTCATATTCCTCAAGACAATGAAAATGAAATCTTGAAATATGAAAATATACGTTTCAAAATAAAAAATGTAAAAGAAAAGAGAATAGACAAAGTTGATGTTATAGTGGGAAAAAATAATTCCCCGGAAAAGTCCGGGCAGGATTCAGATATTTCAGAAGAATAACATTGTATAAAGGGACAATATAGTTATAAAAAACTATATCAGCCCTTTATAACTAACTTATATTTAAAAATAAGAATAAATTATATGACTATTATTTTAAGGCTAGTAATTGCTGACATGAAAAGTATTATGTCTTTTAATTTCTGCATGGGAGGTCATTTCATTTACTATATCAAGATATTTTTGTGAAACTTCAGGACATACCTTCAGTATACTGTCAATTATAAAATCTATGTTTTCATCCGTAACCTGCTTTGCTCTCATATCTTGATTTTCATCTGTTACTACTTCGTCACCCTTCATGGAATTATATATATCATCTACTACATCATGTTTCATAAAATCATTTGTATTTTCAAAATCGTTGGAAAAATACAAGCAGTCATTGTACTGTACGAGTCTTCCATAAACATATTCCCTATTCGAAGTTTCAATTCCCGATTGTGACTTGGAGTCATACCTCAAATGCTCAACATGTTTTATATCCACAACATATTTCTTGTCTTTTCTTGTAAGAACACATCTTACATCCACATCCATGAGCCTTTTCTTAACAAGCTCTGAAAAATTCTCGCCAAATTCCGCAATAAACATTTTTACAGAAATGGTCCTTTTCATTCTATAGTTTTTCCTCATTTAAAATTCACTCCTTTAATATTTTTAAAATGATGGGAATAACTTTGAATTGTCCTTTAACAAAAAACCACCTTTAAAAAGGTGGTAAACATTTGATGTTTATATTAATTAACGTTCAATTAGAATCAAAAATTATGAAAGTTTTACAACGTTAGCAGCCTGAAGACCCTTTGGTCCTTCTTCTACATCAAATTGAACTTTTTGTCCTTCTTCAAGATTTTTTCTTGGTTCATCACTTTTTATGGCAGTGAAGTGTACAAAAACATCATTTTCGCCTTCAACTTCAATAAAGCCAAATCCTTTTTCCGAGTTAAACCATTTTACTGTTCCTATTTTCATTATTATCCTCCTAAAGATAAAACACTTATAATTGATATAACACATTTTCGTATATCTGTGTTCATGATTATATTATTATAACACAAAAACATAAAATTAACAAATAACGCTCCGCCTTCCTATGGCATGAGATAGCCTAAAATTATTAAGGTTTGCTGCTGTAAATCAAAATAATCTTTTCCGGAGGTATGCTTATGTTGAGAGCTCTATTGTTATTTTTTATATCTTCCCACATTTCTTTCTGCACGTCCCATTGCACATTCTTTTGAGAATCACAGCCTGAAATTTTCAAATACATTGAAACCATAAAAGGACTTTCAATTACATGATCAATATTCCACTCAAACGTATTATAATTATCTCCTTCACCTACAAGTTGAAGATAATGTGCCCTTATACCAACATGAGAAAGTGACTCTATGTTTTTGATTTTATGTGAAAGTTTGAGTATGCATCCCCATTCAATGGCTTCTACTGTACCCTGATCTATAACTTTTACCCTAGATATGTTTTTGCACCCTGTAAGAACCGCAGAACACAGGGTAGATGGACTTTGAAATATCTTCTTCCTACTGTCGTATGAATCTATACCACCTCTGTCTACCACAGCAATTTCGCTGCATATTCTATATATCTCATCTCTGTTGTGTGATACAAATACCGTAAATCCATTATAATTCTTTAACAGTTTCACAAGCTTTTCTTCCATACTGATTCTAAGATAGCTGTCAAGTGCCGAGAATGGTTCATCCAGAAGCAATATTTCAGGTTTAACTGCAAGTGCCCTTGCAATTGCAGTTCTCTGCTGCTGTCCCCCTGAAAGCTGATCTGGAAACCTATCCTCAAGCCCCTCAAGATTCATAATTTCTATTTTATTTCTTATTATATCTGTTTTCTCAGATTTTTCCATACCGCTCAATGCAAATCCTATGTTCTGTTCCACAGTCATATTTGGAAAGAGTGCATAATCTTGAAATAAAAAACCTACTTTTCTCTTCTGTATTTCAACATTTATCTTTTTTTCAGAATCAAACAATACCCTGCCATTTAAAACTATTCTTCCGCTGTCGGGTGTGACAAGTCCTGCAATACACTTGAGAGTCATACTCTTGCCAGAACCTGAAGCACCAAGAAGTCCAAGTACGCAGCCACCTTCCACATTAAATTTCATATTAATGTTAAATCCTTGAAATTGTTTCTTTATATCAACATAAAGTCCCATTTAATATTCACCTTGATCCATATATGTTTTTATTTACATGTTCATTCCAATAATTCATGCAAAATATAACTATGGTGGAAATTCCAATAATCATGAGAACCCATACTAAAGCCGTACCCATTTCACCATTCTCGGCTGCAAAATAAATTGCCAGAGGTATTGTTTGTGTTTTCCCCGGTATATTCCCTGCAACCATAAGCGTAGCTCCAAATTCTCCAAGCGCTCTTGAAAAACAAAGCACAGCAGCCGCTGCAATTCCCGGACGTGCCATAGGTATTACTATGTGGGTAAATATCCTCCATTCTTTCACACCAAGCGTCCTTGCCGCATTTATTATGTTGCTGTCTATCTGTTCAAAAGCACCCTTTGTAGTTCTATACATGAGTGGAAATGCTACAACTGATGAAGCAATCACAGCAGCCCACCACGAAAATATCAAACTTTTTCCGAACATAGAAAGAAATTTTCCCAGAAGACTGTATCTGCCAAAAGCCACCAGAAGAAAGAATCCAACTACTGTAGGCGGCAAAACAAGTGGAAGAGTAAATACCGTATCAATAATACTCTTGAATTTCCCATTATAATTTCTCATCCAGTAGGCAGCCGCAATACCTGTAAAAAAAGCTATTGTGGTTGATAAAAATACAGTTTTTAATGAAATCATTCCAGGTGAAATATCAAATGCCATACAAACATCCCCTACCCTATCGTCCTACTTTAAATCCATACTTTTCAAATACTTTTTGGGCTTTCTCACCTGATAGATAGTTTAAAAATTTTTTTGCATCCGTTTGATTTTTGCTTGCTCTTACAACTGCTGCAGGATAAACTACTTCTTTATGAGAATTTGAAGGTGCAGTTGATACAATTTTTACCTTTTTTGAAACAAGTGCATCTGTTTTGTAGACTATTCCTGCATCTGCACTTCCCGTTTCAACCCATGAAAGCACTTCTTTTACATCTTTTCCATATACTGCCTTCTGTTGAACCTTGTCCATAATTTTTAAATTATTGAGTATTTCACTGGAATATTGACCTACCGGAACACTTTTAGGCTCACCAAGTGCCAACTTTCCTACACTGCTCCCCGCAAGATCATCAAAAGTATTTACTTTTGTAGAATCCTTTGGAACTATAAGTACTATATCATTTTTAAGTAAATTTTTTATAGTACTATCTACAAGTAAATTTTTATTTTTTAGTTCATTCATCTGTTTCGTTGCAGCCGAAACAAACAAATCAGATGGTGCCCCTTGTTCAATTTGCTTCTGAAGTGTACCTGATGCACCAAAATTATATGTAATTTTCACTTCCGGATTGGATTTTTCATAAAGTTGCTTTATTTCATTCATAGAATCTTTCAAGCTCGCTGCAGCCGATATTGTAAGTGAAACATTTTTCTTGATGCTTGAAGATGAATTAGAATTGCATCCTGTAAAAAAAGCAGAAATTGAAATAAACAGTGTAAATATTATTATTCCTTTTAACTTTTTCATAAATATCCCCCCATATTTTTATAAAACATTATATAACGCATCATAACAATATTAATGTAATTAAGTACTCCACTTTAAATATTGTTATGTAATATATTATAATTTAATTTTAATATTGTGGCAATATTTTTTTGATAAATTATCAATAATATATTTATTTTATTAACATATCGTTAAATAATGTTATATTTTTATAAAGAAATACTACTTATTGTATCTCATTGATATAGTTTTACATAAATGGCTGTTACAATTACTATAATTATAAGCCCGATATAAATTGCCATACCAACAGGACTTCCTGCATTTATAGTCCAACCTATACCAAATCGTTTTTCGATAAAAATTGAGGGATCATCAGGGTTATAGTATATTATATTTCCAAATTTCCAAAAATCATCATCATCTTTTCCGTATCTATAAGTTTCCTCATTTTTTTTCTGCTCTTTTATTTTTAATTTGGAGCCACCTTGACCAACTTTCAGGGATATGATTATTACACTTAAAAATGTAATAACTATAAATAAAATATCCATAAACATAGATATCCTGTAATCTATATTAAAAACTCTTAAAATCTGCATATTTTCCATAGTAAAGAACACATTTATAAAAACACAATATATAACCATATAATATGACCATACTTTTCTAAACACTTTATTCTTTTCAACGGATTCAACTGGATTTTGAGCACTAATCTCCTGTTTTGACCATCCTATGCTTTTGTATACTATAAAAAACACTACAGTTACAATTATTTGGGTTATTGGAATCATCCATATTAGAGACATGGATTTACTTTTATATCCAGTAATATTTCCTGAAAAATCCCAATGTACCGGAACCATATTTGGGAGCAAGTCATATACTTTATATCCTATAACTACATTTAAAAGTATAATACACAAAGGAATAACGAATATCCACATAGAGGCAGATGAAGTATTTTTTAGTTTTGAATATTTTGTATCTATGACAACTATATTTTTACTTTTATCAAACCATTTTTCAGATTTTTTTAATCTTTTGGTTTCTTTATTCGAAAAGAGATATATTAAAAAATCTAAAAATAAAAATCCTAAAACTCCTGTAAAAATTACAATTTGATCTGGAAACTTATATATAATCCATGATATTACAAGCATAGCTGGAATTCCTACAAGCAAACTGTTTCTAGTATAAATCTTTTTAATATTTTTTATCTCATCTATATTTACCTTATCCTGCGGAATTCTTATACCAAATACAATATCTTTTCTTGTAAGATTAGGGGTTATTATACAAATTACTTGTACTACTGCAAATATAAACATCATATAAAGTGCTAAAAAATTTCCTTGATTCATAACTTTAACCTCCCTATAATTTTATATTTTCAAATATTTCTCTGCACATTTTTGAAAATTCTTCGTAGTTAATACCTCCTATAGCAGCCCTGGAAGCACTATAATTTAAATTTTCATAAATTTGTTTTTTTAGATTCTCCCCTGCTTTCGGAAAAGAATCATTTACAACAGTACCACGTCTTCTGTCCATATTTAAATATCCACTGTTTTTAAGATCATTATAAGCCTTGTTTACAGTATGGAGATTTATTCCAATATCCTCCGCCATCTGTCTTACTGAAGGAAGACTCTCGCCCTTCTTTAACTTTCCCTGAGCTATCCCGTTTACAATCTGTCTCTCAATTTGCTCGTATATTGGAATATGGCATTCAAAATCTATTTCAAGTATCACTTTCTCCCCTCCTTCGGTTACATCTGTTATATATAATATATAACAGATATAACTATTATGTCAATAAAATAAAAGCCAAATATCCACAAACTGCGAACATCTGGCTTTTAAGTTGTAAATCAATAGCTTGATAAACCTGCTGATAAAACAAATATAAACATTACCGGAATCAAGTCACACAAAATCCACATTACAATAAGCATTACAAGATTCAACCTTCTGTACTTATAATACAGATAAGCAATAAGATTATATATAAAAAATAAATTTGTAATCATAAAAAATATAAGTACTGGCACTGGATTTGATATTCCATATGCCACCAATATATGTATTATCAAAACAAATACAAGTATTGATGCAAGTGCCGCTGCAATTTTGAGCCCATTTGCTTTTTCAACTCTTACGATTATATTTATGCCGTCATATATACACATGACAATCGGGAAAATTGCAATGTATTGAAATTTATCTATAAAGAAATATGATGCAATTACAAGTGCTGCAAAGCAAAGTATCTTTATACTAAAATTTAAATCTCTGTTTTTCATAATAGCTCTCCTTATATAATATCAAACAGGAAGTGTACTTCCACCATATGGCATAAGGACTATTTCAGGATTACTCCCTACAGTTTTTTTTGCCAGATCCAGCGCATCTTGAAGAGACTTTACAGGTGTAAAGCCAAGATCAAATACTACATCATCATCAAGATTTGAAAACAAAAACACCTTCCTGTTCTTTGCCGCATACCTTGCCTTGTAAGCTACAAATCCCGGCACCGTAAAATTACGTTTCAGTGCCTCTTCAGTTTCTTCAAGTGTCTTATATTTGAACCACTTCATGAACTCTTCCGCACCAATACCTTCCGAACATTCTGCAGCAACTATCAATATACTGTCTTTTTTGCCTGCATATACACTGTTGTCAATAGTCTTTACAGTCTGATACATATTTATGTCTTTCGGATATCCACCTGCAGATGAAATCGTAATATCCGCACGGTTTTCTATTTTTATTCCATACATGTCTCTTGTAGTATCGCAACCCTTAAGCCATGCTTTTTCAAAATCACCGGACACAAACTCAACGAAGTTTCCTTTTTCATCAAGTACGACATTCACAAGAAAATCTGGAGAAACATCCCTGCATATCTCTGTAACATCCTCTCTCATTGGATTCCCTTTTATTACATTTGACCTTGCATTCAAGTTGAGCCCGCCATCTTCTCCACCACTGAATACAAGTTTATGATTTTTCTGTATTGTTTCAAATCCTGCAACTCCGGGAACCATGCTCTTTGCTCCCCCGCCAAATCCTGCAAACACATGGAATGTAACTCCTCCTGTAAGTATAACCCTGTCTGCATCTACAATCATTTTATTTATGTATTCTGGAGTGCCAAAACTAGATGTACCTATAAACTTCAACTGATTCTTGTCCCTGCTGTTATGGTTGTACACTTTTATTCTTCTATAAATTTCTTTTCCTACTATTTGCTCTTTTTCCTCTTCTGATGCAGCTTTGTGAGTTCCAACTGCAACAATAATTGATATATCATCATCTTTTATACCAAGTGAATTTAAATGATTAACAATATGAACTAAAAATTTACTTGTTTTAACCCACAATCTAGTAATGTCAGATACTACAAAAACTATCTTTTCACCAGGCTTTACAATCTTGGATATCGGCTTTGAACCTATTGGATTTTCAATGGAATACTCAACCGCTCTTCTGATATCCGATTCATTTATTGTATTTACTTTCTTTGGAAGAAGACTTTCAACTCTTCCATCCACCTTCAATTCAACATTTTCCTTTCCATACTTGAAACTATACAAACTCACATAAATGCCCCCTTAAATATCTATTCTCTATAAGATTCCACTTTGCCCTTTAATAATTTTAACTTTTCAATTGCCAAAAGCAGTGTTTCATCTTTTTTAGCATAATGAAACCTTATAAAATTATTTACATTTTCTTTGAAAAAGCTTGAACCCGGCACTGCCCCTACTTTAACCTCTTTTGCAAGCCATTCACAGAACTTGAGATCATTTTTTACGCCGAACTCGGATACATCAACCATTACGTAATATGCTCCATCCGGTCTCACGTATTTCAATCCTGCACAGTCAAGTCCTTCAAGAAAAAGATCTCTTTTTTTCATATACATATCCTTAAGCCATACATAATACTCGGATGAAAGCTTCAAACCCGCAACAGCAGCTTCCTGAAGTGGTGCAGCAGCTCCCACCGTAAGAAAATCATGCACTTTTCTCACATTGTCTATTATTCTGCTGTTTCCTATTACATACCCTATTCTCCATCCAGTTATGGAATAGGTCTTTGAGAGTGAACTGCAGCTTAAAGTTCTATCAAACATACCTGGAAGAGATGCAAAATATGTATGCTTGTATGGTGGCATTACAATATGCTCATACACCTCGTCAGTTATTACAAATGCATCGTATTTTTCTGCAAGATTTGCAATATCATTCAATTCATCAACAGTAAAAACTTTTCCTGTTGGATTTGAAGGATTACACAGTATAAGTGCCTTGACTCCTTGTTTGAAGGCATCTTCAAGCTCCTGTCTTTTGAAGGAAAAATCAGGTGGATTCAAAGGTACGTATATAGGTTCAGCCCCACTCAATATTGCATCCGCAGCATAATTCTCATAAAATGGAGAAAATACTATTACCTTATCACCAGGATTGCAAACTGTCATAACAGATGCCATCATTGCTTCAGTACTTCCACAGGTAACAGCAATCTGTGTTTCAGGATCAATATCTATATTCATAAATTTTCTTTGCTTCTCTGCTAAAGCCTCTCTAAAATTTTGAGCACCCCATGTGATCGCATATTGATGAGGTCCTCTTTCTGCAACCTCTTTAAGAGCTTCTCTTATTTCCTTTGGCGGGTCAAAATCCGGGAAACCCTGTGATAAATTTATAGCATCATATTTATTGGATATCCTAGTCATTCTTCTTATAACAGAATCCGTAAAATTAGTCATTTTTCTACTAAGTTCCGGCAATAAAAACACATCCTTTCTATATATTGTCTATGTCAAAGCAGTTTTTCCTGAAAATACATTCAAAAAATTTCTGGCAGCTGCAGATATATACCTGCCTTTTATGCTTATTGCAGCTATCTCGGTTTCAAGGCTTGGTTCTTCAATTACTTTATATACAACATTCGGTGCCTTTACAACATCTATAGCTGTCCTTGGGACCATTGCTATCCCTATACCAGACTCTGCCCATAAAAGTGCCGTTCTAGCATCGTCCGTCCTGCATATTACATCACATTTGATATTGTTTTTGTAAAATATGTCAAGTATTATTTTCTCAAACCTTCTGTAAAGTATAAGTGGTTTTCCTTCAAATTTCCAAATATTCATGGATTTCGTGTCAGAGAAATACTTCAAATCCTCTCTAAAAACTGCTATCATAGGTTCCGTGTGAAGAAAAGCTACATTGAGTCCATCATCATCAAAAGGGGTTCTTACAATACCTACTTCAATAACTCCACTATTTAATATTTCAAGTATTCTGTATGTATTTCCCTCACGCACCTCAAAATCAACATCCGGATATATTCTGTGAAATTGAGTTATTATATCCGGTAAAAGAGTTGCACCTGACGAAGAAACCGTACCGATTGAAAGAGTTCCTCTGGTTCCAGTGTTGAAATCCTTAAGTTCCTTTACTGTGGAATCAACAAGTTTAAGTATTTGCTCTGCCCTATTTTTTAGAATTTCACCTGTATAAGTCAGATGAATCTTCCTGTTACCTCTGTCCATAAGCTTGGTACCAAGTTCATCCTCCAACAATTTAAGATGATAGCTGAGAGGCGGCTGTGCTATATTCAATTTTTTAGCCGCACTTGTTATCTTTCCTTCCTCTGCTATAGCAAGAAAATATCTTAGCTGCTTAATATCCATAAAGATACACCTCTTAAATTCATGATATAATTTTTATATGGCAAAAATACATATTTAATATTTTTAATATAATACTATTCTTGTTATAATAATACTTGAAAAACAAACTTTATTCAATATAGGGGAAGTGATGTATTGTCACTATTAATGTTAAAAATTTTGTTGGTATCCGTTGTCGCAGGATTTGCGGGATCAATCCTTGGTCTTGGCGGAGGAACGGTTGTAACTCCAGCACTCACACTCTTATTTGGAGTGGATATAAAATATGCCATAGGTGCTGGAATAATCTCGGTAATTGCAACTTCAAGCGGTGCGGCAGTTGCCTATGTACGTGACGAAATGACAAACATACGAGCTGCAATGTTTCTTGAAATAGCTACCACTATAGGAGCAATAACCGGGGCATTTCTCGGAGGCATAATAGATACTAAATATCTTTACATAATATTTGGTGTATTTCTACTGTATTCCGCTTTTGCAATGCTAAAAAAAGGCAAAAGCGAACTTCCTGAAAATGTAATAGAGCATCCTCTTGCCAGAAAGCTGAACTTAAACAGCCAATATTACGACGATGCCATAGACCAGATTGTGAATTACAAGGTTGCAAACGTGCCTTCAGGCTTCGGAGTAATGTATGGTGCCGGAATAATGTCCGGGCTCCTTGGTATAGGAAGCGGAAGCTTCAAAGTAATGGCCATGGATCTTTTCATGAAACTTCCAATAAAGGTTTCAAGTGCAACAAGTAATTTCATGATGGGAGTTACCGGTGCTGCAAGTGCAGGTGTTTTCTTTTTAAGAGGCGATATAGATCCTAAAATTGCAGGCCCTGTCGCTCTTGGTGTACTTGCAGGTGCAACCATAGGCGCAAGGGTCATGAAAAGGATGAAGAGCAAAACTATAAGAAAAATATTCATACCTTTTCTTATATATATAGCACTTCAAATGATGTATAAAGGGGTGATTTCCTTATGATAAGCAAAAACAATCATGAAATGGAGAGAATCATAAGCACCTTCCTGCTTACAGGAGTTATTACAAGTTCATGTGTAATCATAGTAGGAATTTTAATGTTTCTTTTTTCTGGTAAAAGTGGCTATCCCGCAAACTTTTATCCCACGCATCCAGGCGAAATCTTACAGGGATGTCTTCTTTTTAAGCCATATGCTATAATCTTGCTCGGACTCATGATTTTAATTGCAATTCCAATACTCAGGGTTGCGATTTCAATACTTGTATTTTTTAAAGAAAAGGATTTTTTATATGTAAGAATAACTACCGCAGTGTTTGTAATACTTATAATAAGCCTTCTTATTGGAAAAGCCGGCTGAAAATGAATATATAAAACTTCAAAAGCTCCAGGGGAAATCAAGTTAGAGACTTCTTCTGGAGTAAAAATTTTGCCTTCTTATCAAGCTTATGAGAGAAACTTCTTTGACAAAGCATAGTATCCTCTAACAGACTTAAGAAGTTGATCTATTTCTACATATTCATTTACAGTATGGGCAAGATTCTCCTTTGAAGGTCCAAATCCTATTGTCTTTATTCCCGCTTCTCCTGCATAATGACTCCCATTCGTGCAAAAAGAATAATGAGTTATTTCCGGACTTATTCCAGACTGTTGAAGCGCAGAATATGCGTCTTTTACAAATTCATCTTCTTTGTCATACAACCACGCTGGGAAAAACCTTTCCCCCTCTATAGTATTTCCAGTGTAGCAAGTTTCTTGTCCTTTTGAAAAACTGACTTTTGCGTTAAAATCCGAATCTTCCTCTTTAATTTTTTCAATAATATCCTGAATTGGCTTTAATACACTTTCCTTGGTCTCACCTACAAGAAGTCTCCTATCAAAAGTCGCCCTGCAGTAATCAGGCACTACAGACGCCCCTGGATAAGGCGATGATTTTATATCTGTGAGTTCAAGTATTCCATCTCCTAAAAACAAATGACTTACAAGTTTAAGTTTCCTTATCTCATCTACAATCCGATTCATTTTATAAACTGCATTTATTCCTTTCTCTGGATTTGCGGAATGAGCAGGTTTTCCAAAAGTTTCAACTATTATTTCGGCTCTTCCTCTCTGTCCTATTTTCAAATTGCAGTTCGAAGCTTCTCCTATTACAACATAATCAGGCTTGACTCTTTTACTTATTTTTCTTGATGCAACACCTTCAAAGCATTCCTCATGCACAACTCCTGCAACATATATATCACCCTTGAATTTTCTTGCCGAATCCTCTGCAAAATATGAAGCCGCACATATCATTGCACACAATGCACCTTTCATATCGGAAGTTCCTCTTCCATACATTTTTCCGTCATGTATTTCTGCTTTAAACGGTGCATATTTCCATTCAGTTTCATCTACCACAGGAACAGTATCCATATGCCCGTCGAAAAGTATGGAATCTCCGTTCTCATGCCCTTTTATATGTCCTATTACATTTCCATAGTCATCTACAAAAACATCGTCGAACCCCAAATTTGAGAAAGCTTCCTTTATGACTTCTACAACTTTGTTCTCTTCTCCCGAATAGCTTCTTGTCTGTATAAACTTTCTACAAAGCTCAACTATCTGTCTTTTTCTTTTTTCCAATAACATTTATAAATCACCTTCACTTAAAATATATTAAAATCTTATTACTTCACCACCAAGTTTTCCTGTAGTCTTGCTCTCATCGACACTCAAGACCCCGTTTACAATTACTGTATCTATTCCCTCTGGAAACTGCTCCGGTTCTATAAATGTGCTTTTGTCAATTACAGTATCCGGATTAAAAACAACCACATCAGCTTTTTTGCCCGGTTGTAAAATTCCACGATTATCTATATTAAATGCTTTTGCTGCTTTATAAGTCATTTTATAAACCGCCTCTTCAAGGGTAAGTACCTTCATTTTCCTTACATATCTTCCAAGAATTCTTGGAAAAGTTCCATATACTCTAGGGTGAGGCTTTCCTCCAAGTAAACCGTCAGTGCAGACATTCTGTTCACTTCTTTTTAAAAATCTTATAACATGCTCTTCTTTGCCATAATAATCATACATTCCGACAGCATTTTCCTCTTCGTAGAGAATATCAAAAACTGCATTGTACGGATCTTTATTTCTCTTTTCTGCTATCTGGACAAGATTTAGTCCTATACAATCCTTGTTCTTATCGGTTTTTACACTTGTAACATATATATTTTCAAGACCTGCAAAATCAATAAAATTATCCCAACCAGGTATTCCATTTTTTATATCATGAATTATTTTTTCCCTGACACTGCTGCTCTCAAGCCTTTTTAACAATTTGTCAGTTCCGCCGTCATGAACCCATCCCGGAAGTATTACACCAAGCATGGTACTGCCTGCATAATATGGATATTGATCGTAAGAAATCTTTATACCTTCTCCCTTAGCCTCATCCAACAGCTTCTCCATAGCATCTAGTTTGTCCCAGTTCTTTTTCCCGCACACCTTGAAGTGTGAAAAATGAATTTTCACTCCGCTTTCACGTCCAACCTTTATTATCTCTTTCATGGAACTTACTATATCATCTGCTTCACTTCTCTGATGCACTACAAATGGTCTGTTGTATTTTGCTGCAACTTTGCATATTTCTATAATTTCATTTATACCACTATAAGCGCAGGGCATATATATAAGCCCTGAAGATACTCCTGCCGCTCCTGCCTCAAGCTCCCTTTCTGTTACATCCTTCATTTTTTGAATATTAGTCTCAGAAATTTTCTTGTTTTCAAGTCCCACAGATTCCATCCTTATGTTTCCATGTGGAACAAGATACACCGTATTGGTTGCTCTTCTTCTTTCTCCAATAAGCTTCAAATATCCTTCAGTATTTCTCCAGTCCCATTTTATTTCACTGCTGTCTCCATCAAGTCCAGCTATATTTTTTCTCCAAGGTTCTATAAATTTTTCAGGTATTGGTGCAGTAGAAATTCCATCCTGCCCAAGTACTTCAGTAGTTATTCCCTGTCTTATTTTAGGCTCTACAAGAGGATTCATAATTATTTCTACATCAGAATGACTGTGGGTATCTATAAATCCTGGACAAACAACCTTTTCATGTGCATCTATTACAATATCAGATTTTTCAGTTGAAATATTTGTTCCTATATAACTTATGACATCACCTTCAATCTTCAGATCCGCCTTGTACCCCTCGGATCCCGAGCCATCTACAATAAATCCGTTTTTTATAATAATTCTGTTCATAATTCTATCAACCTCCTGTCTAAAGATTATATTTTAAAGTTCAAGTCCATCAGTATTCCTGTTTTTTATAATAATATATTATTATTTCAATAATATATTATTATTTATAACATTTATTATAATCATGATTTCTTAACAATGCAATATAAAATATATAAAATAATTAATATTTTTATATATTTTCACGGGTTTAATTAAAGAAATAATATATTTCTCACTAAATGTATTAAAAAATATACTATTTAATGTTATAATATACTATAAGTTCAAGTTATCATTTCAGTATTCCTGTATCTATGAGGTGGAAAATTTGGAAGACAGAGAATTAATCGAAAAGTATATACCTATGGCAAAATTCATCTCGTCAATTCTAGGTGATAATTGTGAAGTTGTAATTCACGATATTACATCTCCAAACAATTCTATTATTTTTATAAAAGATGGGAATTTGACCGGAAGGCGAATAGGTGGGCCATTAACAAATTTGGTTCTCAACATAATTCAAAACAAAAGCTATAAAAAAAGGGATTTTGTTGCAAACTACAAAGCTGAGGGAAATTTTAAGACCTTTAGATCTGCAAGCTATTTTATAAAAAACAAAGATGGAAAAATAATAGGTGTAATATGTGTAAATATAGATATAGAACCCTATAAGGAAGTAAAAAAGCTTATGGACAATTTAAGTTTTATATCAAACAATCCTGCAAATTATGAAGATGATAAAAATGATGATATAAAAACTCAAGAACAGTTTTACGACAATGTGGATGACCTTCTTCATACTATGGTTTGTGATACCATACGTGAAATCAACATATCACCTGACAGAATGTCGGCAGAAGAAAAGTTGCATGTTGTAAAGCAATTATATGACAAAGGTGCTTTTAACCTAAAAGGGGCTGTAGTCGAATTAGCTAAAGCTTTAAAAGTATCGGAGCCAACAATATATAGATATCTTAACAAATTAAAATAAAAAAACTCCTCTGAACTTTAAAGTCAAATTCAGAGGATCTTTTTAATCTTTCAAAAATATATTTCCAAGAACAAATACATTGTTATTCAACATCTGCAAATACAAATATTCATTTTCAACATAGAAACCATACAATTCCGTATTGTCACTCAACTCACCACATTCACCTATAAATTTTTCAAATGAATACTTTCCAAATTTCACAGGCAGTTTTACAGAACTTTTCTCATTGTTTACCCCTACAATGTCTCCTTCAAAAATTTCATTTCCATTCTTGTCTACAAGTCCTGTAAACTCACACGGAATAAATCTCTCATCACAGTCTTCAACATTTTCAAAATATGGATTTTTAGCTATATAAAAACATTTCCGCTCTTTATCCCATATCTTAAATTTAAAAGTTCGCATTTCAATTCTCCTTTAATGAATGAATAAATACCCTACTTTTTCAAATCAACAGAATCTATTGTTTTTCTTATGCTTTCAGCACTCTTTGTAAGTTTTTCAACTTCATCATCTGAAAGAGGTGCTGCAATTCTTTTCTCTACACCATTTTCTGTTATGATACACGGAATACTTAAAGCCACATCCTTAAGTCCATACTCTCCTTCAAGAGTCGTTGAAACAGGAAGCACACTTCTTTCATTTAAAACAACGGCCTTGGCAAGCCTGCATGCAGCCATTGCAATTCCCGAATTTGTCCATCCTTTTAAATTTAAAACATCATATGCGACTTGTACAACCTTCTGCGCAACTTTTTCACGGTCAATTGGCTCCTTGGGATTAAAGTATTTATCGAGTTCATCACTATGTATACCTGCAATATTCAAACGGCTCCATGCTGGGAATGCTGAATTTCCATGTTCTCCTAGCATATATCCCTGGACGCTTTTCGGATCGACATCATAATAATCTGAAATAATTCTTCTAAAACGGGCTGAATCAAGACTCGTACCTGTACCAAATACCTTGTTTTTAGGATAACCAAAGAAATTCTCTGCATAATAAACCATTACATCAAGAGGATTTGTTATTATAATTATTACAGCATCTCTGGTATATTTTGCGATTGAACTCATTACATCCTTCATAACCGGTACGTTTCTCTCTGCAAGTATAAGCCTGTCTGCCTTGTCATCAGGCATTATGCTTGGTCCTGCTGCTATTATTATTACTTTTGCATCACTGCAGTTTTCATATCCTCCTGAATAAATTCTTGTATTTGAATTATACTCAAATGGAGTACTATGCGCTGCATCCAGCGCCTCGCCTTCCGCCTTTTGCCTGTCTTTGTCTATAGTGACTATTTCTGAAAATAAATTAAGTGACACTGCAGTATTAAGTACTGTAGACCCTACATGTCCAGTTCCAACTATAACCAGTTTATTGCTCGCAGATTTCATATTCATACCTCCAAGTATCATAAATTTAAAATTTGATAATAATTATACCATCTAAAATTAAAAATGACAAAGCCCAATATTTAATATCAGGCTTTGTCATTGATTATGATAATTTTTTGGTATCAGACATTTTCTCCCACATTAGAATCCTTTTCTTCCCTTATAAAAATATTTACATCAAGATTCTTTTTATTGCCAAGAAGTATCAAAAGGCTAAGAACTACACCTACTCCAAGTCCCCATGCAGCTCCTCTGGCAACTATCACAGCCGCCATTATTCCGGCAATTCCAAGATCATTTATTGTTTTTGCCTTCAAAACACCTATCCTAACGGAAACATAACCTTGAATCAGCATGGTGAGAGCAAGTGCTATGTTAAGTACCGGTGTAACAAATGTTACTATAGGCAAAAGAAAATATCCTGTAAGAGTACCAAATCTGAAAGACCCTGCACCACCGTTTATTGAATCCATGGCCTTTCTGCCATGTTTGTACCTGTCACATACAACAACCTGCATTGCCGCCCAAAGCGGTCCGCACATTGTTATATCAGGTCCTATAAGTGACATCAGACAATTACGCAGTCCAAATATCAAATGAGATCTGTTCGGATTATACTCTATGAGTTCATCAGGTCTTGATTTTTCAGCATCTTCAATAAGCGCCTGAGCTTGAATCATCTCTCCGAATAGTATTACATAAGCTGAAAATACCATTGGAAGTGCCTGTATAAACATTTTGAATGGTGGAAACCCTATAGACCAAAATGTCCAGTGTGACCACAATTCCCCGAAAGAAGGAGTTGAAAATCCCCATTCTACGCTTGGCCACAATGTTTCTCCAACAACAGGCCCAACAAAAACTGCAATAAATATACACGGTAAAATTCCTAAATTGGAAATAACCTGAAGAACCTTGTTCTTATTCCTCAAACTTTTAAAATGATTTGAAAAGAGAAGATAAAACGCGAGTCCTATACATATTATAATAGACCACGGATATTTTTCAAAATGCCCTCCCTTGCCAAAAACAGTATTCACGGCTGCAAGTCCGGCGCCCATTATTATACCTGCCTGCATACAATTTGGTATTAGAGATATTACCTTTTTCCCAAGTCCTGTTACTCCAAGAAACGCAGCAAATATTCCAAGACTGAGTTCAAAAGCTATAAGTGCCTGAACTCTTTCAGGTCCCATAGGAAACTGACTTACATACAATATAAGGAGAGGTATGGCTGGCGTTACCCAGCCAGGTACAACAGGATCACCGAGAAGTACATGTGTACAATACAATATACCATTAAGTACTACAATTGCAAGAGCAACTTGAAATGGCATTCCAAGATACTGCTGAAGCATTGGAATAGCTCCCAGACAGACAGCGCACATTAGAAGTCCCTGTATATAATCAGCAACCTCAAACCTATAGTGAATTCCAGGAATACGAATTTTAAACGGGCCTGCCGGTATATACGGCTGTTCTTTGCCGTATTCTCTTTTAAGTGCCATAAGAAATTTCCCCCTTTATCAACTTTATTTTTTAAATCTTTTCTCAAATTCAGCTTCAAGTCCATCCCTAAAATCAGGATGTGAAATATTTATAAGTGCTCTCGCCCTCTCTTTCAAAGTTTTCCCCTTAAGACGAGCCGTACCATATTCTGTAACTATATAATCAACTTCATTCCTCGATGTGGTAACTGCCGCTCCAGTATTAAGCAGCGGAACTATCCTTGATGTTTTTCCATGAGAAGCCGTGGAAGGTATGGCTATGATGGCTTTGCCGTCTTTCGCCATGCTGGCCCCCCTTATAAAATCAACTTGTCCTCCAACTCCGCTTATTTGCTTCAACCCCACACTTTCGGAGCATACTTGTCCCATAAGATCCACCTGCACACAGGAGTTTATGGAAATCATTTTGTAATTTTTCATGATTACAAGAGGATTATTTACATAATCTACAGGATAACATTCAACCATTGGATTATTGTCTATAAAATCATAAAGTTTCCTTGTTCCCATCAAGAAAGTTACAACTATTTTGCCGGGATGAAGAGTTTTTCTGCTGTTGTTTATAACTCCCGCCTCCACAAGTTCTACAACACCATCAGATATCATCTCAGAATGAATTCCAAGATCTTTTTTATCTTTAAGGAACATCAAAACTGCATCTGGAATTGCACCTATTCCAAGTTGGAGCGTTGAGCCATCTTCAATCAGTTCTGCACAATTTTTACCTATGGCCTTCTCAACCTCGCCAAGTTTTGCAGGTTTCAATTCTATAAGCGGATGCGAACTTTCAACTATATAATCCATATTTGACACATGTATGAATGAATCTCCAAGTGTCCTAGGCATATTTTCATTGACTTCTGCAATTACAATATCTGCACATTCTGCTGCAGGCTTTGTATAATCGTCCGAAACTCCAAAACTACAATAACCGTGTTCATCAGGTTTACTTACCTGAACAAGTGCAACATCTACATGAAGATATCCTTCTTTAAAAAGCTTTGGAACTTCATAGAAAAAGCAAGGTGTATAATCTCCTCTTCCCGAATATACTGCATCCCTTGTACTTGCCCCTACAAACAGTGAATTGTGCCTGAAGTATTTTTCCATGCCAGGTTTTGCATATTCACCTTTTCCCATGGCAACCATATGAACAATTTCAACGTTTTTATAACTTTCTCTGTTTTCAACGAGAGCATCTATTAAAGTCGAGGGCTCTCCAACAGCATGTGAGACGACAATCCTGCTGTTGGATTTTATCTTTGAAACCGCCTCTCTGGAACTTACAAGTCTGCTTTTATATATATCTTTCCAGTTCATAAAACCACTACCTCCTATCACTATGAACATCAAATACTTCTTTTATTTTCCTAAAATCCGATTCCGAGTCTACAAGTATTTTTTCAAATTTCCACTTTAACCTGCGGCAATCTGCACAACAGCTGCTGCAGCCACAAAGCACTATTATAAAATCATAAAGTTTGCCTTCCCGTGCAGTTTCGAAACTGCATTTGCAGTCCTTCTGAAGTTTATATAAAAATTCTTTCCTGTCATATTTCGGATTACATCCTCCACAATATTTAACCCCTATATTAAACAACTAAATAACCATCCTATACTTTTCCATCAAGTATTTTTTTTGCAAAATTCAATGTGTCCTGATTTAAAGAATCCACAAGCTCCACACTTTTTATTTCAGGTATCTCCCTTACCGCAGATTCAACAATATCATGAAGCGTATACTTTGCAGAAATACAGTTTCCACACTGACCTAAGAATTTCACTCTAAGTACTCCGTCTGAAAATTCTACAATCTCCATATCACCATTGTGCCGCGCAAGATAAGGTCTTATTTTTACATCAAATATCTTTTTAAGTTTCTCATTCATAAAAATCACCTCTTTTTTTGGAAGAGGATAAAAAGCCTCTTCCTTCCTACTCTTCTATTCCGGCAATTTTTTTAGCAAGTTTCTTCTTCAGTCCCAAATTTCCCTGTCTTGATATCATTATTCTCTGAGCCTGAGGTGAACCTGCCCCATGCATTGATTCAGTTCTGTAACCAACAGCCGCAGTTCCAAGACTCAAGTTTTCTATAAGTCTCAGTATTTTCATCCTATTTTCAACAGGAACAGAAGCCGCTCCTACAAGATATTTTTTAACATATTGTCCAACTTCATCACTCTTGTAATCTTTTTCAGACGGCATAGTAACCATAAGTCCGCCGGCTATATCCTCAGCCAATCTTACTATTTCATATGGAAATCTTGTAACATTTTGTTTACACACATTTGCAAGAAGGAGATCTATCTGGTAATTTCCTGCCTTTGTCGGATATCCCTCAGACGAGCAAGCAATTCCACAGGCATACAGTGTTTCGTTCAAGTGCACCATTTCTATAATTTTATCCTTTATATGGGATACCTTTGGGACTCCGTTATATTCTGCAGCAAGAGCAGTTGCTCCAATCAAAACATCTCCAACACCTACTTTGCATCCACCATAACTTTGTCTGTGATATCCTGCAAATCTTTCAACAAGCATGCCTGCGTATTCAGTTTCACCGTTTAAGAATATTCTGTCGTTAGGTACAAACACATCATCAAAAACAGTAAGAGCTTCTACTCCACCAAAATTCTTATTTCCAACATCAATGTCAGCATCTTTCTCAAGCTTTCTCGTATCGCATGACTGTCTTCCAATTATCATTGTTATTCCTTTTGTATCAGTAGGAATTGAGAATGATATTGCATAATCTTTATCTTCAGGTCTCATTGCAATAGTCGGCATTACAAGAACTTCATGAGAGTTGCATATACCTGTTTGATGTGCTTTTGCACCTCTTACTACAACACCATCCGGCCTTCTTTCAACAACCCTTAGATACAAATCCGGATCTACCTGTTTGCTTGGTGAAAGTCCTCTGTCACCTTTAGGGTCTGTCATTGCTCCGTCAACGGTAAGATCATTTTCCTGTACATATTCCAAGAATTTTTTGAAATTATCAAAATAATTTGTATTATACTGTTTATCTATTTCATAAGTGGTACTGTACACAGCGTTAAAAGCATCCATCCCAACACATCTCTGAAAACAAGCTGCAGTTTTTTGCCCACACAATCTCTGCATTTTAACTTTTTTTACAAGGTCATCTGCACTTTGGTGAATATTTGCAAATCTGTTTATCTTTTTACCTGTAATATTTGACTTTGTTGTCATAAGATCTTCATACTCCGCCATTTGAGCTAAATCATAGGTCATCTTTACAGAATTAAGTGATGGTCTAAGTACTGGGTTGTCTACCGGGTTACCTATCTTTTCCCCAAGATAATAAACATTCAATTTCAACTTTCTCAAGCTCTCTACATATTGTTCTCCAGTCATAAGAGACATTATAAATCATTCCTTTCACATAAATATTTTTTACACAGATTTATATAAGCAATTCTAATGCCATATAATTTAAGTCTAAAAAAATACCGCAATCACATAGACGCGGCATTTCTCACAAATTCAAGTTGATGCATAAATGCAATATAAAACGTTTACTTGAACAATTTACGGAAAGATTTATACCAACATAACAGCCAAAACTAAAATGTGCACAAATGCAACAGTTTTTTATTTTTGCAACCTTTTATTAAAGATAGTGAACCATCCTATGATATTGACATACTAAAACTATACCTCTAGTAATTTTTTAAAAATCTTATAAATATTTTCTTGTCTTCTCAGCACCTATGCGTATTGCATCTTCAGGTTCCATTTTCCAGTATTCGGGTCTAAAAAGCTCAAGTGATGCAATCTCACTATATCCTTTCCCCTTGAGTAAAATCGAGATTTCTTCTATAGGTATACATCCTTCACCGGGGAATAACCTGTGACATTGTTCAAGAATTCCAAGAGGAATATCTTCACAGTCATTTATATGAAATATAAAAATCTTGTCTAGCGGAATTTTCCTCAAATATTCTACATCCGCAAATTTGTCATTCATATACACATTCGTGCAGTCAACTACAAGCCCAAGACTTTCTCTATCTACATCACTTACAATTTCATAGGCCTGTCTAAGACTTGTGCAAACCCATCTTCTGCTTCCAATCGGCTCAAAAGCAAGTTTTATCCCATAGTCTTCTGCAATATCACAAAGCTCGTTCAAAACATTTACGGAATCAATAAATACTTCCTGTTCGTTTCTTGATGATATTCTCTTTTCCTCCGTTGGAACCACTACAATATATTGACTCCCTATTTCGGATGCAGCATTGCATCCGAAAGTAAATAATTCAACAAGTTCCTGCCACTCTTCACCTGTTCTGAAATTTATATTTTCAATAGAATTCAATGCAAAAGGCTTTAACTTGATTTTTGCAAAGAGCTTTTTTAAATCGTATAAAGTATTGTTTTTTAAGTATTCTTTTAACATGTCCAATCTCAATTCAATATAATCATATCCATATTTTTCGCACAATCTTATATCTTTAATTACATTTGATTTTTTCATACATGTTGCTTCATTAAATCCAAGTTTCATTTTAACCCTCCCCAAACAAAATGACCTTTATTTTTTTCAATAAAGGTCATTTATCTATACAAAGCCACATTTTTTAGGAAATTTCATTTATTTTTACAGGTCTATTTTCATCTAGTGATTTTTTTGCAGCAAGTCCCATTACAACTGCTTTTAATCCATCATATGCATTTACAGGGGTTCTTGTATCATTTGCAATTGAATCAACAAATTCACTTATTTCCTGTGCGTATGCCTGCATATATCTTTCAAGGAAGAAAAACATCGGCTTTTCTCCCGTAACACCATCTTTTGTATATATTACAGCAGAAGATTCAGCATCATTTGATATAGCAACCTGACCTTTTGAACCAAAGGCTTCGGCTCTCTGATCATAACCGTAAACCGACTTTCTCGAATTATCTATAACAGCAAGTGCACCATTTTGAAGTTTTATTGTTACAATCGCAGTGTCCACATCTCCTGCTTCGCCTATTGCATTATCTACAAGCACATTTCCAGACGCATAAATCTCAACAGCCTCACTGTCTGTTATATATCTTACCATGTCAAAATCATGTATTGTCATATCAAGGAATATTCCTCCAGACACCTTGACATAATCAATTGATGGAGGTTCAGGATCTCTGGATGTTATCTTAAGTACATGTACCTGTCCTATTTTTCCATTTGCCACTGCATCTTTCAATGCCTTGAAATTGTGATCATATCTTCTATTAAAACCTACCTGGTATTTTACTTCCGGGTTTTTTTCAAGTTCAGAAATAACCTCTTTTATTTTTGAAATACTATGATCTATAGGCTTCTCACAGAAAACATGCTTATGTGCCCTTATTGCATCTATGGATATTTTTGCATGAGTATCAGTCGATGAACATATAAGTACTGCATCTATATCAGGATCTTGAAGTATTTTATTGTAATCCTTATATACCTTCTTTATTCCCTTACTTTTAGCCCATTTTTTCTGCTCGTCATTCAGAAAAATATCAGATACAGCCTTTATATCGGCATTTTTCACATATTTCGATATACTTTCCCCATGAACTCTTCCTATTCTACCAATACCTATAATACCTATATTTAACATTTAAACATCACTCCTCTAATATAACTTTCTATAAATATTAATTATATCTTCTGTTGAAAAAGGCACATAATTATTTGCGAGTAATCTCTGCTGTCCTTTTATAACATCCCCTGCAAACCCTTCTATTTCCTCCTGTTTCATTCCATACTCCTGAAGAGGTTTTCTTTCCATTACATCGTCAAGAACCCTTTCAAGTTCATCATAGACATCCTTTTCACTGCAACTTAGTATTTCTGCAACAATGCCGTTAAATTCTCTTATTTTTCCTGCAGGCATTCTTCTATCATAGGTCTTCAAAACTTCTGTAAAAAATAGATAATTCGCTTCCCCATGTGGAACATGGTAATTTCCACCTATTGGATATGATAATGCGTGAACTGCGCCACATCCTGCATTTCCAAAAGCTATACCGGCATAATTGCTGCCAAGCACAAAGTCTTCTATTATGTCTTTCCTGTAATCTTTGCCTTTTTTCAGCATCTGAATGTATCCCTTTAATATGAGATTAATTGCCTTTACACTGAATATCTCAGTATATTGTGAGGCTTTTGGAGACAGATATGATTCAGATGCATGTATAAGAGCATCAATAGAACTTGTTGCAAAAAACTTATATGGAAGTTCCCGTACAATCTCTGGTATGAGAACAGCATAGTCTGCATAAAGCTCATCACCTGCAATACCTTTCTTAATATGTTCAGACTTCAGTTCCGCAACAGATACATTTGTAACTTCAGAGCCTGTACCGCAGGTTGTTGGAATTATTACAAGTTTCTTCTCTTTTACAAGCGGAACTGTGCCTTGAAACAAATCAATGGATTTTCTTGGGCGCTTTAATCTCAAAAGTTTGGCTATATCTATAACCGTACCTCCTCCAACAGCAACTACCCTATCATACTTGCTACAACCTAAATCCTTCATTATATTGTCTATCATTTCATCCGACGGTTCGCCAAGGCCATATTCCTCCTGAAAAACAGCCTGTATAGTATTTTTATAATCTTTCAAAAATCTATCATATAAAAATCTATTAGTTATTACCAAATCCCCTTTTCCAAGCTTGAAAATTTCCGCAAATTCTTTTACTGTGTCAAACTTATATATTTGAGGAACAACTTGTAGAAGCTTCATAAAACTTTCACCTCACTACTTGTAAAATTCAGGCTGCTCATCAAAATTCACATGCTGAGCTTCCAGTGTATTTCTTGACTTTATAAGTGCATCGGCAGTTACACAAGCGATATATCCGTCCCATGAACTAGGTCCTTCAATCCTGCCCCTTTTCACTGAATTGACCCATTCCTGAAATTCTATATCATACGCTTCTATAAAGCGCTGTGACCAATCCTCATATATTTTATAAGATCTCTGACATTCATACCTCAAAATTACCGCATTCGGATCAGGTAAGCGAACTGTACCTTTTTCTCCTACAACCTCGCACTGAATATCATAACCGTAACCTGAAGACATGTTCACTTCAACATCTATCATGACACCACTTTTTGTCCTGAGCACCATAATTTGAGGATCTTTAAGTCCATCCTTTGAGTTTTTATTCTGCTTCGGTAGAATTATCTTTACACTTTCATAATCTTCTCCCAATAACCATCTTGATATATCTATTTCATGGATGCCAGAATTTGTAACCGTCATATCCGTATTATGACTTGGAATATGTGTAAGATTTCTATGACACGCATGTATCATAAGAGGTGCTCCAATTTTTCCACTCTCTATAGTTTTTTTAATATCCCTATATCCTCTGTCAAAACGTCTCATAAATCCAACTTGGACAAGACGCTTCCCATAATCCATTTCGGCTTTTACAATATCACTACACTCTTTAGCTGTAACTGCAAGAGGTTTTTCACAAAATACATATTTACCGCTTTTTATACACTCAAGCACATACACAGAATGTGTAGGGTCCCAGGATGTTACCAAAACTGCATCAACATCTCCGCTGTGTATTACATCTTCACCTGTTCTGTAAAATTTTGCACCATATTCTTTTGCAACTTTTTTTCCTGTATTCTCATTTATATCGGAAACTGCAGAAACCCTGGCACCTGTAATTACTTCTGTAAGACGTTTTATGTGGTCTCTCCCAATTCCACCTGTACCTATAACTCCAATTTTCAAGTCCATGATAAACCTCCTAACCAAATATCTGTATTTTATGAATTGCAGCTTTAAAGCTGCAATTCATTACATTATTTCTCATATGAAAGCATGGCACCTTTTTCAAAAGACTCTTTGCATCTGTTTGCAATTTTGGATACTGCAGTTCCGTCATACACAGTCACATCAGGTCTGCGATTTTCCTGAATACAACTTATAAACTCAGACATTTCCGCCATATAAGCCTCATGCCATCTTGCAAGAAAATCAGGATAGCACTCACGGCATACTCCATGTTCGCTTAGAACTTCAAGAAGACTGTCAGTACCAACTGAACCTATTCTAAGCGTCCCACGTGTTCCTATAATTTCGGTTTCAACATTACATCCATGGGCTGCAGCTCTTCCTGCAAACAAAAATGCCATTGTTTCATCTTCAAACTGTATAAGGCAGCTTACATTGTCACCATCATTCCAGTCACGATACTGTTTGAATTCAAAGCAACCTCCAATCCCCCACATATTCTTCGGCTCACTTCCTGTAAACCATCGGCACAAATCTATATCATGAACACACATATCAAGGAACTGACCTCCGCTGTGAGGTGCAAATTTCAAAGTGCCTTCTATTGTAGTTATAGGATCCTGAGTATACGAACGTACAAGCACAACCCTTCCTATATCTCCATTTTCTATCTTTTCTTTAGCCTTTCTATAAGACTTGTCATATCTTCGCATAAACCCAAGCATAAATATTTTATCATCATGTGCCTCAACTACTTTTTCAATTTTTTTGCAATGCTCTATATTTGTATCAAGAGGTTTTTCACAAAATACATGCTTTCCGGCATCAAGTGCAATGGCTATTTGATCAGTATGAAGAGCGGAAGGAGTTACTATTGCGACAGCATCAAGGTCAGGGTTCTTACACATCTCTTCAAAATCAACATACGTATCTTCTACACCCAGCTCAATGCCAACCTCTCTAACTCTTTTTTCATCTACATCACAAATTGCTTTAAGTTCGGCTCCAGGTATACGGCTGGCAAGATTACAAGCATGCTCATAACCCAATCTTCCAAGTCCTGCAGAACCAATTTTAATTTTCTTCATTTAACATACCCCCAAACTATTTTATTTTAATATTTAAAATATTCAATTTGTCTAAATTCCAGTTTGCTCCTTTATATATTTTCTTGCCATTTTGGCATAATCAAGTGGATTGTAAATATACGGGTTTTGCTCCGCTTCTACTACAAGCCAGCCTTTATAGTCCCTATCCTCGAGTATTTTAAAAATTGAAGGATAATCTATACACCCTTCCTGATCCCCAGGCACTGTAAAAATACCCTCAAGAACAGAACGCAGAAAACTGAGTTTCTTTTCCCTGCACCTTTTCATAATGTCAGGGCGTACATTTTTCAAATGAATATGCTTTATTCTGTGAAAATGTTTTTTCAATATTTCCACTGGATCTTCTCCTGAAAAATAAAGATGCCCGGTATCATACAACAAACTTACATACTTTGGATCTGTAAGTTCCATAAGTTTGTCTATCTCAGAAGTAGTTTGAACAACTGTTGTCATATGATGATGATATATAAGAGTCATACCACTTTCATATGCTATTTTCCCAAGTCTATTGAGCCCTTCCGCAAGTTTGTTCCATTCACTTTCTGACGTAATAACATATTTGTTACAAACAGGTATATTGCTGCAATGCTGAATACTATGACTCTGGTCTGAAACTACAACATGCTTTGCTCCAATGGCCTTAAGAAAATTCATATGATCTATAAAGCCCTTTTCACTCTCTTCGTAAGGTTTTTCAATAAGATAAGAACTATACCATGCAGTTATTCCTGAAATACCTCTTCTTTTAAATTCCCTGCTAAGTATATCCGGATCTCTTGGAAACTGACATCCTATTTCAGTTCCTTCATACCCGCTAAGTGCTATTTCGCTTATTGTCTGCAGGAAAGTATTTTCAGATCCCAACTTAGGCATATCATCTTCTGTCCACGCTATAGGTGCAATTCCAAGTTTAATATTTTCCCTTTTCAACATAATGCAGTCCTCCTATATAATTAGTTATCAATACATTCTTGCATTTCTCAGCTTCTCACACATTTCACTGTAAGATTCCCGTGTCTTTTTTGACCCCCCTACAGCCGCAATTCCAATATGCCACCATGACTTATAACCTTCCGCCATTGTCTTTGGGAGTACTTTTGCATCGATAATACAGGATTTTGTCTGTTTTTTTGCATCCTGAAGAGCACTTACAAGTTGTTCCGGCGTCTTTGCTACATAACTCTTCATTCCATAACCTTCTCCTATTTTAGCGAAATCTGTATACACATATTTTCCATCTGTCTTTCCAGTTTCTTTACTGCGGTATCGGAATTCAGTACACAGGCTGTCTATGCCATTCCCCATCTGAAGGTTGTTTATACACCCAAATGCTGCATTGTCAAATACTATAACAGTAATTTTGGCATTTTCCTGAATTGACGTTGAGATTTCAGAATTAAGCATCATAAACGATCCATCACCTAAAAGTGCATATACTTCTCTGGAAGGTTCCGCAAGTTTTGACCCAAGTGCTCCGGCGATTTCATATCCCATACATGATGCGCCATACTCCATATTGTAACTATCTTTAACTTCAGTTACCCACAATCGTTCCATATCTGCAGGAAGTGATCCTGCAGCCGCAACCACAATGGCATCATCGTCTATAACATTACGTACAATGCTTACACCATTTGATTCGGTTATAGTACCTCCTATGTCCCTCATGTAGTCATTTATAATTTGAGGTGTCCAGCTTGGGACACATGGTACAAACTTTTCTCCCGTATACGCTGCACTGTAAACCAGCTCTCTCTCACTTTCCCATTCCTCTTTCACCATGGATATTTCATCCTTGCCGTAAGATGTTTTATAACCTATTTTATCAAGTTCTCTTTCTATGACTTCAAAATTTGCTTTGGCATCTCCTACGACTCTCTCTGCATCCATTTTTGATGCATCAAATTCAGATGTATTTACAGTTATAAATTTTACATCAGGATTTCTGAATATCTCTTTGGAACAAGTTACAAAATCATTGAACCTTGTCCCCACCCCTACAACAAGATCAGCTTGTTCAGCTATCGTATTTGCCGCAAGTGTTCCACTTATTCCAACACCTCCAAGATTCATTGGATCTGAAGATGGAGTTGCACTTTTTCCCGCCTGCGTTTCTGTATAAGGTATTTTAAATTTAGTGCATATACTTTCCAACATCTTTCCTGCCTCTGAATACCTTACACCGCCACCGCCTATAAACAATGGACGTTTACTATTTGAAATAAGCCCGACTGCTTTTTTTATCTCAGTTGCATCTGCAATTCTTCTTGGAATATGATGAATTCTTTTTTTAAAAAAATATTCAGGGAATTCAAAGCTTTCACCCTGTACGTCCTGTGGAAGTGCTATACACACTGCCCCTGTATTTGCAGGATCTGTAAGCACTCTCATTGCATTTACAAGTGCAGTCATAAGCTGCTCAGGTCTTGAAATTCTATCCCAGTATCGAACTACAGGCTTGTAGCAGTCATTTGTGGTAATATTCAAATTGTATGGTTGTTCTATCTGTTGAAGCACAGGATCTGGCTGCCTTGTAGCAAACGAATCTGAAGGAAATAAAAGAAGCGGTATATTGTTTATGGATGCTGTAAGTGCTGCTGTAATCATATTTGCAGCTCCAGGTCCTATTGATGATGTGCATGCAATTATGCGGCGCCTGTTGTTTTGCTTTGCATAACTTGTAGCTGCATGTGCCATCCCCTGTTCATTACGTCCCTGGTAAACCTTAAGGTGTCCTGGATTTTCTGCAAGTGCCTGACCAAGTCCAACTACCATTCCATGACCGAATATAGTGAAAATTCCATCTACAAATTGATTTGTATCACCATCAAATTCTACATATTGATTATTTAAAAACTTAACTATTGCCTGACCTACCGTCATTTTTATTCTACTCAAAATAATACCTCCCTTTTTTCGTTATTCAAATCTCAAGCAAACTTAAAAATTTGCTAATCAACAGATACTTTATCCTTCTTGTAGTTTCTAAACGTTTCCTCAAGCTGTTCAAGTGATTTTCCAAAAGTCTCTGGTACAAATGCTGTAGAGCATACTATGCATATGATTCCAAGGCCAACAAAAACAAAGAATGTATTTGAAAGTCCAATTGACGCAATTGCAATAGGGAATCCAAGTCCAACTGCAAAGTCGGATATCCAGTTGAAAAATGTTGCAACTCCATAACCCATTCCTCTTACTCTCAGTGGGAATATTTCAGACAAAAGAAGCCATGTAAGAGGACCAAGAGTTGACTGGAATATTGCAAGGTAAATTATTGTAAGCACAACAACTACATACGGAAGCGCTGCCGTCCCTGCAAGAGTTCTTGACACTATTCCCATTACAAAAAGAGTTATAGTACTTCCTACATATCCTCCAATAAGAAGCGGTCTCCTTCTGCACCTGTTTGCAAGATAGTGCATATAAAACCAAGAAGCGATAACCGACATACAACCATTTGCCACATTTGCAATCAGCGCTGTCCTTACATTGAACCCGGAATGTTCAAGTACCGTCGTTCCATAGTACATTATTACATTTATTCCTGCAATTTGCTGTATAAATGATAGTATGACTCCAATAAATACAAGATGCCTTATCCACGGAATTCCAAGATCTTTAAAGGTTGCTTTTTCAAGATGTTTTTCAGATTCAATATTTTTCTGTATCTCACGAAGATCTGCCTCAGCCTCTTCCTCATCACGTGTCTGTCTCAAAATTTCAAGTGCCTGCCCAACTTTTCCATTTGCAGCAAGCCATCTCGGCGTTTCAGGAACTATAAACATTCCAATCCAAAGCACAACTGCAGGTATGCTTGCAAGAGTTATCATATAGCGCCATATGCCAGGATTGTTAGAAATATTTCCAAGAATACTGTTGAAAACATAGGCAAGAAGCTGCCCTGTAACAATCATAAGCTGATCCTGGCATACAACACTTCCCCTTATTTTTGTTGGTGCCATTTCAGCAAGAAGTGTTGGTACTACAACTGATACTCCTCCAACTCCAAGTCCTACTATAAATCTGCATACAATTATTATCTGAGCATTAGGTGACACTGCACATCCTATTGTTGAAAAAAAGAATATAACAGCAAGTATTCTAAGTATTTTTTTCCTTCCATATTTATCTGCAAATCTTCCCCATAATATTGCACCGACAGCTGCTCCAAGAAGCAATGAGCTTGTAACAAGTCCCTCAGTCAAAGGTGTCAGGTTAAGCTGATCCGGTCTGCTCATAAAACTAAGCGAACCATTAATTACCCCGCTGTCATATCCAAACAGAAGTGAACCAAAAGTAGCTAGAATAGATATTTTTTTCAAAAATTTCCTCTTCGTATTAACATCTTGATCCATTTAATTAATTCCCCCAATATTAATAACTAAGAATCAACTTGTGGAATTTTAATCTGGAAAATTACTGTGCCTTTCTTTTTATTGCATTTTTACAGCTTTCTACTATATCTCCAGCAGTAAGATTATATTCTTTTTTGAGATACTCTACTGAACCAACTTGCCCAAACCTGTCTTTTATTCCCACTCTCTCAAGCGGCACCGGGATATTTTCTGAAAGCACCTCTGAAACAGCACTTCCAAGTCCATTTATGATGTTGTGGTTCTCTGCCGTAACTATTGCCCCTGTTTTTTTTGCACATTTTATTATAAGTTCCCTGTCAATAGGTTTTAGTGTGAATATGTTTACAACCTCTGCGCTTATATCCATACTTTTTAAAATGTCAAAAGCATTCAATGCTTCATTTACCATTATTCCACTGGAAATTATGGTAACATCAGTACCGCTTCTCAACTCAACACCTCTGCCTATATCAAAACTAGAGCCTTTCTCATATATCTTTACTGGATTTTTTCTAAGAAGTCTTATATAGAAAAAGCCTTCAAGCTTTTCAGTCTGTCTTATAATATTTTCAAGCATAACTCCATCTACAGGCTCGACAATGGTCGCATTCGGTATTGTTCTGACTATTCCCATATCTTCAAAAGGCATGTGGGTTCCTCCATTGTAAGCCGCTGTTATTCCCGGGTCGCTTCCTACAACCCGTACATTGCTGCCTGAATATCCTATGGACAAAAACAACTGGTCAAAGCATCTTCTTGTGGCAAAAGGTCCGAAGCTGTGGGCAAAAGGTATTTTCCCCGTAGCCGAAAGCCCTGCCGCGACACCAATCATATTGGCTTCCTGAATTCCAACATCAAATGTTCTCTCAGGGAATTTTTCCAAGAACCTCCTCATTCCCATAGATGACATGAGATCTCCATCAAGTACAACAATATCCCTGTTCTTTTCTGCAAGGTCAAGAAGTGTGTTACAGTATACATTCCTCATTTCTTCGTCTTTTGCCCTTTTTTCTACAAGAGATATATTCACAATTACACCACCTTTTCAAGTTCATGTTTCAAATATTCCAGAGTTTCACAAAGCTGTTTCTTGTTCACCTTTATGTGGTGATTCAATTTGATTTTTTCAGCAAAAGGAACACCTTTTGCTTTTATAGTATCAAGCACTATTACAGAAGGTTTTTCTTTAATTTTTTTTGCCTTCTGTATGGCATAATACACCTTTTCAACATCATTTCCATCAACTTCTTCTGCCCCCCATCCAAAATCCCTGAACTTTTGGACAACATCTCCTACATCATTTATATCTTTCACATATCCATCAAGCTGCTTTTTGTTGTAATCCACAAATGCTACAAGATTATCAAGTTTCTTCTGTGCAGCATACATTGCTGCCTCCCATACTTGTCCTTCCTGTATCTCTCCATCTCCCAGCATCAGATATGTGTAATTGTCTCTTCCATCAATTTTGTTCCCAAGTGCCACCCCTACTGCAAGTGATGCACCCTGTCCAAGTGAACCGGTAGACATGTCAATTCCCCTTGTAAGATCCTTGTTGCAGTGGCTTGGAAGCCTTGTCCCTCCCTGATTCAATGTCATAAGTTCTTCTTCAGGGAAAAAACCCTTTATTGCAAGAGCAGAATACAGTGAAGGTCCGGAATGTCCCTTCGAACATATAAACCAATCCCTATCTTCCCATCCAGGATTTTTAGAATCATATTTCATTACCTTGCCGTAAAGCACTGCAATAGTATCCGCCATTGACATTGACCCACCAAGATGTCCTGCACCAAAGTTTGCAATTGCCTTTATAGTATCAATTCTTATTTCTATGGCAAATCTTTTAAGTTCCCTGACTTCACTCTCACTTAACATTTTAAGCCTCCCTTATTAAAATCTATATTCTAGGAAAATACTTTGCATCTTTCGCTGTCGTCCACTGATGTTCAGGTTCAACTGTAGTAATTATGTCTTTGTCATCCCTGAGCCTTATAATCCATATATAATATTCTGCATATCCAGGTGCAGTAGCCTGGGAATGAGTTTTTTCGCATGGCATCCCTGTAAGATCATTGGTTTTAACTTTGTAAACATCATCACCTATCTCTGCAAATCCATATCCATTCTCCGGCAAAAACTTGTAAAAATATATTTCAGGTTCCACATGGGTGTGCGGTGGAAAAGAAGACCATTTGCCTGGGTAACTTACAACTTCCCCCACAAAAAAATTTGTTTCCGGACAGCTTGACCTATCAAAAAACGTCCTTACAAGACGGGATGAGCAGTCATTTAATGTTCCCTTTCCCCTCTCTTCATTTGCACAAATACAATCATTACCCTTCATAAGTGATGCATCGAAATTTTTCGAATTATCAGTCGATGCAATGGAAATTTCAGCTTTATCTGAAATACATTCAATAATAACCTTAGTATTTTGTGGAACATGTAGCAGAACAGGTTCCTCATGAAAACAACTTTTGCGTTGAACAGTACTTTTTATACCATTCCATGAAAACGTAACTTCTCCGCTGGTAATTACATATATGGTCTCTTTCTTATAATTGAAAGAAAGCCTATCTCCAGAATTCATAAGAAGCACTCCAAACTCCATTCCCATCATTTCAGGATGATCTTCTTTCGTAACAATCTTATTGTATCCTTTTGAAAACGGATGCTTTTGAGAAATTTTCATACGACATACACCTCTTTCACTTACTTCATAATTATGTTTATCACCTTATGTAAACATTATAGATTTCCCATTCATAAAATTCTATAGATTTCTTGCTTTCATATTTTTCCATACTAAAGCCTTTATCAACACCTTTGAAATATTTTTTGTGATAACGTTTCCTCGGAAATATCAAATTCTTGCCATAACAATAAAATATCACATTAAAAAATGAAAGTATGGTTTCAAAATTTATAAACTATACTTTCATTTGAATCAACTATTTTTCAATATATATTTTTTTCTGTAATTCCCGGGTGACATTCCTACATGTTTTGTAAACATAATATTAAAATTGCTTGGATTATCATAACCAACCATTGAAGCTATTCTCGTAACCGAATAGTCTGTTGTAATAAGAAGTGTCTGTGCCTCTCCTATACGCCTTCTAAGCAAATACTGTATGGGAGAGTACCCAATCATATTTTTGAAAACATGTGACATGTAATACTGACTTACATTTAAATCATCAGCTATTTTCTGCAAATTTATATCATCTGCATAGTGCTTGTCTATATATCTTTGGATACGTTTTCCCAGAACATTGGGTTTTTCAGACTGTACATCACAAAACCCCCGTCTTTTATCTACAAGATGCATAACTTGAATTAAAAGTGACAGTGTCAAATAGTGGCAGCTTTCTTCGGCACCCGAATACCCTTTTGATAGAGTTGAAAATATTAAATCAAAAATATTATAAATTGTAGAAAATCTCTCCCCACTTTCAAGAATGGGATTTTCCTCGTCTTTTATAAGTGCATTTTTTCTGAGACCTCTTATTTTTATTCCCGATACTGCACAACAGTAACTCCCTATTTTTGTGTTTGGTCCTGAAATTTCATCGTGAAGTACACCGCTATTATATATTAGAACATCGCCTTTTTTAATATTGTACATTTTTCCATTTATGCAGTATCCGCCCCTGCCCTTTGAAATAAAAATAATTTCTACAAAACTTTCATGAGAATGCATAACTCTTGGATATACACTGTTGTCTTCCTCTACTTTGCTGACATACAAAAGCCTTGGAAGGCAATTATCATCAAAGCTAGATTTAAAAGCTTTTTTTACAAAGCACTGCATCATAACAATTCCCCCAATTTTCGAAAAAATTATTTTTCCAGCATTGCTCTGTTTTTATATCGTTTCCTCTTTCTCACAAGAGTAGAAGCATCTATCCCCAATTCCCGGGCTGCATCTCTCACATTTCCATATCTCTCGAAAGCATTTTCTATGAGCGATTTTTCCAGATCACAGACCGCTTCTCTAAGTGTTATGTGCTTTTTAGCAATTCCAGAATCATACTTTTTATTATCCCATATCTCTTTTATAGGAATGTCACTTCTCAGTATTTTGTCACCTGTACTCATAATCATAACCCTCTCTATTATATTTTTGAGTTCCCTCACATTTCCAGGCCATGCGTAATTTCTAAGAGATTCAACCGCCGCTCTAGTAATTACTTTCCTAAAATTGTATTTCTTATTGAATATTGACATAAAATGGCCTATAAGTGGTTCTATATCGCCTCGCCTCTCTCTCAGAGGAATAATTTTGATTGGAACCACGTTGAGCCTATAGTAAAGGTCTTCACGGAACATATTTTTTCTCACCATTTCTTCAAGATTCCTATTTGTTGCTGCAATCACTCTTACATCTATTTTTATAGTGTTTGTTCCGCCGACTTTTTTTATCTCACCTTCCTGCAGGACCCTGAGAAGCTTTACCTGCATATCAAGTGGAAGTTCACCCACCTCATCCAAAAAAATAGTTCCTCCATCTGCAAGTTCGAAAAGTCCTATCTTTCCATCCTTGCTTGCACCTGTAAAAGCCCCCTTCTCATATCCAAAAAGTTCCGACTCTATAAGATTACAGGGAACACATCCACAGTCTATCTTTATAAAACTCTTGCTGCATCTGCTGCTGTTTTTATGTATATATTTTGCTACCTTTTCTTTTCCAACGCCAGTTTCACCCAAAAGAAGCACAGTTGTATCCACCTTTGCAACTTTCTTTGCCATATCGAGTATATTAAGCATCTTTTCATCCTTTGCTATAATATCTGAAAACTTGAGAAGTTGTTTTCTAATTGCTTCAAGTTCATAATGATATTTTTCAGTAAGTTTTCTGTTTTTGTTGAGTTGCTCCTTGAGCTCATAGAGTTCAGTTATATTTCTGACATTTGTAACAACCATGGTTATTATTCCATCCTTGTTAAAAATAGGGCTGCTGGAAACAAGAACAGTTTTACCCGTTTTGAACTTTTGTTCAATCGTAACGTTTTCACCACTTTTAAGAACCATAAGTGTACCTGAGCGCGAGATATAATTGTTATCTTCAAGATACCTCATATTCTTCCCGAGCATTTCCTTTTTCTTCATTCCTGTAATCTTTTCATAGGAACTGTTTAAGAGTATTGTATTGGCATCTCCATCTGTTATATATATCCCGTCATAGGAACTTTCAATAATTTCATACAACTGTTTTATCCTCCACTGCAATGTTTGGACATCACCTTTAAGCAGAGCATCAAGGCCAAATTCATGATTCATCATAATACAAATCCCCTCCTAGGATTACATAATATAGAAAATCTATGCCATTTAAATTATAACACATATACCTTGATCATATGTGTTACAAAATTTTGCAATAAAATAAAAATCCACTAGTAAAACTAGTGGCAGAATACAGACAACTATTGCTATATACTTAATACTCACTTTACAGGCGGCATGACACAGGCTTCTCCTGTAAGAACCCTGTGCCCTTTTTCATTGGTACACAAAGTCCTGAGTCTAACTATATTTTCCTTTGTATTTATTTCAGTTACCGACACCTCAACTTTCACAATATCCCCAAAATACACCGGCGAATCAAACCTTGAATTCTGACTTAAATAAACAGTCCCCTGGCCTGGAAGATACATACCTATGCATGCCGATATAAAACCTGAAAGAAGTGCACCATGCGCAATCCTTTTTTTAAATACTTGCTTGCATGCATATTTGTCTACATGAATCGGGTTAAAATCTCCCGTAACTTGAGAAAACATATAAACATCTTCCTCACAGACAGCTCTTTCAAAAAAAGCTTTATCTCCAACCTTTAATTCGTCTATACTAAAAGCCATGAAAACAAACCCTCCAATCATTGATCAAAAATTCAAACTACACCATCTTACAAGCTGCCCTATCAAAAAATATCCATCCCAAGGAGAATCATAGATATTCATTGAACCTACATCCACAATCCTGTCAACTCCACGTGAAGTAACCCTCTCTGCAAACTCAAACAGCTTTTTCCTGTCACGAACAGCACAACCTATAGTCTGTATCCTTGGTGTAATCAACCGGTCAAGTTCAAGTATACTTTCAATTTCTTTCAAGAAAATGCATCTTCCAGGCATCGGCTCCTCAAGTCTCTCAACTTTATCCATCAAAATAGTATATTCAAGTCCTCTGCTTGAACATATACACTTTTTCTCATCAAGCAAATAGAGTCCTCGCATGTTTATCACCTGGGCACATTCAGCTTCACTTATAAAATCCATTGGCCTCTTTGACTTCTCAAATGCAGCTTTCAGCATTGCCCCAATATGTTTAAAAGATATGCTGCTTTTTTCAACAAAAATCACCTGGGGCGAAGAACATGCCTTCTTGTTGAAAAGTGATATGTCGAGTGCCAGTTTTTCAAAATACACATTTGCATGTCTGCTTTCAACTGCCATACTGTCAAATACTGCAAATGAATATTTGGGTCCGAACACAATATCATGGCAGGTTGTTTTCTTTTCAAGCACGCCTATACTGTCCACAGCCTTTTCTCCCCCCCATATTACCCTTGCATCTGCCAAACGCGACATCGACTCACTCAAAATCCTGTCACTGCTTTTAAAATACACAAGTACTATGTTTTCGAGAAGAATCCTTGAAGAATACGATCTACCTTCAAATGACACCTCTATATCTTCAAGTAGTGTGAGAAACTTTATGACAACCGGCATAATACTTTCAGGAATTCTTGCTATATTTGAATTTTTTGCTACAAGCGACTGAAAAATAGAATAAAATGCAAGAGTCACTACATTCCCAGCTATAAAGTGGCAGCACACGCCCCTGTTTCTTGCTCTTTTGAACTTCCCAGCACCACATTCAACAAAGCCGTCCATATATCTCTTGTCTCCTACACTCATCTCAACAAGCTTTTCCATATTCGACTTTCTAAAATAAAATGAAAGATATGCTGCACCTTCAATGGCAAGCAGCTTTCTATTTTTGGAAAGTCTTCTACTGTATTCGTCCAACATGTCAAGTATTACATTCTCAGGCATTGACTCAAGAGATCTGCGCGATTTTTCAACCGATTTGTATATTTCATCGAAATTGTCAAATACAACGGGAGTATCGTAAATATTTCCCTTTATGGAATAGCAATTTATCACACACCATCATCCCTTTCCGCAAAAGTATCACCGCATCCCCGCACTTCGGCCTTTTCAACTCGTGATTTGAACTTGAAATACTTTCCAAGTCTCCCGCATTTACATGTATCTATACCTGACAATTCACCCACATCTTCTGTAAGTATAGCTTCTGACGGATAACTGGAACCGAGTACGCTCATTACCTCTATCATTCCCTTTTTTCCTGGCCCAACTTCCTCAAGAGTGTTGAAATCTCTTATTATTACCTCCGCAAAATCAGGAACATGCTTAAAGCCATATTCACAATCAACAAATACAACTCCAAGTTGTTCAACCATACCGTAAAAATCTTTAATATTTTCGTCTCGTGTGCCAAATACAGAAGCTGTCCTTCTATTAAATTCATCCTTTTTCACACTTTTGGATACAAGTTTTTTCCACCCGCCACTGTGCAAAAGCTTCATTTGCGGAAAATTCATATGAAGCCCTATCTTTTCCGCCTGTCTTACAAACCTGCTCCATATTATATAGGTAAAACCATAAACAAGTATTTCCCTGTTTTCATTTTCCCTTTGAAACCTCTCAAGTTCCGGAATATTCAATACAAGCTCTCCATTTTTACTGCACAATGCATAAGTCACAGTTTTGGCAAAACTGCTTATTCCTCTTATAGCAGCACCCCTTGCTGTAAGTTTATCCGTATGTGAATTAGAAGATTCAGCGTCAATTACAAGAAGTGGTCTCCTGCTCTTTCCAAGAAAATCTCTCAAAGTAGACAAAAGTGCCTGTGACTGCCTTCTTTGAGTTGTTCTATCGAGATAAACTCTACTTGGAACAGCTGAAGTTGTAGCACTGGAATTAAGTATACGCACAACATCCTCCCTGCTGCATGTAAGAAGATCAAATTTTTTAAACATCTTTACAGGAATAAACGGAACCTTATCCAAAGATGAAATGTCTTCCATCTGAACTCCCAGCTTTTCGTACATACTTTTGATATTTGGATTCTGAATACTTTCTGCAATTCTCCCTTTGATTATATCAAGCATAAAAACATTTTTTTGCATCTGAGGAATTTTAAACTGATCTTGAAGAATAATCCTGTCTATCAATCTATCCATAAACCTATCACCTGCCTCACATTATTTTTACATATGCCTCAACTCCTTGAAAAGTACCTTTCCGGAAGAATTTTTAGGAAGTGCCTGCAATATTTTTATAAATTTAGGAACTTTATAACCAGGAAGTCTTTCCATGCAGTATTTTTTTATATAATTTCCATCAATCATACAACTGCCCGGCTTTAATACCACAAATGCTTTTACTGCTTCGCCAAGTATATCATCTTCAACTCCCACTACAGCACATTCAACAATTTGAGATATTGTACATATCACATTTTCTATCTCCTTCGGGCTTATTCTGTTTCCTGCACATTTTATTATGTTTTTCTCCCTGGACACTATAAATATATATCCTTCCTCATCCATAAATCCGATGTCGCCTGTATAGAGAATTCCACTCCTGAGTACTTTTCTTGTCTCTTCTGTATCATTGAAATATCCCTTCATTATATTCCCGCCCCTTGCAACTATTTCACCAACTTCAAAAGGGCTTAACCGATTTCCTTCTTTATCTGCAACGAAAAGCTCCGTTCCAGGAATTCCCTTTCCTACAGAACCCATCTTTTCTTTGAGTTTTTCAGGTGGAAGATACGAAAGCCTTGCAGTCGCTTCTGTCTGACCATACATTACATATATAAGAATTCCGCGAAGTGAGGATAACATTTCCTCTATAAATACCTCTGGAAGTCTTCCTCCCGCCTGAGTTACATATCTAAGAGACGGCATCTTCGTTTCTTTGAAACTACTCATTCTAAGAAGTATCTGATAAGTACTCGGCACACCTGAAAACCCAGTACATTTATATTTGTTTATACAATCTATAACAGTCTCTGGAAACATAAAATTATTGTTTAAAACAACACTTCCACCGCATCTAAAATGAGTATTCAAAAGAGAGGTCCCATAACAATAGTAAAACGGAAGAACTACTTCAATCCTATCCTTTTCCGTGAGTTCAAGATACCTTATTATAGAAGACGTATTATGCATTAAGTTATAATGTGTAAGCATAACCCCTTTTGGCCTTGATGTTGAACCTGAAGTAAACATTATAAGTGCCGTAGCTTCTTTTTCATCTATAAGTTCTCCTGCTCCCACATCTTCTTTTGATCTTGAAATGTCACTTTCATCATATATCTTCGTACATTCAGGAAGTATGCGGACTACACTGTTTTTGTACTTGCTGCTGCAAAACACCCTCCTTATATCCAATATATCAACTATATATCGGATATCGTTTTCATTTGTGGAAGGATTTACTGGAACGCATATACCTCCCATCTTTATAATTCCAAAATATGCTTCTATAAAAAAGCTGGAGTTGTCGGAAATCAAAAGTACACTTTCGCCTGTTTGGAAACTTCCTTCTTTTAAAAGCTGTGCTATAAAATTTATTGACTCGTAAATTTCAGAATAACTTATTTCAGTATCTTCACATATCAGAGCTGTTGTTGTGAGGTTTTTTGACTTTTCAAATACATAGTCCGTGAACGTCATAGCTCTATCTCATATTTTCCAAGTATTTTTTTTATATCACCAATTGTATACATCCTCGATATATCAATTACGTCAAAATTCACCTCAAAATTTTCCTCCAGTGAAGATACAAGTTCTACATGTGCCAGGGAATCCCATTTTTTTATTTGATCAGGCCCCATTTCATCAGTGATTTTGTCAATATCCTTTATATCAAAAGTATCGCAAATTATTTTATTTAACTTATTAAGATTGCTCATAAAAATACCCCCAAACATATATTTAAAATCACAATATAACAACAGCAATTATCATACCACCTGCATATATCTTCTATCAAAAGCATTTTACGATGTCAAAAATGCATTAATGCAACAAGATGCAGAACAAAGCACACGAAACTCCTTGTTGCATTAATGCACTTTGTTTCTTTTATGCATATGCAATTTTACGGAAGGTGACTTAAATTATAAAAAATTACACTGTATCTAAAAATCCCTTACATAACTGAAAAACAGGCAAAACTTTTTAAAGTTTTTGCCCGCTTATTTGAATTTATTTCATTGTATCAAGAAGGTATTTTTCAGCTTCGGAACTCCAGAGTCCTCGGTGCCTTTTAGTTATTTCAGCAAGCTCTGCAAACAGTGGATTTGTCTTTCCTTTTTCCTCAAAATCTTCTATTGCAGTAAGATCCATATCTATATTTGTATATATAAGTTTCTTGCCGCCAGGAATCTTTGGAAGATTCAATGTTGTTTCAGGTACACAATTCAATCCGCCTATGTGTGTAACCATAACTGCTGGGTCCATCAAGCCGCTCTCTGTCATTTCAAGGCATTCTTTCAGGTCATCGGTATTTCCTCCAGTTGTGCCTATTACATGAGTCGAAGCATAATGTACATTGTAGTAGTTAAGTTCTCCAGAAAACTTTTTATCTGTAGGCCCTGCAAAGAAATTCAGGCATCCATCCCTTCCAAGTATTTGATCTGCCTGTTCAACTACCTGTTTTACAGGTGCATATGCATATACATCGTCAAATCCTGTTCCATCTGTGAGATTCATCAAATATTCAGTCGGGTTCTCTATCTTTGCCGTATTTGCAAATATTACTTTTACTCCTTTTTCTTTCTCTATTTTTTCAGTGTTATATATTTGTTTTGCTCTTTTTATTCTGCTCTCGTCTATGTCTGTCACAACGAGCAATGATGGCTTTCTGTCACAATTTATTATATATTCTATGGCTCCAAGTCCCATAGGCCCTGCCGCAGCAACCAGTGCAAGCTTTCCACCTTTTTTTATTCCCATGTCATGAACATATGATCCCATTTTAGTATGGAAACAAGCATGATAACCACCTATTATGCAGGACATTGGCTCTGCAAGTGATGCTTCATAATATGACTCACCATTGTAATTTAACAGGCAACCAAGCTCCATTACTTCATGAGGTATTATCATATAAGTTGCATCCCCGCCGAAATATTTATATGAATATCCTGGTGATGCCATGCTTCCTTTATAATTCAAGGCAGGCTGCTGTGCAAACTTGCTTCCTTCTTTAAACTGTCCCTTCCATTTCTTGCCGACCTTTATTATATTTCCTGCAAATTCATGTCCAACTATTACAGGGTTTTTATCTACATCTTTTGGAACTCTTTTGTGACTGGCTCCCTGTATAGCTGCCTTGTAGGTTGACATGCATATGCTGTCCGATACAACCTGGACAAGTATCTCATCATCTTTTATTTCAGGAAGTTCAAATTCTTCCAGTCTCAAATCATTTTTGCCATAAAGCCTTACTGCTTTTGTTTTCATAAAATATTACTCCTTTCAACTATTTGTTTTATTAATTTTCTTCCATGATTAAATTTATTATCTCTTCTTTGTCGTTTGTTTGAACTAATTTTTTTACGTTTTCCTCATATTGGCATGTCAATGCTATATTGGACAGTATGGTCATATGATCATCGTTTTTACCTGCAATTCCTATTACGAGATATGCTGTATTTCCATCATCAAAATCTACTCCGTGAGGATATTGTGCAATTACAATTCCAGAATGCTTTATGCATTTTACATATTCATTCATCCCATGCGGAATTGCAACTCCATTTCCTATATATGTGCTTACATCTTCATTTCTTTTTATCATTCCCTCAATGTATTTTTCATCTACATACCCATTTTTCACAAGCAATTGTCCAACTCTTTTAATTGCCTGATCTTTAGTTTCACTTTCAAGATTCAATATTATATTATTTTCGCAAAGAATTTCTGGTTTCATTAAATATCCTCCCTATAAAGTATTTTTCTCATTTCATTACAGATATTCTCAATTTTTTTATTTCTTAAAATCACAGGTAATTTTTTATTTTCTATTAAATTTATACTTAGTTTGCCCATTTGCTCCAGTACATAGGAATTTTCTTTTCTTTTAGCCAGAAGTACCATAAAGGTATCCACGTTTTCATAATCAAATCCAAGACTTCTGAGCTTCATACTCTGCTGCAGTCTGTATACTCCGATAAACGGCTTTGTAACACAATTTGATCTGGTATGCAAAAGTGCTATATGTGAATTAGGTACAACCACATTTCCAAGTTTCTCTCGTGCAATTATAAGCTTTTCTATTTCTTCTCTGTCACTTACAGCACAATTATCATAGGCATTTTGGGCAATTATATTTATCAATTGTTCAAATGAATCCGCATCTACATTTTCCAAACGTATACTGTCTATTAAGTCATCTATGATGTCACACTTCTCACTGTGTAAATCCGGATCTCCAGATGAATTCTTTTTATCATTGTTTTCCGGTTTATTCATTGGACATATCGGTGTCTTGTTAAATTCGCTCTTGTCTTTGATTAATTTGGAAATATAATTATTTATATTGTCAATGTCACTTTTTTTTAGAAAAGGTGATACCATTATCACATTCTCCTGATTTCTTTTTCCTTTAAGATCAATATTTGTAGTTGAAAACACTATATCGTATTTTTTATCTTCCTTTGACCAGTCCTTGAATGATTCTATCTTTATATTGTCTATATTGTGTATCACCGATTTAATTTTGCTAGATAATATTTTTGCAGTTCCAAGTCCGTTAGGGCATATTACAAGTGCCGAAAACTTATTGTTTGAATTGTTTGTCCTCTCTATTGAAGCCCCAACATGCATGGTTATGAAACCAATTTCATCAAGTGGCATATTTATATTATACTTCGAAAACACCAGCTTGCACGCATAACTTACAATTTCAAAAAGTTTTTTGTAATATTCTCTGATCTCATTTAAAATTGTATTTTTCACAGGCATATCCATGTTAACTCTATAAAGTGCAGAATTTATATGTTGGGACAATCCTGCAATAAGTTGCTTGTCACAGTTTATTTTTATACCAAGTCTCTTTTCTACCTCATACAAAAGCTCTCTTGATATATCTTCAAATGAAACTCCAAATTCTTCAAACTTTCTGTTCTTGTTATAGATATATTTATATCCAAAAAGATGTATGACCACATAAGTAAGTTCGCTGTCTGTGAGCATTATGCCTTCAGACTCCAAATATTCTTTTATATTTGATGCAAAATCAAATCTTTTTGATGATATTACATCTTCAATCAAGTAAGATGGAAACTCAATGGAAGATCCGAGTTCTGTTTTTTTCAATGATACAAGCAAGTGAATAAGTGAACTTAAATACGTTGTATCATCCATCTTGAATACGTTTTTTTCAAACATACTCATGATTTTTTTGGATATTGAAACAAATCTATGACCAAACAACAACTTGAAAAATGCATCCGTAACTGTATCATTATTATTTCCATAAACATATGAACACAATTCATCTATAGGTTTCAGTCTGTAAATTAACTCTACAATTGAGTTTCGCTTTATCCATTCCGAACCGTTGATTTTCATACCATGTCCTCTTTTTCTATCAAGAGTCAGATATCTAACCCTGAGCCATGACTCAATTTTATCCATATACAGACTTATAGTTCCTTCCGAAACATTCAATTGATAACTAAAAAATGCAAGTTTATATGATTCATCTGCTAAAAGAAGCTGTGAAGTAATTAAAATCAACCTTTGTTCCTGATTCAATAGCCACTGTGGAGGTATGCCATCTAATGATTTTCTTAAATAATCTATATCCTTTTTCTTTGCCATTATGCTGAGATTTAAATTATTTTCGTATATCTTTATACCTTTAGGTTTAAGTATTTTGTTGATAAAATTTATCTCTCTTGTTATAGTACGACTGCTCACATCGAATTGCTTTGATATTTGGCTGATGTTTAAAGAATTCTTTTCCAATATTACGTTTAAAATAAACTTCTGTCTGGAACTAAGTTGATCAAGATTCTGCATGGCACCACCCACCTAATTATTTTTTTATGGATTTTATATAATCATCATAAACCTTGTTATCAAGGAAATTCTTTACTCTTACAATTTTGGCATTTGGTACTATCATAAGTGCTCTCTTTTCTAAGCTTTCCTGTGTAAATACAATTTCTGCATCCGTAGGTATTTCGTTTACAGCAGCATGCTTAACTTCTATTTTAAGTCCTGCATCTTTCAGTTTTTTCTTTAATATTGACTCTCCCATAGCGGATGACCCCATTCCAGCATCGCAGGCAAATACAATAAGCTTTGGGACTTCATTAACTTCAGAATTATCTTGTGGACCTTCACTAATCTTATTATTCTCACTTTTCTGTCCTTTACTCTCAGCTTTCATTGCTCCCACAACGTTTTTAGCACTGTCAAAAGAATCATCATCTTCTGTATTACTCGCTTTTATTATTGGAGATCCTATCAAGAAAGATACAACAGTACCAACCAATATTCCAAGCAATACAGGAATAAGACCACCTTTAGGGCTCATCGCGATTTCTGCAAATATACTTCCCGGTGAAGCTGATGCAACAAGTCCTGCTCCTGTTATTACAAATACAAAATCGGCAGCCATTCCTCCACCTATTACAGCTAATATTAGCAATGGGTTCATCAATACAAATGGGAAATATATTTCGTGAATTCCTCCCAAGAAATGAATTATTATAGCACCTGGTGCTGATTGTTTAGCACTTCCTTTACCGAATACACAATATGCAAGTAAAATTCCAAGACCAGGACCAGGGTTTGTTACAAGTAAGAAAAATATTGATTTTCCAGCTTCTTTTACCTGTGCTATACCTATTGGGTCAAACACTCCATGATCTATTGCATTATTGAGGAACAATATTTTTCCAGGCTCTACCAGTATAGATATAAGCGGAAGAAGCTTGGCTTCAGTTATCCATTTAGCTCCTTCTCCAAGTGCAATTGAAAACCCTCCTACTACAGGTCCTATTACAGAAAATGAAATTAGCGATAGAATTCCTCCAATAATTCCTGCTGAAAAGTTATCTACAAGCATTTCAAATCCAGTTGGTACTTTCTCTTTTATAACACTGTCAAACTTTTTTATCAAGTAGCCTCCAACAGGCCCCATTATCATGGCTCCCATGAACTGAGTAACAGATGAACCTACAATAACTCCCATAGTAGCTATAGAACCAACTACGCCACCTCTTGTTCCATATACTATTTTACCTCCTGTATAACCTATAAGTATCGGAAGAAGATAAGTAATCATAGGTGATACAAGTTTGTTAAATGTTGCATTAGGCACCCATCCTGTAGGAATAAAAAGTGCAGTTATAAGACCCCATGCTATAAATGCTCCTATATTCGGCATTACCATACCTGCAAGAAAACCACCAAACTTTTGAACCTTAGCTTTTCCATTTCCACTTTTTTTCTTTTTAGAAATTTCCATATAAAATACCTCCTTACTTTTTATTAATTACAATATATAATGAAGTAAACGTTTTTTTAGATAATAATAATCAATTATATGGTATAAAAATAATGGGTATAAATTTAATACCATCATAAACCTATATCCTATACCCATTATTATATAATACCAATACCAATAAAATTTAGAATTACAATACCCCTTTATTAGATGAACCAAATAAATCCATATAGTGTGTCAGACAATTTTCTATAGACTCTTGTTCGATAAGAGATATATCTCCATAAACTTTATTGGATATTTCCTTCTTTACACCTTCTGATGCAGCATTCATTAAATCTGTACAAATGTTTACTTTTGATATTCCAAGTTCAATGCATTTAGCAAGAGAGGCATCTCCTGTACCGGATCCACCATGCAGTACCAAAGGTACATCAATAATATCTTTAATCTCGCTTATTCTATCAAAATCAAGTCTAGGTGTTCCTTTATACTCTCCATGAGCAGTACCAACTGCAATAGCCAAACTATCTACTCCTGTAAGCTCTACAAATTTTTTGGCTTCTTCAGGAACAGTAAAAAGTGCTGATAACTCAGTATCAATTTTCTCATAATCTTCTCCCATACCAACATGTCCAAGTTCAGCTTCCACTGAAACATTGCACGCATGAGCTATCTTTACCACTTCCTGTGTCCTTTTTACGTTCTCTTCAAATGAAAGGCTTGAACAGTCCATCATAACAGATGTAAATCCTGATCTAATTGCTCTTATAATAGCCTCATATGATTCACCATGATCCAAATGAAGTGCAAAGTCTGTTTGAATCTTATCTTTATAAAAGTTTATCAGAGCGCAAGCCTCTTCAGGCGTTATATACTTAAAGTGAACTTCTGCAACACCTATTATTGCAGGAGACTTTGTCTTGTTGCAAGCATTTATAATTCCTCTCAAGCTGTTTAAATCCCAAATATTCGGTTGAGCTACGCCATAATGATTTTTTCTTGCATCTAAAAGCATTTGTTTAGTATTAGTTAACATTTAATCTACCTCCATTTACATATTTTTATTTTGATATACTATTTTACATCCCTTCATGCTGATATTCATCTTCATTGCGTCATTCATCTCATCAATACCGTAACGGTGAGTTATCAATTTTTCTACAGGGAGACCTCGAAGCTGAGCCTCTTTCAAAAATTCACATGCCTGCAGCCAATCACCTGCTTTATATGTCCATGATCCAGTAACTTTAATTTCTTTTTGACAAATATCGAGATGCGGATTATATGTACTGTCACCATTATTTACAAAGAAACCTAACTCACACATGGAACCACCGCGCCTTACATACTTCCAAATTGTAGAAGCTGCTTTGCAGGAACCTGTACACTGGAATGCCATTTCAGCACCAAGTCCGCCCGTAAGTTCCATTACATCTTTAATAGCATCGTCGGTTTTCATGATATTTATAGTTTTAAAAGCACCGAGTTCTTTTGCAAAATCAAGTCTCTGCTGGTCTCCATCTACAGCAATTATATTTCTTACACCCATAGTGCGTACAACTGTGAGCAATAATAATCCTATAGGTCCGCAACCCTGTATCAAAACATAAGAATCGTGTTTAAAATCAAAAATTTCTTTTGCTTTTTCCACTGCATGTACAACGACAGCCGAAGGCTCGATTAGAAATCGGAGATCCAAATCCATATCACTTACCTTAAATACAACTCCACCGGCATTTACTTTCATATATTCTCCAAGCCATCCATTAAAATAGCTTTCTTCTCCTGGCATTAATCCAAAAATTTCTCCATTATCACATAAGTTAATTTTTTCTGGATATTTGGTGCAAACTTCGCATTCTCCACATGGCCTGAGACCTGTTACAATTCTATCTCCAACTGCCAGTGGTTTTCCCGAATAATCTTTAGTTACATTTTTTCCTATCTTTGTAATAATACCAGTTCCCTCATGTCCAAGCTGAACAGGAATATATCCAAAAGGATCTCCTTTAAATTCATGAACGTCAGTACCGCAAATTCCGCATCCTTCTACATGAACAAGAATTTCATCATCATTAATCTGTGGAATTGGCAGTTCTTTCACTTCCATATTTTGAATTCCCGTTAATACTGAAATTTTAGCCGTTTCCGGAATTTTATAATCACTCATGCTAAAATACCTCCTTATCTTTGTTACTTATAATATATAATCAGGTAAACGTTTATACAAGCATTACTACTTGAATTTTGGCATCCATTTTTCGTGACAAATTTAAAATTAACTGTAAATTCTAATCTAAGACTCATTTAATTCAAACTAAATTAATGTTAAAATATAATGTATTATAAAATAAATTCAAGATAGAGGCGAGTAATTTGATAGATATAAAAACAAAAAAAGAAATAGGCTATATGTCGGCAGCAGGTAAAATACTTGCATCCTGTCACAAAGAAATAAGTAAACTGATAAAACCTGGAATAACTACTATGGAGATAAATGAATTCGTCGAAGAATATCTGAAAAAAAACAATGCCACACCTGAACAAAAAGGCTATATGGGCTTTCCATATGCAATATGCGCCTCTGTAAATGATGAGATATGCCACGGTTTCCCAAATAAAAAGCCATTGAAGGAAGGCGATATAGTAACCATAGACATGGTTGTAAACCTGAACGGATGGCTGGCAGATTCAGCATGGTCCTATGCAGTAGGTAAAATATCAAAAGAAGCCGAAGATCTCATGAGAGTTACAAAAGAATGCCTGTATAAAGGTATTGAAAAAGCTGTCATTGGAAATCATATAGGCGACATAGGACATGAAATACAAACTTATGCCGAATCACTTGGATATTCCGTTGTAAGAGATTATACAGGACATGGAATAGGCAAACTTATGCATGATGACATATCCGTACCCCATTACGGAAAACCAGGAAGAGGACTTAAGCTTAGAAATGGTATGGTAATAACAATAGAGCCAATGATAGATATCGGCACATACAAAACTGTTACGGACAAAAACGGCTGGACCGCCCGCACAGTCGACGGAAGCTTATCCGCTCAATATGAGCATACCCTTGCAATAACAGAGGATGGCCCTATAATAATCACAGACCAGGACAAAATATGATTTTAAAGTTTTATTAAAAACCATCTTACCTTATGCCATAAAATTGATTTTTAAGGAATTTTTAAGAAAAATTTGGTAGACTTCAATGTTATAGACATATTATTTATAAATTAGAAAGGTGGATTTTTAATGAATACAATATCGAGCACAGAAAGTAGCCTTGAATGGTATCAAAAAATTCAAGACCTGCAAAAACAGATAAAAGAAGAAAAAGAAAAGCAGGAACAGCAACTTGATACTTCATCTTCACTCAATGAAACGAATTCACAATCAAACTCAAATTTCAGTTTCAGCACCAGTTCAAGCACTACTACAGCAAACCCATTGGATACTCTCTCATCCGAGGGCATTATGACAGAAATCCAGGAAACTGCTGTACAAAATGCCTTCAAAGCAGCTTTTCAAGCAAACAAGACAAATGCAGGAACATACAATAAAATTACAAACCCGCTTGACACACTCGTATCCGATGGAACTATAACAGAAGACCAAAAAACTGCAATACAAAATCTATTTCAGTCAAATAATCAATAAAAAAAAGAGCCCACAGGGTTCTTTTTTATCTATATAAAAATTATAAACAAAGCCTCAAAATATTATATCCGAAAAGAGATGTGAAAATTGCCGCCCCTGAAATAAACGGTCCAAAAGGCATATAATCCCTGGCTGATTTTTTCTTCAATAAAATAAGCAGAATTCCAGTTGCAGCACCTGAGATAAAAGACAAAACCAACATTACAAAAGTAAGCTTGAGTCCAAGAAAAAGTCCCGCTACAAAACACATTTCCATATCACCCCAACCCATTTTTCCGCCTGTCAAAAGTATTATAAATGCAATAATTCCACCTCCCAAAAGTCCTCCAGATAAAAATGTTATAAAAGGAACACCCATGTATATGTACAATCCCAGAAATATCAATGAAAAAACAGTACCTGCCAAAATAGTATTAAAATACACACTTCCTGTATCAAAATCTATCATTCCAAGAACAATCATTATTGACACGAACACTGCATGTTTAAAAAACACAATGCCAAACCCGAACTCAATATATAAAAATACGTACAAGAGTCCTACTGCAGCTTCTACCAGCGGATACCTTGCAGATATTTCATCATGGCAGTTTCTGCATCTTCCTCCAAGAAACACATAACTTACAAGTGGAACAAGGTCATTCCATCTCACAACTGCACCACATGTAGTACAATGTGACGGCGGATACACAACAGATTCACCTTTCGGTATTCTATAAATACACACATTTAAAAAACTACCTGTAAGAATTCCAAATATAAAAGCAGCAATTCCAAAATAAATATTCATATCTCTTCTCCATGTTTAAAATATAATTGCACAATTAGTTCTGTCACATCTAATTATTACCATACAAGCTGCAAATAATCATTCAAACATGTTAATTTACATTTTATTTTATCTTCACTTCTATACCGGAAACACAGAGATAAACTTCATCGGCCTTCTTTGCAATTATTTGATTAACAATACCTGCTATATCCCTAAACAATCTTCCAAGAGGATATTCCGGGACAAGTGACATTCCAACTTCATTTGTTACCATGACAAAAGGAATACTGACTTTTTCTACAACTTTCATAAGTTTTTCAATCTCTTCTTTTACATATTCAAGAATACTTAGAAACTCAAATTCTTTTATTTCCTTCTCTCCCGTATACTTTTCAAGTATGAGATTAGATACCATGTTGGTTATACAATCGAGAAGCACGCCGGACCTGTCCCCAAGAAGTTCAGGCAATTTCACATCAAAGTTTTTATACGCCTCGAGAGTTTTCCAGCTCCCCGGTCTTCTCTCCCTATGATTTCTTACTCTGGCTTTCATTTCCTCATCAAATGGAACTGCAGTTGCTATGTATAAAATATCCCCTGTTCCTCCATCAATTTCATTTATGAGGCTTTCCGCATAAGAACTTTTTCCGCTTCTTGCTCCTCCTGTTACAAAAACTAATTTTCCCACCTTCACTGCCTCCACACAAATTATAAAGTATATCCTCTCGGAGTTATAATAATATCTCCTCTTAAGAAAGTATTGCTGTTTCCCACAATTACCATGCACAGCATATCGACTTTGCCCTCGTCAAATGTACCCAGAGTGCACAAAAACTTTTCCTGACCTTCTCTAAGTGCATTTTTAACTATTCCCACAGGCGTAGAATCATCTCTGTATTCTCTTATTATATCGATACATTCCCTTAAATAATCCGGCCTTCCCTTGCTCCTTGGATTGTACAATGATATTACAAAATCACCCTCTGCTGCAAGTCTGATTCGTTTCTTGATTAAATTGTAGGGTGTCATGAGATCACTCAAGCTTATGCAGCAACTGTCATGCATTATTGGAGCTCCAAGCACTGAAGCTGCTGCCGTAGATGAAGTTACTCCCGGAACTATTTCAACATTTTCATCACTTTTCATCTCCATAACAAGTCCCGCCATACCATAAATTCCAGCATCTCCTGTGCTTACTATGGAAACAATTCTATCATGTGACAATTCCAGAGCCTTTTTGCATCTCTCCCTTTCACCTTTCATTCCTGTAGAAAATACTTCCTTGTCCCCTACAATACTCTCAAGCAATTTTATATATCTTGTATATCCGACTATGACTTCACTTTCCAAAACAGCATTTCTTGCCCTTAAGGTCATATGCTCGATTCCACCTGGACCAATTCCTATAACATATAATTTTCCCAATTCTTTTCACCCTCCAATACATTTTAATTTTTCTTTCTAAACATATGTGTAAAATTTTTATCGTAAAGCCTGCTTTTCGAATATTTACAATCTATAAAATCTCCAACCAATATTTGAGCACACTTTGTTATATTTGCATCTTTTACCTTGCTGCATATATCATCAAGGGTTCCTGTTATGATTTTCTCATCTTTCCAGGAGGCTCTTTCAACTACTGCAATCGGTACATTTCTGCCATATCCTTTTTTAAGCTTTAAAACCACTTTTTCTATCATATTTACGGACAAAAATATAGCCATTGAAGCGCCTATTGATGCCAGTTTTTGTATATCTTCTTTTTCAGGTACGGAAGTTCTGCCTTCAATTCTCGTCAAAATCACAGTCTGACTCACTCCAGGAAGTGTAAACTCTTTCTTTATAGAAGCTGCCGCCGCAGTAAAAGAACTTACTCCTGGAACTACTTCATACTTTATATTTCTCTTGTCCATTTCATCCATCTGTTCTTTAATTGCACCGTAGATGGACGGGTCACCTGTATGAAGTCTGACTACAAGTTTATTTTCACTCTCTGCTCGTTGAATTTTATCCATTACCTCATCCAGTGTCATTGAAGCTGAATTATATATTTTAGCAGTATCTTTGCAAAAACTCATATGTTCTTTACTTACAAGTGATCCTGCATATATTACAACATCCGCCTTTTCTATGATTTTCCTTCCCTTTACCGTAATCAAATCCACATCTCCCGGGCCTGCCCCGATAAAATAGACCATTTGAAATTCTCCTCTCTATTTTCTGTGTGCAATTATAACAGACATATATTCTTTATCTTTAATTATTTCATCTCTGTCACGTGTAATCTTCTGACCTTCTCTTCCTGCCCTTTTTATGCATATATATTCAAAGTTTTTTGCTTCAAGGCAATCCAATATTTTTTCTTCTTTTTTATACACCTTCATTATTACCACGTTTTTTTCATCCTTTATTGAATCCAACCTGTCCCCCGGAATTATTAAAAGTGCTTCATCACCTATGACAAGCGGCTCTTTTGCAATGCTTGCACATGCACAAAATGACGTTATACCCGGAATAGTTTCGGTTTCATATCCCATTTTTTCAATATGTTCCAGCAAATATATATACGTGCTATATATGAGCGGATCACCTATAGTAAGAAAAGCAACATTTTTTCCTTCTTTAATTTTTTGTTCAATAATTTTGAAAGATTCATATATCCTTTCGTCCTGCTCCATCCCACCCATGGGAAAATGCCTTACTATTATCTCCGATTTGTCGCTTATAAAGTCCCTTGCTACATTCAAAGCTATACTTTTTCCATCTTTCATGGAGCTTGGCGCAACAACAACTTCACATCTCTGTATCGTCTTTACCGCCTTCAGCGTCATGAGTTCGCTGTCTCCCGGACCCACACCTATTCCATATACCTTGGCCATACTTAAAACCTCCTGTGTTTTTTTCCACTTAATATAAAAATAGGATTATTTGAAATCAACATACAGCTGCTGCCTCTCATCCTGCTTATCCCAACCTGAATACATTCCGTTTCCATATCAAAAGACTTCAGCATATTCATTGCCCTGTACAAATTATCTATAGTTATAAAATTCAATACCATTTTACCACCCTGTTTTAACATTTGATAATATTTCTCAATTATTTTGTCTATGTTTCCCCTGCTTCCTCCTATGAAAATGCCGTCAAACATTCCGTCAAGCTTCACTTGAGCTGCATCTCCTTTAACAATTGAAAGATTATCTGCCTCAAATTTTTGTTTGTTTTCTTCAAGCACCCGGAGGGCTTCTTCGTCTTTTTCAACAGCCACTACATCTCCAAAAGGACTGCATCTGCTCATTTGTATGCTTATAGATCCCGTACCGGCCCCTACATCAAGGAGATTATGGTCTTTTTCGATTTCAAGCTTTGCTATACTGAGTATCCTCACTTCTTCCTTGGTCATGGGACAATCTCCCCTTACAAATTCCTCGTCTTTTATATATTTCATTTCACATCACTTCCATTTTCAATAATAACCACACACAAATCTGCATAACTTCTCCTGCTCATTTCCTCAACTGTACCACTTGAAATTTTTTCATTTGGATAAGATAAATTTTCTCCTACATAAACTTTCGCCCTGATATTTTCCTTTAAAAGTTTTTTAGAAATAAAATCAGGTGAGTTTCTTCTATCCGTAAGCCATATGGATACCTTGTTCTCCCTCACTTTTTCAATTAATTGTTCCTCTCTTCCGTGAATACTGTATAATCCAGCATTCTGCCATGACTTTCCAAGCTTTGAGACCATATACTGAAATGAGCTTATTCCTGGAATTACTCGAATATCCCCGGTAAAATTTCTATTTATATAATCTGTTATTCCATAAAAGCATGGATCTCCGGAAGCCACTACGCATATATTTTTATCTTTATGCATATTTATAAATTCTATGATCTCAAAGAGAGACTTGACTTTTGTTTTCCTGTTTTTTATATAATCAAGACTTCTCAAAGCCCTGTCAAATCCAATGACACAATTGACACTCTCAATAACTTTTTCAGCCTCTGGCAATATGTAATTTCTAGCACCCGGACCTATTCCAACAATATAAACCACTACGCATCACCTCTTCCATGCTTTCTTCCATCATACAAGATTCCCTTTGACATACAATACATTACAACTTCAACTTCAATATCTCCATAGGTAAACTGCTCTATCCTGTTCACTATTTTTCTGCATACTCTCTCATACACACCACAAAATTCATCCTTTATAAGTTCCACTGCACCTTCTGTTGTCTTCTGCTCATAAACCAACTGGACAAATTCTCTGTCAGCTCCCATAAGTGCAAGCTCAAGTGCCAAAATCTCAAGTCTCACCCCGCATACCCGGCTGTGTGTATTAAAACAACCTGCAGAAACTTTGCACAATTTTCCAATATGCCCTATAACGAGAAGCTTTTTTATATTGTTTTCCATACATGACTCAAGGGCAGTCCCAACATAGTTTGACATTACAACAAATTTTTCCTCATCCAGTCCCATCTGCCTTGCCCTGTCCTCGCCCATGTTTCCAAACAAAAGTATCAGATCCCGACTTCCATTTGCCGCCTTTTGTTTTATTTCAAGACTTATTGATTCTTTCAAAGCATCCTCAGACATTGGTACAACTATTCCCGTAGTCCCTAAAATTGATATTCCTCCAACTACATTTAGTCTTGGATTGAACGTCTTCTTTGCAATTTTCTCTCCCTCCGGCACAAAAATTGTGACAATCACCCCGCATCCTTCAGGCAGAACCTTTCTTACTTCTTCTTCAATCATTGCTCTCGGAACAGGGTTTATTGCAAAATCGCCTTTTTTTACATACAGGCCCTCCCCTTTAACTATCCCTATTCCTATTCCCGCCTTAAGCTCATACCCTTCACTGCTTTTTTCAGCCTTCGCCCATATTTCAATACCATCCGTTATATCAGGATCATCCCCGCCGTCCTTAACTATACAGCATTCAACGCAGTTCAAACCAAGCTTTACTTTTTCCACCTTTAAATCAAGTTCAATATCCTTTGGTGTATTTATCTTTATCTCTTTTATTACTTTTCCAAAATAGAGCATTTTAACTGCAGCCTTGGCAGCCCCTGCGGCACAGGAACCTGTTGTATATCCGCATCTTAATTTCTTTCCATGGGAGTTTACATACATATCAAACATATTACATACCGCTTTTCCTTTCCACAAGCATATATAAAAGTGCATTTACAATGGAAACTGCAACGGTACTTCCACCTTTTCTGCCCCGCACCGTTATCATAGGAACAGGAACCTTCTCAAAATCCTCCTTGGATTTGGCTGCTCCAACAAACCCAACAGGAGCCGCTATCACAAAACCCGGACTGCATCCTTTCTCATAAATAAGCTCCTTCAACCTATAGAGAGCCGTAGGCGCATTGCCGAATACAAAAAATTTTATTCCGTCACAAACCGCTTTTTCAATTCCTGCCATTGAGCGTGTGATTCCCCTGCTCCTAGCCTCTTTTATCACATTTTCATCACGAACATAACATACCACCCTGCAGTTAAGTTTTTTAAGAGCATTTTTATTTATTCCGGCAAGTATCATGTTTGTATCGGTAAAAATCGTAATACCTCCCTTCAAAAGCTTAAGAGCCTCATCTATAGCCCCTTTTCTAATGTAAAGTATATCCTTGTATTCAAAATCTGCAGTGGTATGTATAACCCTTTTGACTATATTTAATTCTTTTTCGGAGAAATTATTGGGACCCATTTCTTTTCCTATAATTTCAAAGCTTTTTTGTTCTATAAGCGCGGGCTTTTTTATATAATCCATAAAATTTCACTTCCTCTTATTAATTTCAGTCAAATATTTTAAAAAATTCATATTTCCAAAAAAGTGTACATGAGGGTATGCAGCAAGCGTATTATTTTTTACATACCCGCATCTCCATTTTTTATATTCCGACAAATATGTCTTTTTAACAACTTTATATATTTTTTTCTCATCCGTATCTATATACGACTTATGAAACTCATGACAATTTATCTTGATTCCCCTTGGGAATATCAAATTTTTCTCTTCAACTTCAATTTGTGCATATCCAAAATTTTGCAGTTTACTGCTCATATGGGCATTTCCTCTAAAAAAACCAACCATGTTTTCACCCTCCATAGTATCCATGAGATACATAAAGCCTCCACATTCCGCATAACAATTAATTCCGCTGTTTAAAGCATCTTTTATGCTTGAAAGCATACTTTCATTAGAACTCAATTCGTTCTTGAATACCTCTGGATAACCTCCTCCGATATATATAAAATCGAGATTTTCAGGCAATTCTCTGTCATTTAAAGGACTGAAATAAACTATATCACCCATCTCTTGCATAAGCTCCAGATTTTCTTTGTAGTAAAAACTAAACGCCTTGTCTTTCGCCACGCCGATTTTCAAGTTCTTGTTTTCAACATGATAAAAATCATTGAATTTGACCGTCTCGGAAAATGAATTCAAAACAGCATCAACATCAATATATTTTTCAATCAATCCACTGCACCTTTCAATCTTTTTATCAAGATTTTCCACTTCACTGCTCTGAACAAGCCCTAAATGACGGCTTTTTAATCTCAAATTTTCATCCTGCGGCAAATACCCAAATACCTTTATTCTTCCAGCAAAGTTTTTTTCTAAAGCGGTTTTTAAAAGCCTATAGTACCCTTCTTTTATATTATTCAAAATTACCCCGGTAATATTTACATCTTCAAAATCCATAAGTCCCTTTATCTCAGCACAAAGAGTCAGGCTCTGGGCTTTTGGCGTAATCACCATAATAACCGGAAGGTTTAAAATTTTGCTCACATGTGCTGTAGAACCCTCGGAGGTTACTCCCTTTCCATCGTACAATCCCATTACCCCTTCGATTATTCCGTAATCTCCGCTTCCTCTCGAATATGACGCCTTTACCCCATCTTCACCCATTAAAAACACATCCAGGTTTCTGGAAGCCTTACCTGTAATATGTTCATGAAATGCAGTATCTATATAATCCGGTCCAACCTTGTATCCCTGTACATCAAATCCTCTGTTTTTAAGAGCTTTCATCAACCCTAAAGCTACTGTTGTCTTTCCACCACCACTGCTGCTCGATGATACAATTATACTTTTCACAGCTCCACACTCCCCTGCACTGTATTTTATCTTCATGTTTTTTCTTTTATTTTATCTAAAACCCGCTCATTGTGCAATTTTAATGCAATATAAAAAACTGTCATGCTAAAAATCCACATGACAGTTTAATCTATATTTATTATGCAATTTGTGAAGTCTTGCCTGAAGCAGCATTTATTATTAAAAATACTACTACACTTGCACATGAACCTACAATAATAGCCATAATTCCAAATGGCTCACCTATGTACTGCCAGTAAAATCCGACTACACTTCCAAGAAGTATTGACCAAAACCCTGCTGCTTTTGAAAGCTTTTTGGATGTAAGTCCAAAAATAAATGCGGCAAATGGCCCTGCAGACCTCATGGTAAATGCAAACATCAACATAGGTATGATCTGTTTGCTGAAAAGTGATATTAAAATAGCAACAATTCCAAATATTAAAACAATACTTTTGCTGCATTTAACAAGTTTGTCATCACTAACTTCAGGATTAATATAATGCTGGTATATGTCCTTTACAAATACTGTAGAAGCTCCAAGCAAATCTCCTGAACCTGAAGACAATGTAGCAGATATAACCGCTGCCATTACAAGTCCTGCAATCACTCGCGGTATAAGATTCGTAGCAACAACTGCAACGGCATCATTTGCATCTATATGCGGAAATACAGCGAGTGCTACAAGTCCCAATATTGCAGGTACAAATGAATATAATGTCATTAGAATACCGCACAGCACCGAACCTTTTACTGCAGTTTTTTCATCTTTTGCAGAAAAAAGACGCTGGACACACTCCTGACCTGTAGAAAATGTCATAAAATACATGATTACAAGTCCTATTATTGTTTTCCATCCCACTTTCGTAAAACCAAGTTGTCCAGGTGGAAGAGAACTAACAACATGGCTCCATCCACCTGCACTGTGAATTGCAAATGGAACTGCAACAGTAAATCCTACAAGAAGAACTATGGCATGTACTATGTCTGTAATTGTTACACTCCACATTCCACCTATCATAGTATAAAAGACCAAGACTATTCCCGATAAAAGTATGGATATGTTTGAAGATAATCCAGTAAGTACACTTATTATAGCTGCTGAGGCAGTTATCTGAACACCTGCCAAGGCTACATTTGCACTTAATGAAAGTATAATTGTAATAATATGACTTTTATTTCCAAATTTCTTTTGGATTATTTCCGGCATGGTAGTTGCCATTGACTTTCTCAAAAAAGGAGCAATAAATGCTACAAGAATAACTCCTATTCCTGCAGAAGTAACATACCAGCCTGCAGATAACCCCCAGCTTCCATATGCCTTTGCTGCAACACCTACTGTACTTCCACCTCCAACTTCAGTTGCAGCCAGAGTTCCTGCAGTCATAAGAACTCCTATATTACGTCCTGCAAGCAGATAATCTGAAGTACTCTTGATTTTCTTTCCGCTATATACTCCTATGGCCAAGTTAATAATCATATATATAATCAAAATTGCCCAGATAATTACCATTTGTAAATCCTCCCATCAATTACATTATTAAGTTTTCAGGTTAAAACAGGGGCCCCATAATTACTAAAGCTTCAATAATAAAAAAGCGTTATAATAATTATTTATTATTATAACGCTTTTTTCAAAAAAATCAATATAAATTTTAAAATTTGTTAAAAATCATCCTTGTATTTCAAACATAATGTTAATATCGCGCCTTAAATTTATGAAATTCTTTTATCGAACAAATCAATAAGCCCAAGTTTTTTTACTCTACCTCTTATATCTTTTCTATCAATAGAATAAAGTCCTCTATCTTTCATCCTGTTAAAATATTCCGCTCCGGCAAAAGTATATCTATTTTTCCTTCCTTCCTCAGTAAGTATTTTGATATTTGCATAATTTATAATATCCCCTATTACAGTTTCAGTAGGAAGTATGACAGTTGGTTTTTTTAAAGCATATTTTGCAGCATTGTGACCTGCAAGGGAACCTGTACATATGGCCTCAGTATGTCCAACAAACAATCCACTCTTCTCACCCCCACAAAAAAGGTTTTGCAGTCCTTTCACCCTAAGATCATTATAGACTGGAGCTACAGACAGGTATCTTATGGAATTCCCCTTGCCTCCAGAATACGGATCTATAAACTTTACACTTTCAAGTCCATGTATCTTCCTCAATTTTTCAAGAGGATAGTATGATGTCATCAGCTTGATGTGCCCAGTATCAAGAAGAACTACATTTTTAGCAAATTCTTTAAGTGCATACTGCTGACACACTTTCGCCTTCAATTTGTCCATATTTATATCTTCTTCTGGAACCTTAAGAACCACAACGCCTTTTTGTTCAATCTCATCCACAAGCTTCTTGTCAACAGTTTCCTTTGCAAGTTTACATGACCCACTGAATGCACCATAATTTCCATCTGCTCTTTCTCCATGAAGATCCTCTATTCCAGCACACCTGCTTATACTTATTCTTGGGCCGAAAGACGGACACCTAAGCACGCACATTGAACATCCATTTCCGTATTTTATGCAATTTCCCATAGGTCCTGTAGATCCTGTAGCTTCGACGAAAGCATCGGCCTCATCATATTCTCCGTCTTGAGTATATATTCCCTTTATCCTGTTTTTGTCCATTTTTACATCCACTATCCTGGACATGAAATTTATTTTTATTCCCATGCTCTTAAGGTATTTTCTTACTACAGGCTCTATCTTATTCACATCATAAAGCCAGGCATGTTTATGTCCGGGGAAATCAATATTTTTATGTCTTGAAAGGCTGTCTGTAATTTTTATCAAATCTCCCGCTCCAAGTGCGCTTATTTCTTCGGCAGCAGTATATCTTCCATTATTTCTCATTATACCCCCTACATTTCCGAGTCCCAGAACCATATCTGTCTTCTCGTAAATTACAACATCCGCACCGGCCTTTTTTGCAGTAAGTGCTGCTGCACATCCTGACCATCCTGATCCTATAACTATTATTTTCATGACATAAAATCCTCCTTAAAATAATCTTCTATCTTTAAACAAGTCCCTCGGATCTATCTGCACCTTGCACAATCTCTTTACAACATTATTTTCATAGTGCTTTGTACAGCTTGCACATATACCTTCTCCACAATTCATCTTTGCATTGTTGCAGCAGGAGATCCTTATTGATTCATCAACAACTTCCATAACCCTATAAGTCAGTATGTCCGGCCCGCCACAGTGAACAAGATTTATTTCATTGTCTGCCATAATACCTGCCAGACATGATTTGAACTCTTCTGTTAGTTTTCCATTTTCAAGCATGTTGCAGCTTATAGTATTGAAACCATACTGGTTGAAATACTTTTCTGCAAAATTGTTTTTAAATTGAACATCCACAATGGATATTATCCTGTTTTTATTTTCATACAACTTTTTAAGAACCTGAACAGAAGGGGCCGCCCCTATTCCCCTTGATATCACAATAGACGTACCATTTTTTGCACCATATACATTTTTAAGCCCCATTATACCGTTTGAAAAAGGACCACGGACAAGAATTTCACTGCCTTTTTCAACTTTCATGAGGCTTTTTGTCTTTATGCCTACAGCTTTTATCACAATCTTCAAAGTATTATTATTCCTGTCCGTCTCCATAACTGATAAAGGAGTATCATAATATTCCGGATCTCCAACATTTCTCAAAAAAACAAAACTTCCAGGATATACAAGCTCCCTTGCAATGGATTCCGGAACTTCAACTACAAGACTATACAAATCATCACAGAGAATATTTTTTTCAACTACACGTGAATTATAAGTCTCCCGCAGCTTCTCGGCTTTCTCCCCGTTGGATCTGTATTTTTCATATATACACACCCCACACCAATTCTGACACTGACAAAACTCTTCACCCGAAAGCTGCGAACACAATATACAGTCGGATGTTTCGGCAAGATGGCACGGGCAATACATACTTCCAGCATCAATACAATACATGTAAATAACCTCCGTCTATTCCTATATGGATATTTTTATGACTATACATTATCAGAATATTTTTAAAGGGAGGTTTTTGTTACTTTAAAACAGATATCCACACATTGAATAGAGCCGAAATAAATGGATTTTAAATGTCTTATATGTTATAATTTGTGTCAAACAGACAACTAAATTAATCGGTTTTAAAGGAAGGATGTTTTATATGGAAGAAAATTATGACTTAACAAACCCGTATGAGATAGCAAGATACATAAAAGAAGCCAAAAAAGCAACTCCTGTCAAAGTATATATAAAAGGTGAATTGTCCGGCTGCCAATTCGGAAATATAGAAGACTATGGCTCATCCGACTTTCATGTAATTTTTGGAGAAAGCAATGAAATAGCCGATTTTCTTGAAGAAAACAAAGACAGGATAAAACATTTCAAAATGGAATATGACAGGAGAAATTCTGCCATTCCTCTTGTAGACGTTCGGAACATAAATGCAAGAATAGAACCAGGGGCCATAATAAGAGACAAGGTAAAGATAGACAAAGGTGCGGTAATTATGATGGGTGCAGTAATAAACATAGGTGCTGAAATAGGCGAAGGAACCATGGTGGACATGAATGCCGTAGTTGGAGCCAGAGGAAAACTCGGCAAAAACGTTCATCTTGGTGCAGGAGCAGTTGTTGCAGGTGTTCTTGAACCACCAAGCAAATCGCCGTGCATAATAGGCGACGACGTTCTTGTAGGTGCAAATTCGGTAATACTTGAAGGTGTTAAAATAGGAAAAGGTTCTGTAATAGCTGCAGGTTCCGTAGTGGTGAAAGACATTCCTGAAAATGTAGTTGCAGCAGGATCTCCTGCAAAAGTAATAAAAGTCGTAGATACAAAAACGAAGGATAAAACCAAACTCGTTGCAGACCTGAGAGATTAAATGCATGAAAATTGTTCCCGAAGTTCAAACTTCAGGAACAATTTTATTTTTTTCTTCTGATTGGAAAAGTCATGCAGTGTACTCCACCTTCGTGCTTGAAGGTTTCACATATATCAAGCTCTATGACTTCAAGTCCTTCTGATTTCATTTTTTTGTTTACTTCTCTATTTTCAATAAAAGATATTACCCTTCCGCCTCCTATTGACTGAAGGTTGCAGAAACATTTCATTATATCTTTTTTGTCCACATCAATGATTTTAAAATTCATGGATTTTAAAAGCTCCAGAAATTTCTCAGGCAGTACCTCCCTTGATGCAACTGCAATTCCCTCTGCAACAATATTGAAGCACATGTCAAGATGTATGCACTTTTCACTTGAAGGAACTCCGATTACATGATATCCGTATTTCTCAAGGCCGCGACTTATCTCAAGGACTCCAACCTCATCACTTCTCTCAAGAATTCCAATCGCAATGGTTCTATCATCAAGCATCCAGAAATCCCCACCTTCAAAAAATCCCCGACAACACTCTGCAATACATGGAACTTGAAGTTCTTTCATCTTTTTTGAATATGCCTCTCTCTCACCTTTTCTGCTGGCATTTTTAAAGTTTCCAAGAATATATCCTTCCCTTACACACGCACCAAAATCTCTTGAAAAAACCTGATCACAAAGCCCCTTATCCGGAGAAAGCAATTCAACTTCAATTCCATTTGACCTGTAAGCATGCACAAGATCATCATGTTCTCTCAGACATTTGTCCCGATCCACATTAATATTTTTCCCATTTTTACTCTTTGTCAGCTTTGCATAAGTCGGAGGACACATAAGCACCTTTTCAAGAATACCCGAAGAACTCTCAACAAAATATTTACTAATTTTTCTCATCTCCTTCACAAATATTTTTACCGTACTATAACTAAAATATTCCCGGTATTTCGAGTTGGAACCTATGATATAATTATTTTGAGGTGAAAGTAAATGGATAAAGCAAAAATCCCGAATCATATATATCAAATGTCTACAATAAGTGCTCTTGTTTCCGGTCTGTATGATGGATGTGTTTCCCTTGAAAAACTTCTTCAAAAAGGCAGCTTTGGAATAGGCACTTTCAAAGGTCTGGATGGAGAACTGACACTTTTAAACGGAACTTTTTACAGAACAAAACCTGACGGCAGCATTTACATATGCTCAAAAAATGTATCTGTTCCTTTTGCCGTTGTAACTGAGTTTGAAAACTACAGTATACACAAAATCAAAAATTGTTCCTCCTACACAGAAGTTCAGGAAAAGCTCGACAGCTATATAAAAAGCAAAAACATATTTTATGCCTTTTACATAACAGGAAACTTCAGTTACGTAAAAACAAGAACTGTCGTAAAGCAGGAATTACCATACAGGGCAATGGCAGATACAGTAAAGGACCAGCCTACTTTTGAATATAAAAATGTTGAAGGATATATAATAGGTTTCAGATGTCCTTCCTACGTTGACGGACTCAATGTTCCAGGATATCATTTTCACTTTGTAAGCAAAGACAAAACGTTTGGAGGGCACATAAGCCAGCTTTCAATAAAAAATGCAGATGTAACAGTACAAAGCTGCTCTTGTTTCAGGATGGAACTTCCCGAAAATGAAGAATTCTACAAATTGGACGTAAAAGACATGTCAGATGACATAAAAAGAGTTGAAAAATAGTAATTATAATTATAGCATTTTATAAATACAGGAGATCATATGAAATATGGTTCTTTTCACAAAGTCCATAAAAAATCCAAATCAAAAATACGTCTGACAATCCTCCTGATTGTCCTTTTGTGCGGCATGATTGCCTTTTTTCCTCATTTTTTCAGGAATACCTATGTAGCAACCATATCAAACAAATATATAAAGCAGGATGGAGATAAAAAATCATACGTTGTTTACGCCCAGCTTGATGATGGAAGTGTACGAACATTTAAAGATGTAAACAGTGCAGTTGAATTCAAATTCAATTCAGATGAAATATACGGCGGACTTCAGGTTTACAGAAAATACAATATAAAAACCTATGGTTTTAGAATACCCATATTTTCCGTCTATGAAAACATATTAAAAGTTGAAAAACTCAAAGACAATTTCACATACCCGAATGATTATCCAAAGTCGAATTAACTTAAAAAGAAACAGGATTTTAATTCTGTTTCTTTTTAAAATATGCTTGTTTACTGAGCTTCTTTTTAATGCTATAATCTTAGAAGTATTGAAAGGATGTATACAAATGATAAAAATATTACTAATATTCCTTATTATATTCGCAGTATATTTTCTATTTGTATTTTTTAGACATTATATAGCATATAATAAAGATATTTCAAAAAACAACACAGTAAAAGATTTTGTAGTTTTCGGATTTTCAGGCTTTATTGCAAATTTTTTTGATACTCTCGGCATAGGAAGCTTTGCAATTTTAACTACGATCCTTAAGAACTTCAAACTTGTAAAAGACAAGTTAATACCAGGAACATTAAATGTATCCTGTGCCATACCGGTAATGCTTGAAGCCGTTATATTTACCAATATAGTCAAGGTAGGAGAATTAACTCTTATATCAATGATAATCTCCGCTACACTCGGGGCAGTAATAGGCGCTTCATACGTGTCAAAATTAAGCGAAAGAAAAATACAGATCGGAATGGGCCTTGCACTTATAGCTGTCGCCTTTGTGATGCTGGCAGGACAATTCCACCTGATGCCCTCAGGTGGAAATGCAATTTCACTTTCAGGAATAAAACTTGCAATTGGTATTGTCGGCAATTTTATATTTGGAGCGCTTATGACACTTGGAATAGGCATTTTTGCACCATGCATGGCACTTGTATACACTCTTGGAATGAATCCTCGTTCCGCCTTCCCCATAATGATGTGTTCATGTGCTTTTCTCGAGCTGGCAGCTTCCCTTAAATTTGTAAAAGAAAAATCTTTCGAGACAAAAGCATGTATACCAATTATGGTGTTTGGCTCCATTGGAGTTTTTGTTGCCGCATACATAGTAAAACAGCTTCCTCTTTCCATTCTTAAATGGCTTCTCATAATCGTAATGGTATATACTTCCATTATTATGATAAAAAAGAATAAATAAAAAAAGCCACCTTTTATAAAAAGGTGGCTCTGTTTTTTATTTAAACACTTTGTTTAAAAAGCTTTTTGTCCTGTCCTGCTTTGGATTGTCAAAGACATCCTTCGGACTTCCTTCTTCAACTATCTTTCCGTCATCCATAAATATTACCCTGTCTGCAACTTCCTTTGCAAAGCCCATCTCATGTGTCACAACAACCATTGTCATTCCATCCTCGGCAAGCTTCTTCATTACATTTAAAACTTCTCCTACAAGTTCCGGATCAAGCGCTGACGTAGGTTCATCAAACAACATTATATCAGGATTCATTGCAAGCGCTCTTGCAATTGCAACTCTTTGTTTCTGTCCGCCTGACAGTTTCGAAGGATAATAATCCATCTTGTCTGAAAGTCCAACTTTCTCAAGAAGTACTTCGGCTCTTTTTCGCACTTCGGCTTTATTTTCTTTCTTGACTACTACAGGTGCCTCCATTACATTCTGTATTGCAGTCATATGCGGAAAAAGATTAAAGTTTTGAAATACCATACCGGTTTTTTCTGCTATCTTTCTAATTGATTTTTTATTTTTGGGATTTAATTTTTCTCCTTCTATGACAACCTGACCGCCGTTTATGTCTTCAAGATGATTAAGACATCTCAAAAATGTACTTTTTCCTGAACCCGACGGGCCTATAACAACAAGAACTTCTCCTTTTTTTACTCTAATATTCAAATTCTCAAATACTGTCAAATCATTAAATTTTTTTGTAATATTCAAAGCTTCTATCATATATTCATTCATATACTCGTTTTTTTCTGAAACTGTATTCTCCACAAACATTCACCTCTATTAATTATAAACCGATAATCTTTTCTCTATTATACCAAATGCAGTAGTAAAAACAGTTGTCATTATAAGATAAAGTATGGCAGCCGTCAAGAATACAGATATAGGATCAAAACTTGTCGCATATATCTGCTGGGCGGATCTCATAAGCTCAACCATTGCTATAGTTGAAACAAGCGACGTATCCTTTAATATAGATATAAACTCATTTCCAACAGGAGGTATTATAACTTTGAAAGTCTGCGGAAGCACTATCTTACCCATAGTTTGGATATAATTAAATCCAAGTGCCTTTGCGGCTTCAAACTGTCCCTTGTCTATGGATTGTATCCCACCTCTTATTATCTCAGCCATATATGCACCACAGTTTAACGCGAGTCCTATTACAGCTGCTGTAAAAGGCGTAAGCTCCAATCCTACAAAAGGCAACCCATAGTAGAAAAAGAAAAGTTGAAGCAAAAGAGGAGTTCCCCTAAATATCCATGTATAGAAATTTGAAAGATTTTTCAAAACCAAATTATGTGACAATCTTAAAAGTGCCAGAAATATTCCAAGAATACTTCCTAAAATTATTGTTATAACCGTAAGTTCTATTGTCATTACGCTTCCCTTTAAAAGGACCGGAAGTATACTCTTGATAAAGTCTATATTCATTGCTCCGTTTCCACTCTTTCCTTAATTTTATAATAACTATTTTTTATACTCATCAGTTCCAAACCATTTTATAGAAAGCTTTGACATAGTGCCATCCTTTTTCATGTCGTTAAGTGCTTTCTGAACCGATTCTTCAAGTTCCTTGTTACCTTTTTTGAAACCTATTCCCATTGGTTCACTTGTAAGTTTTTCAGAAAGTACTGCATATTTTCCCTTTTTCTCCGGAGAAGATATATAATATCTTCCTACAGGTTCATCAATTATTACAGCATCGCTTCTTCCAGTCTGCAAATCCTGAAGTGCATCAGTTGCCTTGTCATATTTTTTTATTTCTTTCATTCCCTTTGATGTTTTGCTTTTGAGTTTTTTGTCAAGGGTTTGAGCCGATTTGTCTCCAGTAGTTCCAAGTTCCACTCCAACAGTTTTGCCAGACAAATCATCTGATTTTTTTACAGCTGTATTTCCATTTTTAACAATTATAATCTGTCCAGACATAAAATATGGTTCTGAAAAATCTATTTGCTTCTTTCTTTCATCTGTTATACTCATGCCTGATACTATTGCATCAAACTTTCCAGACTTGAGTGCAAGTATTATTCCATTAAAATCAGTAGCTACAAACTCAGTTTTTACTCCAAGTCTCTTTCCTATTTCAGTGGCCATATCTATGTCAAAACCTTTAAGTTTGTTATTTCCGTCTCTGTATTCCATAGGAGGAAATGAATCTTCAAGCCCTATTTTCAAAACTCCCGCTTTCTTTACACTTTCAAGTGTATTCGCATCACTGCTGCTTGTCTTACCACATCCTGCAAATACAGAAATAGAAACAGCAAGCACCATAACCATAGTTAACAATTTTCCTGTCTTTTTCATAATTACCATAACCCCTTTATTTTTATATGTATATATATGCATTATATTATAAATTATTGCTAAGGAACAAATCACATATTAATAATGATAGCATACGAAATCACATTTTACAATAATAATTATTCAACTAGTTTCATTTATATTTATGCTATTTTATTTATATTTATGCTATTTTGTATATAATAACCCATTAATATTGACAATTACTATATTGTAACTGTTTATAAATATACTACTTTTAATTTATAAATCTGTATAAATATAAATTTTACATAGACCTCCAAAACAAATTATCCGGGCTTTTCAGACCCGGATTGACTTTATATTTTTTATGATATATTATTTTTATGGTATAAATTATATTTTCAAAGGAAACTTTGCATTATTATAACACAAAGTTTCCTTTGAATTATGCTCCTTTATTAAACTTTATGGATGAATTAATCAGGCATCCTATTATTATAGTAACTGCTAAAAAATATATACTTACATTTGAATTTACAGCAACTGTCAACCATCCTACAAAGTATGGTCCTATAAATCCACCCAGATTACCCAAAGCATTTATAAAACCTCGTGCACTTCCAGCTTCACTGGATTTAAAAATAAGCGGCGGCATTGACCAAAAACTACTATTGTATCCTTGAAGAAAAAATCCACACAATATCAAAAATCCATACGAAACCCATATACTGTTTTTAAACTGAACGGACATTACCAGCGATATAGCCAGTCCAACCATAGGGAGTGCTGTAAACATTTTACGATTCATGGTCTTGTCAGACAATACCGAGAATATCCATATTCCAATCAAAGTACCTATATAAGGGAATACAGACAACATTCCTATTATTCCTATACCTGAATTCGTCAATTGCTTTATCAAAGTCGGAAGCCATAGAAAAAATCCATAAATTCCAACCTGATAACAAAAATAACTGGTAGTAAGTTTCCATAATTCTGAATTTTTATATACACTTTTTTCTGAACTTGAATCTTCAAAATTGCTCTCTATTTCCATCTGTTCACTTTTCAGTTTATCTGTAATCCAGTTCTTTTCACCTTCTGATATCCACTTTGCATTTTCCGGTCTGTCACTTATTAGAGGATACCATATTAATATAAGTAATATTGCAAGACATCCTTCAATTATAAATACCCATCGCCAACTTGAAAATGATATTATCCATCCGGATACAGGCCCCGTTATGATTGAAGCTATAGCAAAGTTCATTATAAATAATCCATTTGCCCTGCCTCTTTCTTCATTTGGAAACCAATGCGAAATGATAACAAGTACTGCCGGCCATACTCCACCTTCTCCAACTCCAAGCAGGAATCTCAATACTAAAAGCTGCCAGATTGAAGTTACAAATCCACTTGCCACCGAAAGTATCGCCCATGCAATCAGAGAAATACTGATAAATTTTTTGGCACTTTTCTTTTCGGCATAATTTCCACCTGGAATTTGGAGTATCATATATCCTACAAAAAATATGCCTGATACCAGTCCTGCAATAGTTGATGTCATTCCCAGCGCCTGATCCATTCCACCTGCTATTGCAAAACTTATATTCGTACGATCCATAAATGCAACTATATGTACAAGAATACATGGTGGAATAATATGCTTCCATCTATCGTTCGAAATATTTTCTTTACCAACATAATTCATAATTTTTTATATCCTCTCTATATAATATAATTGTCAAGGAAAACCTTTTTATAGATTTCCCTTCAAATCTTATAATTTTGATATTCTTTAATTACATTGTCTAAAAGTTTCTCGGCTTGCTCATATACTGAATTTTTCATTTGGTTAAAAGGGAAAATTGCCCTTGTTGAAATTTCTATCCCGCGATGAAGCATCAATCTTTTAAATAAAAGCGAAAAATTTGAATCCATATCATAGAGCGGCATCAATTTATGAATTAGATACGACATACTCAATGCCCTGTCAAAATCCTTATTATTGGCGGCCTTCACCAGGTCACTCCATATTTCAGGAACAATATTGGAAAGTCCTCCTATACAGCCTCTTCCTTTTGATGAAATATTATATAGAAATTGATCATCAAACCCGGAATAGACACTAAATTCAAAATCAATCGTTTTCAAGGAGATTAGATTAGTATGGTTCGGTTCTGAAACAGAGTCTTTAAGTCCTTTAATATTACTGTTTTTTTCCACAAGCCTTCTCACAGTTTCCGGCATAATGGAATGCCCTGTTCTTGCCGGGAAATTGTATATATACAAATCACCTTTTAGAGCTTTTGCAAGAGTATCATAAAAAATAAAAATCTTTTCCTGGTCCAAACCGTAATAATAAGGTGCAATTACTATAGGTGCAACATATCCCATGGAATATATTGAATTGGATAGCTCAATCGTATCCTCAAAGTTCATACAGCCTGTACCTGCATATAACTCAACACGGTTATCTGTATATTCCGAATAGAACTTAAAAAAATCCATTTTTTCCTCTTTGGTAAGACCTGTAAACTCCCCGGTTGATCCCAATACAAGAATTCCATCCACACCTCCTTCTACAAGAAAGTCAATAACTTTTTTGTTTGCTTCATAATCAGGTTTTTCATTTTCATCAAAGACTGTCACAACAGGAGTAATTATCTTATACATTTTCAAGCGCCCTTTCTCAGTTTTTTTAAATTGAATTTTACAAATTATCGTATTTCATTATTGCACCTTCAGAACCGGAGGATGCGATTTTACAATACAGTCCAAGGTACCCCTTCTTAAACTTTGGTTCCGGTCGTTTCCACTCACTTAAACGCTCCGAAATTTCTTCTTTATCAATCAATAAATTCAAGCTTCGTTTCTCTACATCTATTTCAACTTTATCTCCATTTTTTATAATTGCAATTGGTCCTCCCTCTGCTGCCTCCGGAGATATATGTCCAACAAAACATCCATTGTTCGTTCCACTAAAACGTCCATCGGTTATCAGTGCGGTTGACTTGGATAATCCACGCCCATACAAATATTTCATTGCTTTATACATTTCACGCATTCCAGGTCCGCCCTTTGGTCCCTCATAACGTATTACAACTACATGTCCTTCGTGCACCTTTCCTGATAAAATGGCTTCTTCCGCTGCTTCTTCCGAATCAAAGCATATAGCTTCCCCAACAAAATGATGCAAGCTGGCATCAAATGCTCCAGGTTTGGTAATTCCAGTGTCAGGTGCTATATTTCCACGAATTACGGCAACGCCTCCCTGATATCCAAAAGGTTCTTTCATATTTCTTATCACATTCGTATTTTCAGGATACTGATATACATGATTTGTTATGTTTTCCTTGACTTTATGACAGGTAACAGTCATCTGGTCGGTATCAATTATTTCCTGTATTTCTTGAATTAATCGCATAACACCGCCTGCTTCATAAAAATCAATCATATTGTACTTTGATGCAGGATTAATCTTTGCGATTTGCGGTGTTGTCTCTGACAATCTGTCAAACTCGTTTAGTACATCAATACTTAGCTCTGCTTCATGGGCCAGGGCGGTAAGATGCATTACAGCATTGGTACTTCCACTCATCGCAAGACATACCTTAATCGCATTTTTTACACTCTCATTTGTGATGATTTTACGTGCTGTAACATTTTTTTGTACCATTTCAACTATTTTAATTCCAGTTTTCTCCGCAATAGAAAGACGCCTTGCCGATGCAGCCGGTATAATTCCCCCATCCGGTAATGTCATACCAAGTGCTTCCGACAGTGAACACATTGTGTTTGCAGTTCCAAGATATGAGCACGAACCACAGGTAGGACAGGAAAGATTCTCCAAAGACCTATATTGCTTTTCAGAAATTTTATTGGCAGTCAACATTCCATAGGCCTCTGTACTTGAGGTTTGATCAGATTTTCTCCCATCAAAAACAATTCCGCCATCCATAGGCCCTCCAGGGAGCAATATGCAAGGTATATCAAGTCGCGCAGCAGCCATCAACATTCCCGGTACAATCTTGTCGCAAGAGCCAAGTAAAACGATTCCATCGAATAAATTTATCTGAGCCATGGACTCAATAGAATTTGCTATCAATTCTCTGGAGGGAAGAATATAATGCATCCCATCATGGCCTTGTCCCATACCATCACAAGCACCTATTACACCAAATTCAACAGGGGTTGCACCTGCACGATATATTCCGTCTTTGACTCTCTGAGCTACCTGTCTTAAATTGAAATGCCCCGGAACACACTCACTCCATGCATTCGCAATTCCTATCATCGGTCTTTTCAAATCATCTGTAGAAAATCCCATTGATTTTAATGTAGCTCTGTAATATTGATTTTGTATTCCACTGAGAATTTTTTTACTTCTTTCCGCCATAATATTTCTCCTTTATATTTTATATAATACGTTTTCATCTAATATATATATAATGACTCCTATGCTTCCTCCCCTCTGTTATCTAATTTCAGTACGTATTTACGTACTTAGTATATAAATACGTACTACATTATTAAAATTATCACTTTTTTAAATCCATGTCAATATATTTTTTCATATAAAGTTAAACTATTTAATCAAAGTAGAAATATGATTTTCACTTTGCTATAATAATAGTAAAATATATAAAGAATAACCAGGTGAATAATTATGGCATCTAATGAACACAGACCTACAGAACGTGTGCTAGATATACTCGAACTCCTCTCAAACAATAATGAAGGCATGACACTTACAGAATTGTCAAAAGCTCTCGGCGCACCTAAAAGCAGCATAATGCCGCTAGTACATACCATGGCATCAAGAAAATTTATTTACATGCAAAAAGAAACTTCAAAATACTTTATTGGGATTGCGGCCTTCTCAGTTGGCTCATCCTACAGCAATCATATGGATGCTCTCAAACTGATAAAAAGCGAAATGAAGTATATAGTCTCTGCAAGCAACGAAACCTGTCAGCTTGGCATTCAAAATCGCGGAAACTTGATGTATGTCGCCAAAGAAGACTCTGCAGAGCCAATTCGCCTTGTGTCTTACGTAGGCAAACAGCTTCCCCTGTATTGTACGGCTATAGGCAGGGTCATACTTGCAGAAAAGTCTAAAGAAGAAATATATAGTTTGTATCCAAATGGCCTAACCGCTTTTACTCCCCATACTATTACCGATTGGGATAAATTATTTGAAGAGCTGGAGAAGACCAAAATTCGTGGATATGCCATCGAACATGAAGAATCAACACCTCTCGTTAACTGCGTAGGTATATCATTGCGAAATAAAGACAAGATAATTGCCGCCTTGAGCGTATGCATTCCAACTTTCCGTTTTTCAGACAAGAAACTTGAAAATGTAATCAAGCTTTTAAAATCTTCCAAGGAAAAATTAGAGGTTTATTTTGGGAAGTGCAATATCGACCTTGAAAATTTACTCTAAAAAGAGATGCCCATCTGAAGGCATCTCTTTTATTTTGGTTATCAAAAGTTTATGCATAGAGTTTCTTTCTTTGAATGCTTAAAGAAACCTGTATGCACTCATCGCATTCATTATTTTTTTTAACTTTATTAATTAAACATTTATAGTTAAAACCACTATTAATCAAATTACTTAATTGCTTACTATAATATCTTGGTATATAACCCACTAGTACCCCATTATCTATTACTTTTATAGCATATTCATCATATTTATTAGATGGTTCCAATTCAAAACTCAAATTGTCACTTTCATGTATGTTATTAAATTTAATACATTCTTTACCATTACAAGGAACATAATGTCTCACTCCAGCTATATAAAACTTCTTTTCAAGACCATACTCCGGAATTTCAAGAATTGGTTCAATAAATTTTATAGTATCTATTGGTAATATTCCTTCACTCTTTTTTAGAAGCGTATATTCATCATATTCTGTCATATTGTATTTTCTTAAAATTTTTCCGATATCTTTTCTTTTTTTATCCGGCAACCTACTTGCAAAGGGAGTAAATAACTTATCACTAGTATATCTGTTGTCAATATCATCAAAAGATATCAATGCTTGAAAACCATTATTAATAGCTTCATGAATTTCATGACAGTAGCAAAAATCATATTTGCCATCATCACTTTTACCTAGTTCTCCAATAATATATTGTCTTCTACTTTTAGGGTTTTTCCAAATCACATATAAATAGTCTCTTTTATTTTTTGTTGTCATCGTTTCTCCTCCCTTCACAAATTGTATACTTGGGCTAATTTTTTAAATTTGTATTTTAAAAACTTTTTTATAAGTATTACTCTATTACTGCTCATATATTCATTATATTTACTCATTAAATTATCTATTCTATCATATGTAACTAGTTTATTTATGTTTACTACAAAATCAATAGTATCCCTATAATGATACTTTCGTATATATTGTAACACTTGTAAGTGAGTTGGCTTTTTCTTAGAATACTTATCTATTCTTATCATAGATTTTGACTTAGTATTCACTATCGAATTAAATTTTAATGTATCTTCAATGCAAACTTGTAAATTTTCTTCGTTTTGATAACAACAAAGAGAAGATCCGTTATCATATAAATGAATGAGCATTTCACACTGAAAGCATTTTCGACAAGTCATCACAATCTATATCCTATTCATCAAGCCCCTCAAACTGCATATTGTAATAGAAAGAATATAGTCCTCCTTTTTCAAGAAGATCTTTGTGGCTTCCTCTTTCTTTTATACTGCCGTCTTCTATTACAATTATTTCGTCTGCATTCCTTATTGTACTGAGCCTGTGTGCTATTACTATTGTTGTTCTTTCTTTTGCAAGTTTCTCAAGTGACTGCTGTATGAACCTTTCACTCTCATTGTCAAGGGCTGAAGTTGCCTCGTCAAGTATGAGAATAGGAGGATTCCTCAAAAATACTCTTGCAATTGAAATTCTCTGTTTCTGACCCCCTGAAAGTTTTACTCCGCGCTCTCCAACATAAGTATCATAACCACTTTCAAGAGACATTATATAATCATGGATATTGGCCTCTTTTGCAGCCTCTACTATTTCTTCAAAAGTTGCATCCGGTTTTCCATATCTTATATTGTCACCCAATGTTCCCGAGAAGAGATAAACATCCTGCTGGACTATTCCTATAGAGCCTCTAAGCGACTCCAATGTAACATCGCGTACATCCCTTCCATCTATAGTTACCGCTCCAGAGGATACATCATAAAATCTCGGCAGAAGTGAACAGAGGGTAGTTTTTCCCCCACCTGATGGTCCTACAAAAGCAACCTTGGTTCCCGCCTTTATTTTTATGCTTAAGTTATCTAATATCTGCTTCTTTTCATTATAGCTGAAGGAAACGTTCCTGTATTCCAGGTCACCTTTTACATTGTCAAGCTCTTTTGCATCCTTCTTGTCCACTACATCCGGATTTGAATCAACAATGTTCAAAAACCTCTTGAACCCTGCAAAACCCTTTTGAAACTGCTCTGCGAAGTTTATAAGTATATCTATCGGATTTATAAATATGTTTATATACAAAGCATAAACTGCAAGGTCCGATATTTTAAGTGAACCCTTGGCTATAAAATACGCTCCGGTTACAAGTATGACAACATACAAAAGTCCCTCAAAGAAAGCATTGCCCGCAATAAATTTTCCCATTGCCCTGTAGCTCTTCTCTCTTGAAAGCCTGTAGGCATTATTGTTCCTGTCAAACTTTTTCTGCTCAAGGTCTTCATTTGCAAAGGACTTTACAACCCTAACTCCAAGAAGACTGTCCTGAACAGATGAATTTATGTTTCCCATTTTTTTTCTATTGTCTAGAAATATCTTCTGCATCCTGTCATTTTGATAAATTGAAAATACCACCATTACAGCTGTAACTGCAAGGAGAATAATCGTCATCTGCACATTTATCATCATAAGTATTACAAAAGATCCAAGTATCTTTATAGCCGATATAAATACATTTTCCGGGCCATGATGTGCAAGTTCCGATATATCAAACAAATCGGACACCATGATAGACATCATCTGTCCTGTATTGTTCTCATCATAATATGAAAATGACATTTTCTGAAGATGATGGAAAAGGTCACGTCTCATGTTGTTCTCCATTCGTGCACCCATAATGTGCCCCCAGGAAGCAATAAAATATTGGCAGAAATACTTTACAATATATATTGCAATCATAAATATCCCGATATACAGCATGGAGTGAATTATAACCTGACTGTCCCTTACAAATATATTCTTTGAAAGATAGCTGAGTATAAGTGGAAAAGACAGGTCTACCAGTGAAACTACAAGCGCACACAGCATGTCTGCGTAAAAAAGAAACCTATAAGGCCTGTAATAATATAAAAATCTTTTAAATATTCTTGTCAAATTCAATGACTTCCTTTCTTGTATCTAAAAATAATTATCATTATACATTGACTTTGAGGCCTTGTAAAGCTTGATTTTTACTTGTCTTCGTCTTCCTCATGCCTTTCTTTTGAAATTTCTTTTTCCTTGAACCCCTGGGATTCCTTCATTATCCTGCCCGCTTCTTCAAACTGACTGCTCTTTTTTCTGATTCTCATAATAGTTACTATACACATTCCAATTAGAAAAGCCGCTATCAAAAGTACCCACCATGGAAATCCTGTCTTACCCTCAACGGACTGTACTACTGAAAGAAAAGTAACAGGAAGCTCGTCATCTTGTTTGTCGGTAAATGATATATTCGTAATTCCAAGCTTATTGTCTACAATTGATATCTGATTTTTCATGCCATTAAGATTATCCTTGTCCGACAGAAGTCTGTTGAAAGTTTTTAAATTAGCTTCATTTTCATACATAACAACATAAACTTTCTTATAAAAATTCCATGGAGACCTTATAGTTTCAATTACCGTCTTGTCCTTCAAAGTCTCCGGGACTTCCTGAATTCCAGACTCAATCTTGAATTTTCCATTTCCGCTTGGGACTATCGGCAAAAGCTTCTTAACTTTGTCAGGCAGATTTATATCATCAAAAGTTCCTATAAAAATCATGTCTCTGTCTTTATACTTTTTTGATATCGCTTCCTTCCCTTCCACAACATCAAAATCCAACACTTTTCCTGAACTCTGTCCAAGACGTCCTGCCATAAGCACTGCGGAATCAAGCTGATCTACATTTATATTTCCCGGGAATGACACAAGCATACTGTTTCTTTCCTCATCCGTATATTTATCTATATATGGAAAATTATCAAGTGACGGTTGAATGCCAACTTTTCCAGGTATAAGACGGATCTCGGAATTCGAATATATATATGTCCATGCACTGTCGTAATAATCCTTGGAACAATCTATTTTTCCTATATAATTGTATACCTGAACGCTTACATCTATAATCGGAGATTTCAAGGCACTTTTTGGAATCTTCACCTTAAGAGTACCATCATCTGCATTTGAGTTTGAAAGCTTTGTACTTCCTGCAAGTCTTCCATCTATATAAACTGAAAGAGTCGATCTCTCAGGTACAAGTATTTTTGAATGTCTGAACTTGAGATCTATATATGAACCTTCTGCAGACTCCAAACCCCTGGGCTGAACGAAGGAAAAACTTGTTGTCCTGTGAAAAGCACCCTGAAGATTGACATCTGAATATCCCCAGTCGGAGAACACATAATCTCCTCTCTCATTTGTGGCAAATTTCTTGTTCTTCTTGTCGACACTTGAATTTACAGAAAGAGTATTTTGGTTTATCTGTTTCAAATACTTACTCTGGGATATAAAGTTTACAGCCTTTTTAAGTCCAGTCCCGCCGTTTCCTCCTATTATGGTTTTATAATATGGATTTCCTGCCGAATTGCCTGAAATCGACAGATAACCCTGATCCTTGTCAAGCTTTGCAGACTGTACTTCTTTCTTCAAATCATCATAAGGCAGAATTACAACTGAATCTGCCCCCGATTTTGTTTTAGAGTTTCCCTGCACAACCTTGTAATCCATTAAATTCCTGTCAGGATACAAACTTCCTATAGAAGAGCTGAGTTTCAATATTCCAGATACAAGCCCTGTATTTTTTATGTCCGGAAGTATAAACTCGGACTTCAAAAGCTTGTTCTTGCCAAATTCATCAAAATATGATGAATAGAAGTTTGCAAGCTTCAGAGAATAAACACTTTTATCCGAAAAATGAACCTTTGAATCGCCATATATTGTAACCCAGTTGGAAGGATTGTCTATATCTGCACAATCACCAAGTATTGAACGGTGATCACTTTCAATTTTTATTTCATTTAACTTTCCTGTTCTGAGTTTGTTTAAAGGTATGTTTACCTTCCAGTAACCTTTCGACTTCGCATATATTTTGTATATCCATTCAGTAGCAACAGGTGTGCCGTTTATACTAAGAGACATACTTGAATGGTCATCTATAAGAGTGCCTGAAACTGAATAATGTATATTTACATAGCAATTATTGTCAAGCACAGCTCCATCAGGTATATAAAAATAATAGGAGGCATTATTTCTCGGCATATTGAAATTCTGGCTGTTGTCAAAAAGCTTCACATCATAATTATGCAGGGTTGTACTTTCTGAAGCGGACTTTGCACTTACGCCGGCAGACATAAAATATATAATTGTTACAAATAAAAACATTAAAAAATACTTTCTTCTTGCTTTAATCCTCTTAAACATGTGCTTCCTCCTTCAAATTGCTCTTGTCTCCAGATTCAGATGCAAGTCCATGATCCGTTTTCTCCCAGTAAAAAGGGTTCTTTATAAGCTGAAACAATGCCTTGTATGCAGCAACACTCATAAGCATCCAGTATACTGGAGTTAAAATTGCATACTTTATAAGCCCGTAGGAAAAAGGCTGCTTTTTTTTCAGTGCACAATCTCTTGTAACCCAGTACATGCCAACTGTATTTGTATAGGTAAACATAAAATTTCCAAAGAAAAGCTGAATAGCTGCAATATAGTAAAATGCCCCCGGGAACATCGACTTTATCCACAATGCCTTGGTCATATACCACCATACAAGCATAAGCCAGAAAAAAGGATTTATAATTGGAAGGAGCGGCGTTCCAAGAACCATAGCCTGATATCCTATAAATCCCTGCAGTCCAAGAGATCTGTACAATTCAATCGGATGCCTCATATGAACAAGCCATGTCTGCATATATCCCTTTATCCACCTGGATCTCTGTCTTATCCAGTTTCCAAGACGGGAGTTTGCTTCCTCCCAGGTACGAGAATCCACAACCGCTGTCTTGTACCCCTTCTTAAAAAGTCTTACGCCAAGGTCCGCATCCTCCGTTACATTAAAAGGATCCCAGGCACCAACTTCCCTCAAGAAATCCACCTTGAAGTGATTTGACGTTCCACCAAGAGGTATAGGCGTCTTAATTTGCATTATCCCTACAAGAAGAAGTTCAAACCACATGCTGTACTCTTGTGTAAACCATTTTGTAAGTATATTCTGGCTGCTGTTGAAATAATTCAGCTTTGCCTGAATGCACACAAATTCATCGGGAAGTTTCTTGTAGGAAAGATACACTTTCTTAAGCTGATCCATCTCAGGCCTGTCTTCTGCATCGTATATGACAACATACTCTCCTTTTGCCCTTATAAGGCCGTAATTGCACGCCTTTGGTTTTGTTTTAGGCTTGCAGTCCGGTACAATCATAATCCTGTAGTTTTCAGGAAGCTTCATGTTATTTAAAACCTCGAGGGTTTCAGTATCATCCTTTTCGAGGAGTATACACACATCCAGCTTGTACTGTGGATAATCAAAGTTTTGTATATTGCCAATCAAACTCTTTATCACCTCTTTTTCTTTATACACCGGAACAAGTATTGTATATACAGGAAGCTCCTTCTCGTCAATCGAATCCATTTCCTCCCTGGTAAATCTAAGCTGTGCGTCCCTGTTGGAGCCTTTAAGGACAATTACAAGTTTGAGTACGGTCATAATAGCATATATAATCTGAAAAAACAGGTTTATTGAAAAAAAGGCAATTTTATAATTCAATATTATCAAGATCACAAGCAGTATAAGCACAATTAAAACTACAATCTGCTGATTTTGTGAAAATGTTACGATAGCAGAGTTTTCAGGTTCATTTTCATAAAGCTCAAACACACTTTTTTCCGTTTGCGTATAACCATATACCTGTTCCCAGAAGTTATCTATCTCAACCATGGTAGCAAGTACCTGCTCCACAGGCTTGTCAAGGTATGATTCAATTTCAGACACCGAACTTGCCGGCAGTATCTCCCTTACAGCAAGAAGGTATATATCATCTCTTTCATTTATTATTATCGCATTGTGTTTAAGTGCAATGTCATAGGGAAGCTTCCATGAATTCCTGAGATTTGTCCTTTTGCCAACTCTTCCGATGCTGCCCTGTATTGCAAGATCATTATACAAGTCTTTCGGAGTTATATATTTTAGAAACAGAAGTACTTCTCCAAGCCTTCCCCCGCTTTTTTTCTGAAGCTCAACTGCTCTTTGAAGCTGCTCATTTGTTATTTTTCCTTTTTTAACCAGCATCTCCCCTATAGGTAGCCTGTCCTTGTTTCTATTTTTCAAAAAACCTTCAAGTTCATCCTTTTTAATATAATCCCGATAAACAAGAATATCACCTATACGTCCACCATTCTCTCTTTGATATTCCATGGCAGAGTTTAATTGTTCCCTGTCTATAAGTTTCTCCTGAAGAAGCTTTTCTCCAAGTCTCGAAAACTTGTCTGTATTTATAAACCTATCAAGTTCGTTTCTTGAGATAAAGTTATTCTCTACAAGCACCTCTCCCATGAGCCCCCCGTGCTCTTTCTGATAATCCAGTGCAAGTTTTAATTGATCCACAGTTATATAGCCCATATTAAGAAGTCTGTTTCCAATTTTGTCAGTATTTTTTTCTTCTAACACCTGCAGCACCCCCTAATCTATAACCTTGAATATCTTGTATCCATCAAATTCTTTGTACAAAGTGCACCATTCTGCACCATTTTTATACAAATCCGGATACCTTACATTGAATGCGTCAAGAGACCCCACACCCGAATTTGGATCAGGCACGATTATATATTGTATATTGTACTTTGCCGGGTCCTTAATATATGTATTAAAATATAAACTGTTGCTTATTATAAGGTTATCCGTATTTTTCACGTTTAAAATAATTGAAGACGTAACAAAAGAATCCATCATTACTCTATTATCGGAAAGTTCATCATTTATAGTTTTGGAAATGTCCAAATACCTGCTGCTCACTACAGCAGTCTGTTCTTCCACTGCAAGAACAGGATCTGAAAGAGCCTTTGCTGTAAATATACCGGATACAAGAAGTGCCACAACCAAAATCAATGATACATCACGTCTAAACACCTCTTTTGCATCGGAAATCTCATATGGAATCCATGCTGCAGTTATTGGAAGCACATATGAAAAAAACCTGAGCCATCCATAAGAACTTCCTTTAACAAGCATCAAAAAATGAAAAGATATAAGTGATGCAGCAATTGCACACAACATAAAAAAATCACTTTTTAAAAGCCTTCTTGTAGCAAATCTTTCAACTACAACACCAAAGAAAAGCGGCAGGAAAGGAAGAGACCTTACAAATACATACTTCAATATTGCAAAAAGCGAACCAACTGGCCTTGTAAGCTGACTTTGGGCTTCATTGGAATAGCTGGAATTCAAAAAATAGAGCGGATTTCCAGTTATTGTCCAGTTCAAAAACACCCATATGAGTATGCCGTATATCAAAGGAGCATACAGTACTATTGCAGTCCCTTCCGCATAATAATATCTTTCATGTTTTATGTTTTCCGGCACAAACTTCTTTTCGTTTTTATTCAAAAATATATTCACAAGTACCGCAAGTCCTATCCCTGCTGCAAATGGTATTGCCTCATACCTGCAAAAGAAGGCAAGAGTAAGTGAAAAGGCTATCTTTACAATGTATTCGGGCTTCCCCTCCTTCATCCAGAAGGTAAGGTTCGTCACAGCATATATCACAAATATAAAGAATACCTCTTCGCTCATGCCATTCATTCCATAAAAAAATATAAACGGATTTGCAGCATACAAAACTGTCAAAGGAATATAATATTTTCTTTCAACACCCAAATGTACAAATGCCTTTAAAAGTATGACAGCGCCAAAAGCCGCAGAAACTGCCGTTACAAAAGAACTTGAAATGCCTGAAGACACAATTGGCCTCCAAAGTTTGGACATTTCAACAAGCGGGAGCTGCATTATGCTCGGAAGAGGATTCCATACAAATCCAACAGATGCAAGCCTCAAGGGTTTCACATACAGCACATAGAAAGCATTGGCCGTCCTGCTGAATGCATCATTTAAAAGTATGCCCTTAAAATATCCAAGATAAATTCCTCCTGCAAATTCAAGTACAAATACTATTAAAAATACATAAATCGAATTCTTAAGTGGTAATTTTGAGAATTCAGGCTTGTTATAACTCTTTGCCATAGCTTAAAATCTCCTTGAATTATTTTTTCCACGTCCATAGTCTGTTAAGGTTGTAATTCCAGAACACCGCACCAAAAATGCCCGTCAAATTTGCAATATTATAATTAATTCCGAGTCTGTAGTGTAAACAACTCAATATAACTATGTTTATAATTATTCCGCAAAGTGAAACAACAATAAATTTAAAGGCCTCGGAAAACAATCTTACCGTCTTTTTATCTTTCCATGTAATATTTCTGTTCAAAATAAAATTTCCAATCATGGCAATAAAAGCTGAAACCGTACCTGAAATTTCTACAGATACACCATGAAATACAAAAATATTGTAAAATATCATGTTGACAAATACTCCTGCAATACCTACCATGGCAAAAATGAATATCCTTCTGTCTTCGGGACTATACCTTACCAAGTTAAAAATATGTTTCAAATAATTGATCTGTTCGGCAAAGGACATCTTTGATTTTCCATACTGCCTTTTTTCAAATTTATAAGGTATTTCCAAAACACTTTCATATCTGCCGCGGACAAGAATTTCCATAAGTATCTTCCATCCGACAGGCTTCAATTCCACATTATTCACTATCTTTTTTCTAAAGGCGAAAAATCCCCCTGTAGGATCACTTATGCCTCTGAGTTCTTTCAAAAACAATTTTCCTATAAGAGCCGCCGTATGCGAAACAATCTTCCTAAAAATGCCAAGACCGTATTCATCGCCACCTAAAAGATGCCTGCTTGGAATTACAATATCGCAGCCTTCTTCTACACATCTTACCATATCAGGCAAAAGTTCCGGTGGATGCTGAAGATCCGAGTCCATAACTGCAATGATCTCACCACTGCTCATGTCTATACCCGACACAACTGCTGAGGCAAGTCCATTTTTATCTTGTCTATGAAGATATTTTACATTATGATTCGTCTTTTTTAAAGTATCAAGATATTCCACCGTGTTGTCCGTACTGTCATCTACAAATATAACTTCATAGTCTTCAGTGTCTTTAAATGCTTTCTTTATTCTATTTGTAATCTTTATGACATTTATTTGTTCATTGAATGTTGGTATTACTATACTTACCACGAGAAATCACTTCCTCAAAATTATATAGACAAGTAAATAAACTGCAAAAAATAAACCGACCTAACTTTTAAAAGTTGGTCGGTTGCACTACTAGCTCACTATATATAAAGTGCCCAAATAACTATATAGTTCCTCGCTTCCACAAATATATTATGATTATATCACAGTTTGAGTGCTTATAAAATCCCGAATATTCGAATTCTGAAAATTTAATCACAATTTATTTTGGCTTAATATATAATATTTTCTACTATTGTCGCAGCTTCACTTTTGGTGAAATGATTGCAAAAATTCATATATTCAACTTATTCAATCCTGGCCACAATTTATCCTTCTTCGAGAATATAATATTCTCCATGCCTATATTCTCCAGCGGCCATTTTATGGCAATATCGGGATCATTCCAGATAAGTCCGCCTTCATCCTCAGGATGATAAAAATCAGTACATTTATAACAAAACTCTGCCTCTTCCGAAAGTACAAGAAAGCCATGGGCAAAACCTTTCGGTATATAAAACTGTTTTTTATTTTCTTCTGAAAGCGTAACCCCTACCCACTTTCCATAGGTCTTTGAATTTACTCTAAGATCTACCGCCACATCAAAAACTTCTCCTTTTACTACACGGACAAGTTTCCCCTGAGAATGTTTTTTCTGAAAATGAAGCCCTCTTAGGACTCCTTTTGAAGACTTCGACTGGTTATCCTGAACAAATTTCATATCAAGTCCAGCTTCTTTAAAATCATTGTAATTGTATGTTTCCATAAAATAACCTCGATTGTCTCCAAAAACACCTATTTCTATTATATATACACCTTCAATATCCGTACCTTGAAATTTAAATTTTCCCATATCAATTCATCCCCTCTATAAATGATTTAAGAGCATCCTCCCAGTTTCTCATTTCATCTCCCACAGTACACCTAAGCATCATGTTGTCAAGGGATGAATATTCAGGCCGTTTTGCCTTTCTTTCAAGCTTGTTCGAGGTCATTGGAGACACACTGCAGTTTATTTTTGCATACTCCACAATCTTCGACGCAAAATCATACCAGCTGCACTCGCCTTTTCCAGTACAGTGATATACTCCATATTCATCCGTAAGCAGCATTTTAAGAATATGATGTCCAAGATCATTTGCATTTGTTGGATTTCCCCTCTGGTCATTTACTACATCAAGATGTCCTCGCTCCTTTGCGGCTTTAAGAATCGTATACACAAAATTCTTTCCGTATTTTCCGTAAAGCCAGGATGTTCTTACTATAAAATATCTTTCTGTGTTTTCACGTATATAACTTTCGCCAAGAAGTTTTGTTTTTCCGTAAACACTTGATGGACTCGGGATATCATATTCCCTAAACGGAACACTTCCTTTTCCACTGAACACATAGTCTGTGGATATGTGCATAAGTTTTGCACCCGTTTTTTTTGCCGCCAGTGCAAGATTTCTAGGCCCAACAGAATTTACAGAAAACGCCTTATCTTGATTCTCCTCACAGCCATCTACATTTGTATAGGCTGCACAATTTATTATTACATCCGGTTTTAATCCGACAATGTAATTCATAACATCATTATACCTGGATATATCAAGTTCATCTCTTGAAAAAAATTCTATACTTGAGTTGGAATAAATCCCGTCTATTTTCCCAATTTCAGATTTTCCATCCTTCAAAATGGAAGAAATCTCGGATGCCAGCTGTCCCCCTGCACCTGTAACAATTATTCTCATTTTAAATCATCTCCGTAAAAAGTTATTTTAACTTCAAAAGACCTAAAAGATATTTTCCATAATCAACTTTCTTAAGTGGTTCTGCAAGCTTTAAAAGCTGTTTCTCATCTATATACCCTTTTCTGTATGCAATTTCCTCTATACACGAAACATAAAGTCCCTGTCTTGTCTGTACCGCCTCAACAAAATTTGCCGCACTTAAAAGTCCCGAAGGCGTACCGGTATCAAGCCATGCCATGCCCCTTCCAAAAAGTTCAACCTTCAGCCTTTCCTGTTTTAAATATTCATTGTTTATGTCTGTGATCTCAATTTCTCCCCTTTTTGAAGGTTTTATTGATTTTGCAATTTCAACGACATCATTGTCGTAAAAATAAAGTCCGGGAACGGCATAATCAGACTTTGGAACAGCGGGTTTTTCTTGGATTGAAATTACATTAAAATCCGCATCAAATTCTACAACCCCAAAGTCTTTTGGATTGCTTACATGATATCCGAAAATAGTCGATATCCCATTTCTCTTTGACGCTGTCTCAAGCCTTTCAGAAAATCCATAACCATAAAACACATTATCTCCAAGAACGAGAGAAACATCGTCATTTCCAATGAATTTCTCTCCAACTATAAAAGCATCTGCAAGTCCTCTCGGCTCCTCCTGAACTTCATAGCTGAACCTAAGTCCCAGCTGACTGCCGTCTCTGAAGAGTTCTCTGAAAGAGTCCAAATCGCGCGGTGTTGATATTATAAGTATATCCCTTATTCCTGCAAGCATCAAAACAGAAAGAGGATAATACACCATAGGCTTGTCATATACCGGAAGTATCTGCTTGGACACAGACTTTGTCATAGGATAAAGCCTTGTTCCAGAACCACCTGCAAGTATAATTCCTTTACGCATATAAAAATTCCTCCTCTCTGCTATCTTTTGTCATACATGTTTTTATAATAATTTTTGTACTGGCCTGAAGTAACACTGTCCATCCATTTTTTGTTATCAAGATACCACTTTATAGTTTTTACTATGCCTACTTCAAATTTTGTTTCCGGATACCATCCAAGATCACACCTTATCTTTTCAGGATCTATTCCATATCTCCTGTCATGTCCCTTTCTGTCTTCCACATGTTTTATGAGAGTCTCCGAAACACTTGAGTCAACATTTTCCTGTATATACGAAATTATAGTTTTTAGAATATGAAGGTTAGTTCTCTCGTTATGTCCGCCTATATTGTACACTTCTCCAGCTTTTCCACGTTCAAGTACCATGTCTATCGCCTTGCAGTGATCCTCAACATAAAGCCAGTCTCTTATGTTCATTCCATCACCGTAAAGAGGTATATCCCTCTTCTCCATGCAGTTATTTATAACAAGCGGAATTAATTTTTCAGGGAATTGACAAGGTCCATAATTGTTTGAACACCTTGTGATGTTTATCGGCATTTTGTAGGTATCGTGATATGCCTTTACCATAAGATCTGCAGATGCCTTGCTGGATGAGTAAGGACTGTGGGAATCAAGAGGTGTTTTTTCCGTAAAGTATCCCTCTTTTCCAAGAGAGCCATAAACTTCGTCTGTTGAAACTTGAAGGTACTTTTTGCCAGGTTTAAAACTATCACCCTGCTGCCAAAAATGCTTCGCAGTATCAAGAAGTGACACTGTTCCAAGTACATTGGTCTGTACAAATATTTCGGGATTTTTTATGCTCCTGTCCACATGAGATTCTGCTGCAAAGTTTACAACATAATCTATGTCATATTCTTCAAATATAGAAAATAGCTTGGCCTTATCGCATATGTCACCCTGAACAAATATGTAATTTGAATTACCCGATATGTCTGAAAGATTTTCAAGATTACCAGCATAGGTAAGCTTGTCATAGTTTATTATTTTTATGTCACTATACTTATTAAGCATGTAATGGATGAGGTTTGAGCCTATGAAACCCGCACCTCCCGTAACTAAGTATGTTTTCATTTGTATTCAACTCCTTTCAACCAATAATATAATTTATTTTAATTATCTAAGATTTTTGTAGTCCTCATATCTCCTACACAATCTCAAACAACTTCTCACAGTTGAATCAGACAAATCACTCTCTTCTAAATATTTCCATACATACACCTCACCTTTCGTATAATCTATTCCCCTTGAATTCATTACTATTCCCCCTTATAATAAAATTGCTGTTACTTAACAAGCTTAACTTTTTTCAGTACAATATCAATAATCTTTCTATTCATACTAGATTTAAATAGCAAAAGCATAATTATATAAGTTAACCCACCTAAAAGGATCTGAATCATTGTAGTTCTAAAAGCAACGCCAATGGTATTGCCTATAAATTTCACTTCACCAAACATAATAATACCTGCGACCAAATATTTCCATGTATCTGTAAACATCTCTTTAAATTGAATATCTTTTCTTATCATATAAAATTGTACTGCTGTAACAGAAAACTCTGCAACTACCGTGGCTATTGCAGTTCCAAGTGATTGAAAATATCTTATCAAAATTATATTAAATATTAAATTAACCACTGCACCTGTAGTCACAGATATTGTAAACTGCTTTATCTTTCCAACCGGCATCATATACTGAACTCCCAAAACATTGCTCCATGCAATAAATACTATTATAGGACTTATAACACAAATCAAAGTCCCTGTTTTGCTAAATCCATTTCCAAAAAACCAAGGTGTAAATTGAGTTGCAATACCGGCTAGTCCAAACATCATAGGTATTGATAAATATGAAGCAAAATCAAAGGACTTGAACAAGTATTCTTTAACTTTTTTCATATCTCCTTTTGCGAATGTATTAGCAACTCTTGGAAGCATTACAACTCCCATTGCAGTAACTACTGCAAGTGTCATTTTTGTTATTTTATCTGACATATCAAAATATCCAACTTCATTTGTGTTTGAAATATATCCAAGCATAGTTTTATTCAACACCAAATAAATCTGAGTTGCAATCTGAGGAATAAACAAATTAATAGATGGCACTAAGTGTCTCTTTACATCAAAAAAATTTATTTTAACTCTAATTACAACTTTAGGAACATAGAACCACAATGTAAGCTGTCCAAATAATTCTGAACATCCAAGAATAAGAACATATTTCCACAAATCTGAACGAGTCTTTACGAATAAGAAAATAAACGCTACACTTACAATTTTAACTATAAGGTTTCTAGTAACAGTTTTTTGAAAATCCTCCAATCCCATAAAAAGCCATGAAATATCTACTGCTGCAGATATTATAAATACAGATTGAAATATAAATATTGTCTTATATTGACTGTTAGTAACTTTTATAAATATTACAAATACCAAGTAAGAAATTAAAACGGTAATTATTTTTAGTAAAAATATACCAAAGAATGTTTTACTCAATTTTACTTTATTGTCTCTAACATATGCAATTGATCTATTTCCATAAAGAGATATTCCTATTGTTCCAAATAAAATAAAATATTGAATAATAGAGTTGGTATACGCATTTATACCAACTCCACCGCTACCAAGCACTCTTGATATATAAGGTACTGTTATTAAAGGTACTATTAATATTACAACTTGATATATTACATTATAGATATAATTCTTTGCTATACTCATATCAATTTCCTTTTATTCTATGTTTAAATGAATCCAGTGCCTTTTTTACTACAGCATCTATGTTATAATATTTATATTCTGCTAATCTTCCCAAAAATACAACATTATGAAGTTTATCACATTCAAGCTTATATTTATTGTACTGTTCAGCGCATTCATCAGTCGGTATCGGATAATATGGTTCTCCATCCCATGTAGGATATTCCCTCATTATAGTTGTTTTACTACTTTTTTGATTAGTCAGTTTCTTGAACTCTGTTATTCTAGTAAAGTCGTAATCATTAGGATAATTAACTACTGGCGCTCTCTGATAAGAATCGCAATCCAATGTTTCAAAATCAAATTTCAAACTTCTGTACTTCAGATGTCCAAATTTATAATCAAAATAGTAATCAACTTGTCCAGTATATATTAAAGTATTATAATTTATATTATTTATCACATCTTTATAATCAGTATTTAAAAGTATATGTATATTGGAATTAATCATATTTGAACATAATTTAGTATATCCATGCTTAGGCATTCCCTGATATTTATCTGTAAAATATCTAGTATCTCTATTATATCTTACAGGTATTCGGGATATAACTGATTTATCTAATTCATTAGGATATACATCCCACTGTTTTTTTGTATAATTTTTAAAAAACTTTTCATAAATCTCTTTTCCTGCTTTACTAAGAACTACGTCCTCTGAATTTTTTATATTTTTAATATCTATAGATCTATCTTTTAAAAATTTTTCTATTTCATTATTTGAAAGATTCAAATTACACAATTGATTTATAGTTTCCGTTGTAATAGGCATTGGAATATAATTCCCATCTATATATGTCAAAACCCTGTGTTGATAGTAATTCCACTTTGTAAATTTGCTTAAATAATCCCATACTTCTTTATGGTTAGTATGAAATATATGAGGACCATATTTATGTATTAGCATTCCATCGTTATTATAGCAATCATAACAATTGCCACCTATATGATCTCTTTTCTCTATTACAAGTACCTTCTCATTTAACTCATTAGATATACGTTCAGCTACTGTAAGGCCCGAAATTCCTGCACCTATAATTACATATCTAAAATTCATGATTAATCACACCTTTTAAAGATATTTAATAAATCTTTCTGAAACTTATTTTTTTCACCTAATATCATTTCTCTGTATTCTTGAAAATCCTTAATTGAATTATCATATTCGTATAAACATAAATTTATCGTATCTATAATTTTATCAATGTTCTTTATATCATCATCAAATTTATATTTGTCATCAATAGGAATATCTTGATAAAATCTAGCAGCTCCTCGTTTTCCCGTTATTATACAACAACCTGATATCGCCGCTTCCCTAGGAAACCTATCTTTTCCAGGATGATTTCCAAAATCAATATAAACTTTACCTTTTCTTAGAAGCTTTTTTATTTCATTAACATTCATATTTTTTAAAGGGATCCAATTTATGGTATTTCTAGTCTTGTCTATTATATGTTTTGTAAATTCGTAGCCTTTTTTAGGATTGTAAAAACAAATGTCACTTCTATCTTTAGATAGGTAAGAAATATTATTACTTATGTAATCATCATTTATATAATCAGACAAAAACTGAATTTTTTTTATTCCTTTATTATTAAGGAAATCATATGCATAATATGATTGAACTAAATGTTTAACTTTATTATCAGGATTTTTTAAAGAATAATATTGCAAAATTCCAAGCAACATTTTTATTTTGGTTTTTATACCTTTTAATCTTCCATAATAATTATCAATACTTAACCACCATATTATTTTCCTTATGTTATTAAATTTTTGTAAAACATTAGTATATACTTCTGGAACTATTAGAACATTTTCTTTATTATCAACTATATCTGTTACATACTCAACATTATACTTTTGAAATCTCTGTGCTATTGGATTAGAAGTGTTATTAGGAAGATAGTACATTTTTACATTATAACCCAATTTAGTTAATCCATTACACAATTGATGTAAAAGTTCAGTACCTCCCGTTGGAGCATTAGCTGTACAAACTATATATACAATAGATTTTTCCTGTAAATTAATCATAAAATTCACCCTCTAGAATAAATACACTATCCTTGAGCATAACTCTAAGGATTTAATTTTTTTAGCCAAATTACGAATATTTTTTCTATTACCAAAATTCACTTACAATATTTTCTCAACTTTTATGAATCCTTAAAATATCTCACGATAAGAGTGCTACATAACAACAAAAAATCCTTATATAGATAAATATTTTTGTCTAAGTCATTAAATAAATCTCCTATTTTAAAACTATATCATATATTTCTTATAAATCTTGCCGGAACTCCTCCAACAACGCTATTACTCGGAATATCTTTATTAACTAAACTGTTAGCACCAATTATCGAATTATTTCCTATTTTTATTCCACTTAAAATTGTAACCTTAGCCCCAATCCATACATTATTGCCTATTATAGTTTTTTTAATTTTAAATCCTTGAGTGTTGTATTTTTTATTTTTTTGTTTAAACTCATGATCATTATCTCTTATAGATACACACTCACCAATCATACAATCATGTCCAATTATTATACATTTCCTACAATGTATAATAGAAAATGGTCCAATAAATGTATTTTTCCCTATATATAGCTTACCATATTTATAACATTTAATATTTACATAATTACTTACAAAAGCATTTTTAAGAATTACAACTTGAGCTTCATGTTCAATATATAAATCCACTTTACTACCGAAATTACCAAAATAAAATAATATCCTTTTACCATATATTAATTTTACTAATATATAAAATATAATTTTTTTAAACATAGAAATTATTTTTAATAAATACATAAATCACCTCTCGACTAAAGATTTCTTATCTTATTAAAAATGAATGCAATCCAGTTAGGTATATATTTTTTTAATTTATTTTTTAAATTTTTATTGCCATATGTTAGATTGATGTTTTTTTTGAATTTTTTATAAAAAAGTTGTTCAATTATATCTTTATCATTCTCTACAATTCTTTTTTTAAAATTATATTCATTTTTTCTTTTCATACAAAAGTCTTTATAATTTATAGTTTTTAAATTGCTATAATTTCCAGAAAGATTATTCGTATGTATTCTATATTTGACAAGAGTTTCATGTATGTATCCTATATTTCCAAACATAGATAAAAATAATGCAATATAAAAATCATGTTGCATTATTTTTATATCTATGGGGAAAATTTTATTTATATAATATTCATTTCTAAAACACATAGTATTAGAAGAAAATCTTGCATTATAATTATTCAAACTTTTAAAAGTTGCAAATGATTTTTTAAAACCTATAAAACTAAATTCCGAATTTAAAAATGTTATATCTTCCTCATTAATGAGACACCTATCTGTAAAACAACATACCATATTAGGATTATGTTTTAAAAATTGAATTTGTTTTTGAATTTTTTTTTCTTCCCATATATCATCATGATCAGCTAATGCAATATATTTTCCATCTGCTAAAGAAACTCCATAATTTATATTATATGTTAATCCTCTATTAGTACGATTTTTAACAAATTTCACTAGTATTTGATTATTTTCCAATTTGTCAATCCAATTTTCTATAATAATTTCAGTATTATCAGTAGAATAATCATCTATAATTATTAATTGTATTGGTTTATAAGACTGCGTACATATAGATTCCAACATTTTTAAAATATATTTTTCACCATTATATGTAGGTAGTATGACAGTAACTAATTCATTATTCACTTAGCTCATTCCTTTTAATTTCCTTATACCAATCAATAAATTTCTTTATTCCATTTTCAAAACTAATATTAGGTTTATATCCTAACATTTGATTTGATTTTTTTATATCTGCACAAGTCCTATTAACATCACCTGGTTGCATTGGTAATATATTTAATTTTGCTTTTTTATTCAACCCATTTTCTATAGTTGAGACCATTTTGCTTAATGATATTGTATGATCCCCTCCAATATTAAATATCTCATAGCAATTATTATTATATATATAATCAATTGATGCCAATATTCCATGTATTATATCACTGATATAAGTGTAATCTCGTTCGGTACTTCCATTGCCATAAAACGGAATCATTTTTTCTTCTAAAATTAACTTTGTAAATTTATGTATAGCCAAATCAGGTCTCTGTCTTGGACCATATACTGTAAAAAACCTTAAACATGCTATATTTATATTATATAAATGATGATATGTATGAAGTAAAAGTTCACAAGACTTCTTAGTAGAAGCATATGGTGATATCGGAAAATCTACATTGTCAGTTTCTGAAAACGGAACTTTCTTGTTATTACCATACACTGATGAACTAGATGCAAAAATAAATTTGTTAATACAATTTTCCTTACATTGTTCTAATAAATTCAATGTACCCATTACATTAACATCATAATATAATTGTGGATTTTTTATTGATGGCCTAACGCCTGCCATTGCAGCCAAATGTACCACTACATCTACATTTTCTTTAAATACATTGTTTAAATCTTCTCTATCTCTTATATCTCCTTGAACTACTTTAAAATTTTTATTTGGTATTTCATTATTGTTAATAAATTTTTGTATTTCTTTTATGTTATTTCGTTTTATTATAGGATCATAGTAATTATTAAAATTATCTATAACTATTACCCTATTTTCTCCACTCAATAATGATTCACATAAGTGTGAACCTATAAAACCTGCCCCGCCTGTTACTAATATATTCTTCATAAATACACCTGCCTAAAATATTTTACCTTCCTATAGATACATATTTAAAACCCAGTTTTTTCATTTTTTCTGAATTGTATATATTCCTAAAATCAAAAAAATACTTATCTTTCATTAAATTCTTTATTTTAGATAAATCTAAATTTCTAAATTGATTCCATTCTGTTAAAATCATAAATGCATCTGATCCCTCTACGGCAGAATATTCATCACTACAATATTGAATTTTATCTTCTATATCCTTAAATCTCCATTTAGCTTCTTTATAGGCTTGAGGATCATAAGCTTTTATGTTTATTCCATATTTTACCAATTCTCTTATAATTACAAGTGATGGAGACTCTCTCATATCATCCGTTTCAGGTTTAAAAGATAATCCTAAAATTGCAATTGTTTTATTATTTATGATCTTCATTGCATCTAAAACTTTATTTACCATTCTCAATTTTTGACTTTCATTTGCTTCTATAGTAGCTTTAACTATCGAACAATTACATCCATAGTGTTCTCCTATTTTAACAAGAGCACGAGTATCTTTTGGAAAACAACTTCCACCATACCCGGGACCTGAATGTAAAAACTTTGGTCCTATTCTCTTATCCATACCCATAGCCTTAGATACATGTTGTATATCCGCTCCAATTTTTTCACAAAGTCCTGTTAGCTCATTTATAAACGATATTTTAGTCGCTAAAAATGCATTAGAAGCATATTTTATAAGTTCTGCAGTTTCTATATTAGTAATCAAGAATGGAGTTTCATTAATATACAAAACTCTATAAACTTCCTTCATAATATTTATAGCCTTTTCAGATTCGGCACCTACAACAACTCTATCTGGATGCGTAAAATCACGTATTGCTGCTCCCTCTCTCAGAAATTCTGGATTGGATACAACATCAAAATCATAATTTTGTCCTCTTTTATTTAGTTCTTTCTTTATAATTTGTTTTACCTTTTGTCCAGTTCCAACAGGTACTGTAGACTTGTCAACTATAATTTTATAGTCATTCATATATTTTGCTATATCTTTTGCAACATCTGATACATAATGCAAATCAGCACTACCGTCCTCTGAAGGCGGAGTTCCTACAGCAATAAATATGACCTCATTTTCTTCAACTGCTTCTTTTATGTCAGTTGTAAACTTTAATCTTTTATAATATGAATTTCTCTCAACAAGTTCAGCCAGGCCAGGTTCATATATAGGAACTTGTCTATTATTTAAATTGTTTATTTTGTTTTTATTATTATCTACACATGTAACTTCCATACCAAAGTCGGCTAAACATGTACCGCTAACTAATCCTACATATCCAGTACCAATTATTGCAATTTTATTCACCTATAATTCCCCTTTCTAATTACTGTTAATCACATTATTAAAACAGCCAATTAGCCTTTCATAATATTTATCAATGTTATTATTATAAATTGCGTACTTCTTAGCATTACTCACAATATTCTTATACTGTATGATATTCATATTATAACTTTTTTCCAAAGCATCAATAATATCTTGAGTGTTTAAAATATCAAATATAATTCCTTTATCATCTTTTAACATATCAGGTATTCCACCTCTATTACTACCTAAGACCAGAGATTCCGTGCACATCGCTTCTAAGACTGTATTAGGATAATTCTCCATCCAAAGTGATGGTACTATTACACTATAAATTTTCTTCAATATTTCAATTATTTTATCATAATTTAAAAATCCCAAGTACTTTATTTTGTTACTACTCTGTAAATATGTATTTAATTTTCTAAAGTTATATTTATCTACACTACCAGCAATAAAAAGCTGTACATTCTTATCTCTTGAAAATATATTAAACGCTTCTAATAATTTAAATATTCCTTTTTCTTCATTTACAGCTCCATAATACATATATGTTTTTATATTATAATTAAGTGTTTTATTAAATCCAATTAATTTTGTAAAATCAAATGGATTATTTATGCATTCAATATTATATTCATGATCTCTACAATATTCTGTCAGCTTTTCACTAGGACATATAAATTTATTAATGTATTTTTTCCTCAACTTGTATGTTGTGTTATACATATATTTTTTCATGAAAATTTTATATTTTTTACATCTTAATATACAATTATTATACTTTACACCATTACAAATATTATAATCTTCATATATACATGTACTTAAGGGACATACAGCTGAATAATCTCTTATAGTTTGTACCGTTTTAAAACCACTTAGAGATTTATACTGAGTAATTGGAGCTAAATAAAAATTATTTATATGTATAATGTCTGGATTAATTTTATTTAAAATACTTGTTACTTTATAAAATAAATCCTTATCCAAAAATAGTTTTCTTTTAATTTTTTTAACTCCTCTATTAATAATAGGTATATTAATAAAACCATTATCTTCATTATAAAAAGAATCTCCTATGGGAAAATTATTATCAAATGTTAATAAATAAACCTTATGTCCCTGGGATTCCAATATCATCTTTTCTCGTCTACTTTGAATTTCCGCTCCACCACATATTAACAAATCATTAATTATTAAAATTTTCATAATATACTCCCTAATATTACAATTAATTATTAGCATAACAACAATCAGATATATACCCACACATAGCTAAAATCAAAGCAAAATAAGTTCCTGAAATCGCCTCAAATATTACATGTCCACCTAATGTCGATATAATAAATCCAATAATCGATGATAGTAATAAAGTACTTTTTAATAATGTTAATATCTTTGTATTATTAAATAATAATTTAATAATATTTTTTAATAATACATATAAAATCATAATTGTACTAATTATACCGGAATAATATATTAGCCCATATATATCCATTTCTATCGTTTCAAAAAAACTATTACTTTTGAGTAGCAAATCGTTACCGTATGAATAACCAAATCCAAATAATATAATAAAAATTTTACTATACTTAGAGTTACTTATAGTCTTTTTCGCATAATCTATTTCTTGATTTCTATTACTTAATATATAACTCCATATATTTTCAGACTTGTTAAATAAATATGATTGATCAATATAAAATTTGTTTATAATTTTAGATAAAAGTAATAATAAGCCCGCCATAAAAATTATTATAACAAAATAAAACATTAGTTTTTTATATGTTAATTTAAAAATTTTATTATATATAAATATACAAATAATAGTTATAGCTATTCCCCCTATTAATGCAACCTTGGTCCCAATAATAGCTGATGAAATTAAGTTAAATATAAATATAAACTTATATTTAACTTTCTTGAAATTTATTAAACAATAAAAACATATTGGTAATGTCATAATTATAACAGCTGATATAGCATTCTGTGCAACAAAAAAGCCTTTATTGCCACCTCTTCCTAAAGTTCCATATGTTTGTAATCCTATCTTAAATACATATGAACCTAGAATTGATATACTTATAAATACAGTTGATATTGATATGGTTTTACATATATCATCAATGCTAATTATTCCATTTTTTAAATATTTTATAAAATCAAAGAGTACAACAATTAAAAATTCTATCTTTAATATATATGACAAATTGTCAACCATACTAATACCAAAATTATTTAAATAAAAGTATAGTCCACCAACTAATAGGAAAAATGTTAAGAAAATTATATAAATTATATGATTCAATTCCTTTATATCATTTATAAAATATATAATAAATATTACTCTAATTAATTGATTGATATGTAAATTAGTATCACATATAACATTAGTTAATGTATAAATTATATCTATCAATGGAGTTATAAATATAAAAAACAATAGTATAGTTCTTTTATTAAGAAACGTCATTAATTATCACCTTTTAAATAATTATTATAAACTTCTTCATATACAGATATTGTATTAGTTGCAGTATCAATAAACCTAAACTCTTTAGCTCTAATCTCAGATAAATATCTAATTTTATCATAAAACAATTTATTTTTTTCATATTTAAATATCGCATTTTTAATACTTTCCGCATCATATGGATTAATTAATATACCAATGTGATTAACAACTTCTGGAATTGAAGATACATTGGAAGAAATTATTGGTATTCCTTGAGACATAGCTTCTAAATTTGGTAAACCAAATCCTTCATAATACGAAGGATAAATAAACAAATAGGCATGTTTATACACAGCTGGTAAATCATCATCATCTACATAGCCAGTTAAAACAATATCCTTTTTAAATAGATTTTGATCTATACATTTAAGAATTGGTGAATAGAGCCACTTTTTGCTTCCAACAATAACCAGTTTCTTATTTCCCCCATCTTTTTTATATAATTCATAAGATTTTAATAATGTATTTATATTTTTCCCGGGTTCTAAATTTCCCACATATAACAAGTATTTTTCGTTTGGTAAATCATACTTTTTTATAACATTGTGTTCAGATTCATTGCAAAAAAATTTATCATCAACACCTAAATATATATTTTTAAACTTGCAATTCAATCTAGGCCAATATTTTTTTATATCGTTTTTTGTACTATTTGAAACAGTTATTACATATCTTATATTATATCTAATTCCTACAGGCATTAGATATTTTCTATAAAATACTCTTAATTTATCATACTTCCATTTGATATTATATTCTATTAAATCATGAACCGTTAGAATTAATGGAATATGTGTATACAAAATTAGAGTAGGATCTAAAATATGAATCATATCCAATTTAAATTTATTTGGTTTAAAATATAGTCTATTTTGATAAACTATTCTTTTATAAAATTTATACTTTCCTTTCATATATAGTACCTTTTGAAAATTGTGTTTTTTTATTTTTATTAAGTTATAACTCTCTGAATTCAAGAATACAATATATGTATTCTCTGAATCAACATTTTGTAAATTTTCTATCAAATTAATTGCATATCTTCCTCTTCCATCTAATTTTTTTCTTAAAAATAATAAATCTAAACCTATGATCATATTATCAATCCATTCAAAATTAATCTTTATACTTTTTATACTTTAAAAATAATTTTACAATTTTCATATCATCAATAAAATACCTTTTAAACATCCTTCGTGGCTCTTTTAAAAATCTATAAAACCACTCTAGACCACACCTTTGCATCCAAATAGGAGCTCTTTTTACATTTCCAGCTTCAAAATCAATAGAAGCTCCTATAGCTAAAGATATTGGTACCTTTAAAATATCCTTATATTTATATATAAATTTTTCCTGCTTAGGTGCACCAAATCCTACTGCTAAAATATCAGGCTTGCAACTATTTATTATATTAACTATTTCTTTTATTTGTTGTGGATCTTCCTCAAATCCATAATCTGGTGAAAAAGTTCCCACTATATTTAAACCTTTGTACTTATTGATTAAATTTCTTGACGCTTTATAAGCAACACCCTTGGATGCACCTAATAAAAAAATTGTATACTTCTTTTGGGCCGCTAGATCACAAACTTTAGGGAATAAATCTGATCCTGATACTTTTTCTTTTATCGGTGTCTTTAGCATTTTAGCAATCCAAATAAGTGGTTTTCCATCAGTCAAAATCAAATCTGCATTTTCATATACTTTCTTAAATTCACTATCATGTTCAAGTTTTACTATATGATCAACATTTGGAGTAACAACATAGTGATATCCATCACTATTGATAATCTTGTCTATCTCTTTTAATGCTTCGTCCATAGTAACATTATCTATACTTGTATTAAGAAACTTCATTCTAAATTTATTCATAAGCTAATCCACTCAATCTGTAACATTCTTCTTAATATCTTTTATCTTCTCAATATCTCTCTTTTTTCCCACAAAAATTATATCATCGCTTTCAACAACAAACACATCCTCCATTCCAACAACCACAATTGGTTTTTCCTTGGAATATACAATATTATTGCTGCTTCCAACACTTTTTATATCACCTATGTACACATTATTGTCTTTGTCTTTTTCCCTATATCTCTCAACAGCATACCACGTTCCTATATCATCCCATCCGAAATCCGCCGGAACTACATATATATCCTCCGCTTTTTCCATTATCCCATAATCTACAGAAATGTTGTCCACAGTCTGGTATCTTTTTTCAAGTTCATTTTCAAATGAAGATGTATTAGAATTGAATATATCGTTCAGAATATTGTATGTATTTTCGAGATATTTTTTAGTAAGCTCTATTACACTACTGCACTTCCATATGAATACACCGCAGTTCCACAGATAATTTCCTTTTGAAATATACTCTGCGGCCTTTTTTTTATCAGGCTTCTCAACAAATCTCTCAACCTTATACACATTCAATTCGTCTTTTTTGTTTTCAAGTGAAAGTGCAACTTCACGAAGTCCATTCTCCCACAGGATGGAATCACTGTTGTACTTTATATATCCATAGCCTGTTTCAGGTCTGTCAGGCCTTATTCCAATTGTAACAACAGCATTTTTAAGTGCTTTGTTTACATACTCATATCCAAACTTGACAACATCCCTAAATGTCCCTGGATTTACAACAAGATGATCCGATGGAAGGACAACAATTGATGCATCCTTGTATTTTTTTTCTATGTAAAAAGCAGAAAGTGCAATGCAGGGTGCAGTATTTCTTCCAACAGGTTCAACAATTATATTTTCCTCGGGGAGCCCTGGAAGCTGTTCCTTTATAAGGGAAACATATCTCTTTGCAGTAACGATAAATATCTTCTCTATTTCCAAAAGAGGCAGAAGCCTCTCCACTGTCATCTGTATCATGGTCTTTTTTCCAAGAAGTTTTAAAAATTGCTTTGGTTTTTCATCCGTAGAAAGAGGCCAGAATCTCTCTCCCTTTCCTCCTGCCATTACAAGCGCACACAACATAAATACTCCTCCTATCTCGCACCATCATCACCAAAAAAAACCGATAAAGTTTTGAATATAAGCTTCAAGTCCGTCAAAGTACTTCTCTCCTTTATGTACTTTATGTCAAGTTCCATCCACCTTTCAAAATCAACATTACTCCTGCCCATTACCTGCCAGTAGCATGTCAGCCCAGGCTTCACAAGAAGCTTTCTTCTTTGATTGGAATTGAACTTTGTAACCTCCATCGGAAGATTTGGTCTCGGGCCTACAAGTGACATTTCACCCTTTAAAACATTGAAAAGCTGAGGCAGCTCGTCAATGCTTGTCCTTCTTATAAACTTTCCAACCTTTGTAACCCGTGGATCTTCCTTCATCTTAAACATGGGACCTGTCATTTCATTTTTGTTTTTAAGCTTTTCCAGAAGATCTTCCGCATTTACTATCATTGATCTGAACTTATACATTCTAAATAATTTCCCGTCAAGTCCCACTCTTTCCTGAGAAAATATAACTTTGCCCCGAGAATCAAGCCTTATGGCAATCGAAACTAAAATCATAACCGGAGAAAGAACAACTATCCCAAGAATAGAACATACTATATCCATACTTCTCTTAAAAAAATTATAAAATAATCCTTTTTTGTACTTATACTTGAAATCTTCATAGACATCTTCCTGAAGTTCAATATCCTTTGGATATATTTCTCGCGCATCCAAATACTCTTCGTCTTGAAGTTGGTTGTTTTCCACCTCAGTCAAAATAATTCCCCCTATTTCAACTCTTTTTCCCATTATAATGCTAATTTCCATAATATGCAATGTAATTCATACATAATATTGATGCTTTGTTAACTGAAATGTAACAATATTATTAAATTGTACATACTTTCATAATATTTATTACTTTTTTCTGTGTTTTTTATGCTTGCTTCCACCATCATCATAGTAATAATAATAGCCGTAATACCCTTTTTCCTTTACCTCCAGCTTGTTTAGAACCGTACCTAAAATGTTTGCATTCACCTTTTCAAGCAGCTGCTTTGCCTTCATTGCAGCCTCCCTGTCTACCTGAGATGATGCAAGTACAAGCAGACATCCATCTGCATATCTTGACAAAAGCTGTGCATCTGTAACTGCAATTACAGGCGGAGTATCTATTATTATGTATTCAAATCTTTCCTTGAGTTCTTCTATAAATTTTCCCATCTTCCTTGAAGCCATAAGCTCCGCAGGATTCGGAGGCCTTGTTCCCGATGTAAGGAGAGTTAAATTTGGAACTCCAACATCCTTTACTGCATCTTCAAATTTTTCTTTTCCTGCAAGTACATCTGAAAGGCCTGTCTGGTTTGATGTCAGAAAAACTTTGTGCAGCCTTGGCTTTCTCTGGTCACAATCTATTATTATCGTATTTGCACCTGATTCTGCCATTACAACTGCAAGATTTGATGCCGTAGTTGATTTTCCTTCTCCCGGTCCCGAACTTGTCAGCATTATTGTCTGTATCTTTTTATCGAAAGAAGAAAACTGTATATTAGTCCTAAGTGTTCTATAAGCCTCTGAAATAGGCGCCTTAGGGTCTTTTATAGTAATAAGATCTGCTTTCTGCATTACATTCACTCCATTATCCTATGTTATTTTCTGAAAAAGCTAAATAATTTCTTCTTTGCCTGTATTCTTTCACTGCATGGTTCAATGGTGCCATTTTCAAGAAGTATTCGTCCGTTTTCCTCAAGCCTTTTTGAAACTGAAGCATCTATTTTGGAAACCGCTTCCATGGCTTCTGAAAGTCCTGGCGGCCTCTTTTCAGTCGAATGTGCATCAGAACCTATAAAACTGCACACCCCATTTTTCACAAGAAGCTGCGCAGTCCTTTTTACACTGCTGCCGAATCTTCCCAAAATGCTCCCTGAATTTATCTGCAGAAAACATCCCTCATCGAGAAACCTGTTTGCAAGGTCGGGTTTTTCAATTATGTATCTGTACCTCTCAGGATGAGCCATAATAGGTTTTACACCCTTTATCTTAAGTTCATATATGATTTCAAAACCATCTTTTGGAAGTGTCGTCATTGGAAATTCAACAAGCATGTAGTCCGTACCTGCAAGTGTTCCTATATTTCCACTCTCATACTCCTCAAGTGTTTTGTTGTCTATGAATATCTCCTGTCCCGAATGCAGCTTTATGTGGCTTTTCCTTTTTTTTAAAAGGTTATTGACTTCTTCCACAAGCTTGTCAATTTCGCATCTGGTCTTCTGATAATAACCTCTGTAAAAGTGCGGCGTGGCTATTACATCACGAATGCCATCCTTTTCAATAATGTCAAGCATTCTTTCGGTTTCCTCCATGGACTTTGATCCGTCATCAACTCCCGGAAGAAGATGAATATGCATGTCAATCATGGAAAAGCCTCCTTATCTCTGGCTATCTGTCATCTTAGGTATTACCCCTATTACAGGAAGTCCAAGATATTTTGAAACATCATCTTCGGTCTTTATTGTATTGTCCGAATACTCAAGTAAGAATGCAAATCCCACAGAAACAAGAAGTCCAAGGAAAAATGCAATTGCAACATTAAGCGCTTTTTTTGGTTTTACAGGTTTGTCCGGATACTGTGCCCTGTCTACAATCTGTATATCGCCGCCTGTAGGATAAACCCTTTTGCTCTCATTTATAAAAGATTCAGCCATAGTATCTACGATTTTTACAGCTTGCGCCGGACTTTTGTTGTCGGCTTTTATAGTAAGTATCTGTGTTCCACTTTCAGCTTCAACCGAAACCATTTTTTCAAGTTTGTCCAAGGTTATATCCCCGCCAAGTTTTTTAATTGTGCTCTCAGCAACTGAATTGGACTCTGCAATCTGTGTATATGTTTTTACAAGATTCTGGTACATCATTACATCATTGTTGTCCGTCTTCTGGTTTCCATTTGGCTTTCCAACTATTATTGTAGAGGACGCTTCATAGGTTGGTTTTATCACAAAAAAGCTGACAACTCCTGAAACTATGGTGCATCCAAGTGTTATACAAAGTATAAGTTTCAATCTCTTTTTCAGTATGTAAAAAAAATCTCTTAAATCCAGTGTTGTTTCGTCTTCCATTTGTTACCCCCTGATTTGCTAATTACCGTATTTTTCTTGTATTTGTTTTAATTTTTCAGGACCAATCCCGGAAACTACAGCAGCTTTCACACGGGCTTTTCCCGCCTCGGACAGCTTATTGTACTCAGGCTGAAGAGCCTCAAGTCGAGATTTGTCTTTACTGTTTACAGCAGACACAATTTCAGAGGCTATAGTCTGCTCCGACTGTGAACTGCTGTCCTGACTTCCAGCACTTCCATTATCTTTTGCAGATTCTCCTGTACTTTCCTGACTAGCTGCATCCACTCCGGTGTTTTCTGATTCTCCGCCTGAAATCGAACCATTTATATATTTCTGAATCTTTTCAAAACCTGCCTTGTTAATTTTCACAACAAGTTTTCCCTGACTCACTTCAATATTATCTATATCCACCGGTAAAATACTCTTTGATATTACAAACTTCTCATCTTCAACTTTTACATTGTTCCCTAATTTTCCAGATAACTTTTCAATTACATAACTCTTTGGAAGATTTATCTTTCCAACCTTGAAATACTCAGGTGAATATACTATATTGCTTCCGTCAAGGTAGACCCTTCCAGAGGTGGATGCAAGCATATCAATTCCCTTGAAACTTATTGGAACATAAAAGTCCAGGGATTTCTGACCTATCTTGATATTTTCACCTTTTACAGTGATGCCTTTAAAGTTTCTGCTTTTTTGAAGAAACGGTGACAGAATTCCATTAAGTTCATTTTCATTCAGCTCGACAGTACCCGTACCTTTTTGTGCTTCTACTATTTTATCGAACAATTCGCCAAAAGATTTATACTGTTTAAGGCTATAGGAAGAATTCGAAAATAAAAGTGAACAAAATACCGCTGCTGCGGCTGCAACGAGGATAATTACAACAATCAACACTTTTTTAAATTTCTTTTTAGATTTCGTCATATTCTACTCCTAATCATATGTAATATACATTATTATAACATTTTTTCAATTATTATTAAATCAAAAGGGCTGCAAAAAGCTAAAACATTTTTAACCTCCTGCAGTCCCTGTTTATATATAATTATATTCAAATTCCGTAAAGTCCTTAGGTGTCTTTCAAATCCTGAAGCTCATTCATAAGTTCCGTATCACCCGAGATTTTATTGTAAATATCCACCTGCTCACTGTCTGAGAGATTTTCAAGAAGTTTTCCCATGGAATTCATATCTTCTTCAAAACTTGAATCAAGATTTTCTGATTGAACTGCCTTGTCTATTACAGACGACATTCCAAGAAGAAAATTCTTCTCATTTTCACTATTTACAGATGCTGCAATTGTCTTGAATTTTGAAGATACAGATGTAAGTTCTTCAATTTCTTTGTCTGATGCACTATCTGAGCTATTTGATACAACCTTCTGAACAGAACTCAAAAGTGCATCCGATACGGCCACTCTTCCACCTATCCCGATTACATACGCACTACTAGGTACATTTGCCTTTATAAAACCTTCAGTAACCGATGGCAGGGTATTGTATACAAGCATTACAGGTGATGCAGTTTTTGACGCAAGCGCCGAAGCTGAAAGTGCATCTGCATATTCGTTTCCATCCGGGCCGTTGCCTTTTACCACATAAATTTTATTGAAATTCATGCTTATTTTAAAGTAGGACATTATTTTAACGTTGGTTTCATATCTGTCTTTTCCGCCAAGTCTTACAGGCGACGGCATGGATGAGGCTGCATTTTCCGATATGACACCTTCTCCACCTATGACATATGTACTCTTTATTGAAGTTTTATTGTCATCAACATATTTTTTTACAGGATCCGGCAGAGAATTTTTAGATGTCAGGAGTATTGGTATTCCCTGGCTTGCAGCAGGTGATGCAACTGAAAGAGCGTCTGCATACCCTTCACCGGATGCAAGTACAACCTTTCCGGAATATGTCCCCATCTGTTTTGCAACAGCGATTGAAGTTTCATACCTGTCTTTTCCAGAGACACGGCTTACCGAGATTCCCATGTCTTTTAGAGATTTTTCAACTTTTTCGGAAACTGCTCCTGTTCCACCAACAATTACAGCATTTTTGGCACCCAGTTTCTTTATCTCAGAAGCAATAGAACTGTTCAAGCTTGCACTTTCCGTAAGAAGTATCGGGGCATCATCTTTTTTTGCAAGAGGTGCTGCACAAAGAGCATCTGCATAGCTTTCCCCGCTTGCAATTACAACATAGTCCGAAGTTCCCCAACCTCCTTCCGAAACAGCAGATGAAGTTTCATATCTATTATTGCCGCCGAATCTCACCATGGATGCAGATGCATTTCTTGGCAAAACCGTCATGGAAAAAGACAGAAACAACGCACTTAACACTGCAACCGAAATTGTTCTTCTTCTTTTCATATTTTCACCTCAAATTAAATATCAAACTTTTCCTTCAACTTGATCATCTCGGAAATACTCATTTTAGACGAGTTGACAAGTTTGTCCTTAAGCTGATTCTGCTTATCATTGGAAAGTAAATTATATTCACTTTTTACTTTGTTGACATCATCTTTATAATTATAGCTTGTATCACTGGTATATTTGTCTATAGTTGATGTCATATCTGAAATTATCTGTTTTTGTTTAGCATCAAGTCCAGATAAATCCATGGCTTTGATTTTTGAAGATGCTGATTTAAGGGCATCTATATCACTTGAAGATGAACTTCCGCCACTTGAAGAACCGCCGGATATCTTTCCTTGTGCCGCATTTTGGGCTTCAGTCAAAAGAGAATTCGAAACAGAGGCCGTACCACCAACTGCAACTATTTTGGAATCTGAAGACAAATTTGACTTCATGAATTCAGCAGTATTTTTATTAAGCGTTTTATATGCAAGAAATACTGGAGAAGATGTTTTAGCTGCTATTGAAGAAGATGCAAGGGCATCTGCAAATCCATTTCCATACGCCAGATATACTTTGTCAAATTTCATGTCATTTTTAAAATAGTCAATTACACTTACATTTGTTTCGTACCTGTCACTGCCGTATATTCTCGTACTGGAACCAATGCCAGCTACGGACTTTCCGGATATTACACCTTCACCTCCTATTATATAGGATTTTTCTATGGAAGCCTTGTTTTTGTCTATGTAGTTTTGCACGGATTTCGGTACCGAATTTTTTGAAGTCAGAAGTATTGGATATCCTTTTGCTGCAGCTACCGGTGCAATAGAAAGTGCATCTGCATATCCCTCTCCTGATGCAATTACTACATCCTTTATACTTCCAAGCTTCTCTGCTGCATATATTGAGGTTTGATACCTGTCACTTCCGCCTATTCTTTCAACTTTTACAGACATGCCTTTCAGCTGATTTTCAACTGAGGAGGATATAACCCCTGTTCCACCCATTTCTATAACATCAGTCGCCTTGAGTCTCGCAATTTCCGACTTGACACTGGAATCCAGCGTATTTTTCGGTGTAAGAAGTATCGGTGCATCCAACTTTTTTGCAAGGGGTGCTGCGCAAAGGGCATCTGCATAGCTCTCACCGTTTGCAAGTATTACATATTTAGAACTTGTCCATCCACTTTTGGATACGGCAACGGAAGTTTCATATCTGTTTGCTCCTCCAAGCCTTGCAGTTTCCGCCGAAGCTCTTTCAGGTGCCACGAATATGGAAGACGACGCAAGTACAAGAGCAAGTGCGACATTTGTTATCAATTTTTTTCTGTTCATGTTTTTACCTCCCTGTAAAAATTCTTCTGAAATTAAAATTATACTTATAGAATACTACATAAACTATTTTTAGTCAGTAAAAAACCCGGGAAATAATTCCCGGGTGGGTTTTGTTAAGTTTATTTTACTGTAACAACTACATATTCATCTGATGTTCCATCATATACCTTATAAGATCCACCAATTGTAGAAAGTTCTAACAATCTATCAATATTAGTAAGTCTAGAATCATCGGAATTATATAAATCACCGGTACCTTTACCTATTCTAACTATTGTTGCAATAAGTTTATTACCAGTCTTACTATCAGTATAAGTATACCTTATCTTAGGAGAATTACTCTTTTCTGTAATATTTGCCTTAATACCATCAGTTAAACTTTCTACAAACTTATCATACTCATTATTATCTATAGCCTTGTTAATTATGTCTTCAGCAAGCTTAGTAGTATCTATCTTATATTTGCCATCTTCTGTAGTAATATATTCTTTATACTTATCCTTCAAATCTGTATTGGAAGGATCCTTAAGATCACCTAAAACTTCCTCAAAATTCTTACCGCTTCCAGTAGTTATATCATCAATGTGCTTTTCTGCCAGATTATAAGAATTGTCTAATTTAGTAGTAGCCTTATCAATAGCTACCTGTTTTTCTTTCTCTGTAGAATCTTTACTTAAATTATAGTCGTTAACTATTTCATCAAATACTCCTTTAGGGGTTTCTACATCTTTTTTATTTTTCAAATTAATAGAATCACTATTCACTGATACATCAAAATAATCACCTAAAGCATCTGTCAATTCTTTTTCAATTTTATCTTTTCCTATTTTATTTATAGCTTCCTGAGTTTCATTATTTGGATCAGTTGTATATGATCCACCGCTTGAACTTGATCCGCCGCTTGATCCAGACTTGCTTATCGAATCTTCAAGATTTGACAATATTGAGTCTGAAAGTACTGCTGATCCACCAAGAGCTGTTATCTTCGTATTCTTGTTCAAAAGATTTTTGAATATGCTCTTTGTATACTCGCTTGCAGAACCTGTTGCAGTTATAACAAGAGCACTCTTGTTCTTTGCAGCAAGAGAACCACCTGTAAGAGAATCAGGGAAATCATCTCCACGTGCTACATATACCTTGTCGAAATTCAAGCTTCCCTTGAAAGCCTCTATAACATCTTTATTTGTCTCATATCTGTCCGATCCTCCGTATCTCTCAGCTCCTGGAAGGCTGTTGAATACAGAATCTGTTACAACTCCTGTTCCGCCTACAAGATATGATTTTGTTATCTTTGAATTTCCCTTTATATAACTTGATACAGAATCTGGAAGTGCAGTTGATCTTGTAAGTATTATAGGTTGTCCCTTTATTGCAGCTACTGGTGCTGCTGAAAGAGCATCCGGGAAATTAAGTCCGTTTGCAACAAATACACCTGTTGCAGAACTGAGCTGACTTGCAACCTTTACCGAAGTTTCAAACCTGTCTGCTCCACCATATCTCTCCACATTTGAAGTTACTTTCGATTTTATCGAATTTGCAACTCCTTCTGTAACTGCTCCTGTTCCACCTACTATAATTACATGCTTTGCATTCAATCTTTTAAGTTCTGAAAGCGTAGTGGAATTAAGTGAATTTCCCTGTGTCAAAAGTATAGGAGCATTCTTTGATTTTGCAAGAGGAACAGCACATAGGGAATCTGAATAACTGTCTCCATTTGCAATTACTACATAATCTGAACTAGTCCAACCTGATTTTGAAACGGCAGCTGCTGTCTCATATCTGTCTGAACCGCCTAATCTGTCTACACTTGCAGCCTTTGCAGCCGTTGCTGGAACTACAGTTGAAGCAACCAGTGTTGCAACTCCACATGCTGACAGAAATTTTTTGTTGTTTTTCTTCATGATCATACCTCCAATTATTTTACAAATACGCTAAAAATGGTTTATGTTATTATCGTCAAATACTATAATATCTTTAATTACCGATAACTCCAATTTTAGCCTGTAAATATTACACTTATCTTTATACTTCTACAATAACTATAATTTTCCTTCTAAAAATGTTAACAAATTAATATTTTTTGTCAAAAATACTTCTGAGCCTGGAAAGTGCCTTCTTCTTTATATAACCTGCATTTCTGTAGCTCATGCCTTTCTTCTTAGAATACTCTTTAAGGCTCATTTCATGAAAAAAACATTCCACTATAAGGTCTCTTTCTTTTTCAGGCAGCATTAAAACAGCTTCCTTCAAAAATTCTATTTTCTCCGAATGTACAAAATCTTCTTCAATACAGCAGTTCTTATCCTCTATTTCAAAAGCATCAAAAAAATCCTCTCCATTATCATGGCCTGCATATATGCTGCAGCAGCTTGGTTTGCTCATAGTGCTTCTTATTCTATAATAAAGCTCCCGCCTCATGGCAGATGCTGCATAAGATGGAAAGCTTGTCCCACAATTTTTATACATCTTCACCGCCTTTATAAGTGCCATACTCACAGTCTGCATAAGGTCATTCATTTCCCAGCCCCTTATGTATGTCCTCCTGCACAGTTTTATCGCCAGACACTCAAAACGTCTGCATATCTCCTCCATAGCATCCATATTTTCATCTTTTGCCAGATCAATCAGGTCACAAAGCAAATATTCCCTATACAAATTATCTCCCCCTAACCCTATTTTAATAATCCCTCTCAATCTTTCGTCTGGCCTTTATTCTTATTCTATACAGCATCTGCTTGGCAGCATTGTAGCTAAGTTTGTTCACTTCGCAGCAGTCTCTTATATTTCCGTATATTCTGAAACATTCAAAGAGCTGTCTCTCCTTTCTCGAGAGCTTGAGTTCCTCAATGAACTTTTCAAGATAAATTTTATCCACAAGGGCGTTTTCAATTGTACACGTTTTCTCAAACTTGTTTTCAAGATATTCAATTACATATTCGTCTCCCGAGGTCATAAAATTCAATTTATCAAGTTTTATAAAATTTCTAACATATTCAGATACAACACTGTTTACAATCTTCCTTATATATAGCTTCAGCTGGGCGGGAGTGCTGCCTCTCAGCTTTTCTTCATAGACCATGAATTTTTCAATACATTCAAAGATCACATCTTCTTCATACATGCAGCCGCATCTCTCAAAAATATACTCTCTGTATACGTTTCTTGCTGTATTCAAAATATATTCTTCAATCATGTCACACATATCTTCCCGGCTGTCTATAATCTCTTTTATCAAATTACCCATCTCCAATCTGCACCTCCTTCCTTTTTACTAAAATATATATATACTTACATTTTATTACTTTATCACTATATAAAACCTTCTAGAACGGTTTTTAGTAACGGCTTTTTTGAAAAATCTTTTATTTATTTGGAAAAGTACGCAAAAAGGGTGCACAAAATGTACACCCCCTGTTTCCTATTTGATATTAAGCTCTATGGTTTCAATCTCTTCAATGTGTGCAGAATCAACTGTCTTCATGTCTCCGGACTTGTATTTGAATATGTTGAAGCCCAGTATTGCCTCCATGGAGGCTTTTACCTCATCTTCCTTAAGTCCTTCTTTCACATTGGACACCTTCACTGAAACCTTCTGCCCGCTTTCATTTAAAAAATTCATTACAAGCGATCTTTCCACTTAAAATCATCTCCCCATTCTTAAATTAACCAGTTATGCTGTTCTGGTCTATTTTTACAATTTCGTCCATGTCTTTTCCCGTGAGTTTTTGAACCTCAAGGGCGGTGCCATAAATCTGGTCGTCAGTTGCAGAAGTTTTCACATTGGAAAACTTTTGGGATTTTATAATATCCTTTCCTTCCCCATCTACACCATCCTTGTACTTTAAAACCAGTGCTGTCTGCATTTTTGTTGATTGAGCAGCCACTATATCATCTCCTTTCACATAATACATATGCAGCACCACAGCATATAGGAAAATTTTCGATTATATGATAATATATTTAATAAAAAGATTTTATACTTTGAGGAGGAATAATTAGATGCAATCAGAGCCAGACCCTGAATATGCCAATACACAAAAATTGAAATGGGGTAAAAACATATGAGCATTTTTATAAATACTACCATTGTGTTTTTACTTATTTTCATGAACGGTTTTTTTGTGGCCACAGAATTTGTAATGGTAAAGGTTAGAAAATCCAGGATAGAAACGCTTGCAGCAGAAGGAAACAAAAGCGCAAAGTATGTTTTGACAGTTATAGAAAATTTGAACCTATACTTGTCTGCCTGTCAGCTTGGAATAACACTTGCGTCCCTTGGACTTGGATGGATTGGAGAACCTACAGTCTCACGTATTTTAATACCGCTTTTCAAGTTTATAAACATACCCGAGGCTGTAATATACTCGATTTCATTTATAATAGCATTTTCAATCATAACAGCACTTCATATTGTTCTCGGTGAACTTGCACCAAAGTCTCTTGCAATTATAAGTGCGGAAAAAATAGCCATGCGTACGGCACTGCCGCTTATTACATTTTATAAGCTGACATATCCCGTAATGTGGGTTTTCAACCATAGTACAAATTTAGTATTGAAATTATTTGGTATTTCACAAACTGACGAACATGAAACTGCACATACAGACGAGGAAATAAAATTACTTGCCAAGAACAGTTACAACCAGGGTTTGATTGATAAGACCGAATTGACCTTTGTTGATAATATATTTGATTTTTCAGATAAAGATGTGAAAGAAATAATGATCCCTCGTACTGACATGACCTGTATATTTATAGAGGATTCTTTTGACGACATAATCTCCTTTACCTTGAAAAAGCACCTTACAAGATATCCAGTATGTAAAGACAGCAAGGACAATATTGTAGGATTCATACACATAAAGGATCTCTACAGACAGAAAATTGAAAGTGATGATAAAGATATCAAAAACATTATTCGTGAAATTAAGTTCATTCCGGAATTTACTCCCATAGGTGAACTGCTTAAAATATTCAAAATGGGTAAATCCCAAATGGCAATTGTAATAGATGAATTTGGGGGCACATCCGGTCTTGTAACAATTGAAGATGTCCTAGAAGAAATCGTCGGTGAAATCCAGGATGAATTTGACAAGGACGAATTCGAGATCAGAAAAACTACAGATAATAACTATGTTGTAAACGGCAAAGTTTCCATAGAAGACATAAACAAACTTATAGGCATAGAAATTGATCCTGAAAATATTGAAACAATAGGCGGATGGGTTTATTCCAAATTGAAGTCATACCCAAAGGCGGAGGACTCAGTTGCATATGAGAATTTCAATTTTGTAATACTTGAATGCAGTGAAAAAAGAATTAGCAAGATACTCATCAAGAAAATAAGTTAACCCGATTAATACCATGATTTTTTATGTATAATCATGGTATTAATTATTTATGAAATAGTTCCTATTGAATTTTTGAAAAATATGGTATATGCTAGAAGTATAAACATGTCATATCTGGATTATTAATATACAAAAGTCAATATTTTATTCTTATCTAATGAAAAATATCCATAAGTAAGTACGTTATCTATTCAAAATATTTCTTTTTACAGGTTGAGAATTTAATTAAATTCCTGGCTTAATTACCTTAGAAGGAGGTCTTTTTAATGTTTTCTTACTTAAGCGTTATTTTCCTATCAATATTAATCGCTGTGTGTGTTATAGCTTTTCTAATCAGGTTCATATTTTCACAAGAAAAAGGCTCAAAAGACATGCAGGAAATATCAAATGCAATCAAAGAAGGTGCTATGGCGTTTATAAAAAGGCAGTACAAAACTATATTTTCTCTTGCAATTTTAGCTGTCATTATAATTTTTGCAGCGAACTATTTTGGAAATTTATCTAAAAATTCAGCTTACGCAGGCAGCCGTGCCCTGCACATTTCAATTGCATTTGTCATAGGCGCCCTATGTTCAGGTGCATCCGGATTCATAGGAATGTATATGGCGGTTAACTCCAATATACGTGCTGCCGCCGGTGCAAAAAAAGGACTTAATTCTGCACTTACCATAGCACTTAGAGGCGGTTCAGTTACAGGTCTTGCAGTTACTTCTCTATCTCTTTTAGGTGTAACCATACTTTTCTTGCTTTATGGCGGCCTTTCAAATAATGCAGCTTTAATAAAGGAAGCTCCTTCCTTAATAGTAGGTTTTGGCTTCGGTGCATCTTTTGTCGCCCTTTTTGCACAGCTTGGAGGCGGCATTTACACTAAAGCTGCCGATGTCGGAGCTGATCTTGTTGGAAAAGTTGAAGCTGGAATTCCAGAGGATGATCCAAGGAACCCTGCAGTTGTAGCTGATCTTGTTGGGGACAACGTTGGTGACTGTGCCGGAAGAGGTGCCGATCTCTTTGAATCGACTGCAGCAGAAAATATAGGTGCCATGATACTTGGAGTTGCATTATATCCTGTCTTTGGATGGAAAGGAATTTTATTTCCACTAGTTACAGCAGCTGTTGGAATATTATCTTCAATAGTCGGCATATTCTTTGTAAAAGCCGATGACAACACCGATAATCCAATGACTGCATTATATAGAGGATATATAGTCACAACTATTTTGAATGTAATACTACTCTTCTTTGTCATAAAATCAATGCTGTCCGGTACACTTCCAGATGGTTCGAATATAAGGTACTCCATGCTTTACTTATGTGCCATATGTGGAGTTGCCTTAAGCTACGTGTTTGTACTGATTACGGATTACTATACCTCCTACAAATACAGACCGGTTAAATCAATAGCTGAATCCTCAAAAACAGGTGCTGCAACAAATATAATCACAGGAATATCCGTTGGAATGGAATCAACCGCGCTGCCGGTACTTGCTGTTTCTCTGACTATATTTTTCTCATACAAGCTAGGAGGATTTGCACTTCCCAATATAGCAAACGGCGGATTTTATGGAATTGCAGTAGCTACTGTTGGAATGCTGTCAAGCTGTGCTTATATACTTGCAATGGACACCTTCGGACCTATAACAGACAATGCCGGCGGCATCGTTGAAATGTCCGGTGCTCCAGAGAAAATAAGACTTGTAACAGATAAGCTGGATGCTTGCGGAAATACTACCAAGGCTTTGACTAAGGGATATGCCGTAGGATCTGCCGCTCTTGCCACCTTTCTATTATTCTTTGCATATCTAGAACAGGTCAAAACTATACTTGGCATACCACTCAATTCTGTATTTGCAGTAGATATAGGCAAAAGTACTGTATTTATAGGTGCATTTCTAGGTGCCATGGTTGTTTTCATCTTTTCATCATCAGCTATACGTTCCGTAGGCAAAGCTGCACAATATGTAATAATGGAAGTTAGGAGACAGTTCAAAGAAATAGAAGGGATAATGGAGGGAAAATCAAAACCTGATTATGCTACATGCGTTGATATAGTTACAAAAGGAGCTTTAAAAGAAATGATACTTCCTGGAATTATACCTATATGCGCTCCGATTATAGTAGGTGTACTCCTTGGCAAGGAAGCTGCTGCAGGTTTTCTCATGGTAGTTACTATAACCGGCGTTGTAATGGCACTTTTCCTGAACAATGGCGGCGGTGCCTGGGATAATGCTAAAAAATATATCGAACTTGGAAATTTAGGCGGCAAGAATTCAGAACCACACAAAGGTGCCGTTGTCGGCGACACTGTTGGTGATCCATTTAAAGATACTGCCGGTCCATCAATCCACGTTTTGATCAAGCTTGTAAGTACACTTACCTTGGTATTTGTTTCTTTATTCAGCTAACTTATCCACCATAAAAAAGCAGCAGTTAGGTAGTCCTCAGTAAAAAAGTATTTGAATGAATTAAGGCGCAGCGTAAAAAGCTGCGCCTTAATTCATTCAAAATTGAATATTTTATGCTGAAATACGATAAGGAGAAAATACATTACCATAAAGGCGATTAAGGTTATTTTTTCCTGTGTCATAAAAATGTTGGACGACATCAATGCTATAAACCATGCTATGTTGATACCTAATAGTGTCATAGAGGATCCCATATATCCTGGCATTAACACGAATAACACAAGCGTTAAATATCCAACAAGCTGTGACTTCATTGTGAAAAAGTCCTCCGGGCAAGTATGCGCAAGTTCAACATTCACGGCATAGATATCAATAGCCAGCTTGCGAATAAATGCACTTTTATTTTGGCTGTTTACTTCTATGACCCGGAAGTTGCATCACTTATTATAAATTCTGTAGTAGACGACATTTCTCTTTATAAAAGTTCAATCGACAGAAATCGTATTTTAGATGAAACTGTTAAAGCCCTGTGCAGATATTTGAAAATAAAACCTATAAATAACTAGATGATTTGTCATTGTTCTATTTTAAACACTCTGAGTCTGTAAGCATTCATAGCTGTACTGCACAGCTTTTCCATAAGCCTGTAATTTGCATATGCCCCAACTACCGCACCAAGTCCCGGAACAAGCTGAAGTGTTTTTGCAATGTCTATGTAATCTCTGTATTCCTGCTGAAATGTCCTCCAGTCAAAGCTGTCCTTATCCTCCGGAAGACTTTTGCAATATTCTTCCCAGTTTGAAATTATTTTATAAACTTCATTTCTTCTTTTTTGACTTGAAAAAGCTATTTGAAATACATAAAGTATATAAAGCCTTTCCTTGTAGCTCTTGGCGTCAAATCCATATATACCTGCCGTATCAAATAAAAATTTCATCTTTATAGTTAATAGTATTGGAAAATCCGCCATGCCGATTAACAACCCGGAAGCTCCAGTACCAGCCCCGCTTGCCGATGCAATATTTCTGTGGACCTTCATTTTTTCTACAACAAGCTCTTCTCTTTTTTGCAGATTCATGTTATAAGTGGGCTTAACCGAGGAGCTGTATTTGTATCCGTCAATAACTACTTTTATCATGTTTTCCACAGCTTTTGATATTAAAGACTGAACCTTCTCGGGAATAAAGCTGTTCATTTTGTCCTCTATGTTTTTTGCAAATTTATTTGTGGAACCCGGCTCAGCCTGCATTTCCCTTTTCCATTTTACAAGCTCTTTTAATGCTTTATCTTCATACAAACTCATATAATCTTCTTTCATATCATATATAATATTAGAAATAATTATACCAAAAATATATTTATTAACAAGCTGAATAACGCCTCCAATTTAAAGGCGTTATTTTTACATCCTATATATTTTTCCAACTTTTGAATCGTGAAATATCTTCGCTCTTTGATTCCATATAACCTTCACAAATAAAGCCTGTAACTCTCGACCCGTCTTCAAGTTCCACTTTTCCAAGCCCCAGAGGCTCGGGTATCATCTCTAAAAATTTACCAAGCTGTCTTCTCGGCATATCCCATATTTCAAGTTTTATGCTCTCTCCATTTTTGCAAACTTTTATCAATCCGGGTTTTATTGGATTTGTTGGAAGCTTTATAAGTTTATAATTTTTAGAAGTCTGCCTCTCTTCCCTAAACCTTGCGCCTAAATCCTTCATCTGTTTTTCCAGGCTGAAACCCCTCATATGCAGGCCGCAGACGGCAATCGGGACTATTTTGTCCTTCAAATACATGTTCTGCCACATTTTTGCAAATCCAATATTTACCCCGTCTTCTCCGCTAAGCGCAAAGCTCGTAACCCCAAATGGAACTTTTTCATCCACAAAACCTGTTTGAAACGCCAGAGCGGAAAGTTCAAGCAAATTGCAGTGATTCGTGTAAAGCCCCATATTGCTGTTTGTTTTAACAGGATCCAAGTCCACCTGTTTTCTTGTATACGTACCTCCGCAAGTTGGAAGCAGTAAAATACTTTCCTTCAATATCTCCCTTACCCTGCATTTTATCTCTGCCAGACGGTGCATTGCCTTGAATACGGAATCGGCTTTCAATTCCTCTTTGTTTCCACTTCTCAATATACTCTCTGTAACAGGAACCATGTCGGATCCATCACTTCTCATGACAAACTCTCCAAGATCCGCCCATCTCTCGGCAATCCACGGACCGTCATATAATATGGACGCCGCTTCTGAAAACATTGAATAATCTATATATTCAACAGGAATGTTCATTTGCTCTACAGTTCTTACAAACCTTTCCCATCCCTGTCTGTATTCATCTGCATAGTCACCATAGAATGTAAGCTTTCTATCCGGCAGACATATCTTTCCTGGAAGCTTCTCTTCTATTGAATTAATATCTTTTGACCAGGGACATTTTTCATCGTACTTCCACATGGCCTTCCCTGCAAGGGAGGCATCCTCCAGATTGTTTGCAAAAACTGCAATGCAGTCAAGGGAGGCACAAGCCGGCACAACTCCCCTGGTAGACACTGCGCCAAGGCTTGGCTTGAATCCTACAATATTGTTGAGTGCTGCAGGAACTCTACCAGAACCTGCAGTGTCTGTACCAAGCGAAAAAGATGCCTGTCCAATGGCTACGCTGACTGCTGAACCCGAGCTTGAGCCTCCGCTTATAAGTTCAGGCTTCAGGTAATTTTTAGTTTCACCAAACAAACTTCTTGTTCCAACAAGTCCTGTGGCAAACTGGTCCAGATTGGTTTTGCCAACAGGAACAGCTCCCTGACTTATTAAAAGTTCTACAACAGTAGAATTCTCCTCCGGTACATAGGAGAAACTGCTGCACCCTGCAGTTGTAGGAATATTCTCCATATCAATATTATCTTTAATGGCAAATGGAATTCCCCAAAGCATAGCTTTTTCCCTGTCGAGATGCTTTAAATTCTCCAGATATCCCTGAATAAAATCCATGGAAGGTGGAACTATCCAAATATTCATATTTGAGGTTTCTTCCGCCCTCCTTACAATTTCACGGCATATGTCCTCAGGAGTAAAGTCACCTGTCTTATACCCTTCTCTGAGATATGAAACTGTCAATTCACTGTTTATCATAGAAACTCTCCTCCTTAACCTATAGTAACCAATATTTGTCCACTGGATACATTCTGCGTCTCTTTAACATAAATCTTCTGTATCACTCCGTCACAAGGTGCATCTTGTGGGAACTCCATTTTCATACTTTCTTCTATGACTATAGGATCCCCCTTCTTTACACTGTCTCCTTCATGTACAAGTATTTTCCACACACTTCCAGGCATATTTGAATAAACAGGTACGACTCCTTCAGGTATTTCCTGTTCTTTCACACCGCCTTCGTCATGCTGGGAAATAAATTTGTCAAGACCCTTGTCTTTCCACATTTGTTTTTCCCTGTTGAAATACTCAACTTGATGTTTCTTGAATTGTTTTTCTTCTTCTTCAACGGATTCAAGATATTTCAGGTATTCTCCATAGTCAAAAATTATATCTTCAATTTCCACCTCATACCTGCCTCTTAAAAAATCTTCCCTGATCTTTAAAAGTTCTTCAGGAGATACAGGATAGAATTGTATCTGGTCAAAGAAATTCAAGAGCCACGGTTTTCCTTCCTTAAAACTTTTTGTGGGTCTAAGAGGATTCCATGTCTGTATGGTTCTTCCCACAAGCTGGTATCCTCCAGGCCCTTCCATACCATAGATTCCCATGTATGCACCACCGATTCCAACAGCATTTTCCGGAGTCCATGTTCTTGCAGGATTGTATTTTGTTGTAACTAAGCGCTGTCTTGGATCAAGCGGAATGCAAACCGGAGCGCCGAGATAAACATCTCCAAGTCCCATGACAAGGTATGTTGCATCATATAATATTTCTTTGACTTTTTTTATGGAATCCAATCCGTTTATTCTTCTTATAAATTCAATATTGCTTGGACACCAAGGCGCATCAGGCCTTACATTCTGATAGTACCTGTCAACTGCCTTCTGAGCACCCGGATCATTCCATGAGAGAGGCATCTTTATTTTTCGCGATTTAATTTTAAAGCTGCTAAGGTCTCCAATTTTATCGTCCAGCTTAAAAACTTCTTCCGCCAAATCACGAATGGACATTCTTGTTGAATCAATATGAATCTGAAGTGAACGAATACCCGGCGTTGCATCTATAAGTGGAATATCTTTATTTTGTTTTACAAGTTCCATAAGTGCATGTACCCTTATACGCAGTTTCATTTCAATTTTCATTTCACCATACTCAACCAATACATATTCATCCCCGGCAGCCCTTATGCAAAGCGAAGTTTCACCATCTTTAGAAACTTTCTTCAAAATTGGATAGCTGCAATCAAGAACCTCTGTGCTGTCAAGTTCTGGAAGCCTAAGTTTTCTCCCGAAAGTAATATTCTCCAAATACTGTTCCTGATCTTTCCTAATCTTTTCCGCCCCTTCAATTGAAATAAGGCAAAATCTAACCTTGTTTCCCGGTGCAAGCTGACCTATTTTCCAGAGCTCACCTGAGGGAATTGTTACAGGACACACAAACCCACCAAGACTTGGTCCGTCTGGTCCGAGTATAATGGGCATGTCTCCGGTCAAGTCAATAGTACCAACTGCATATGCAGTATCATGAACATTGGATGGATGGAGCCCCGCCTCGCCTCCATCTTCCCTTGACCACAAAGGAGCAGGTCCAACAAGTCTTACTCCAGTCCTGTCACTATTGAAATGCACTTCCCATTCCGTACTCGTAAGCTGATCCAGGTATTCCTTTTTCAAAAACTCTGTTGTACAGTGAGGCCCTGGAATTACACCTATATCCCAGGTTTTATCGTATCTATACAATTGCGTTTTGTCTATTTTGCAGTACTTTGCTTTATTTTCCCTCTTTACGTGAATCAAGTCACCTGTTTTAAGTGTTCTTCCACCGTGTCCTCCAAAACCTCCAAGTGCAAAAGTGGATGCACTTCCAAGTATTGATGGAACATCAAGTCCGCCCTTTACAAGTATGTAGGTTCTCATACCGTTCAGCACCTTTTCAAGCTTCAGCACCTGACCTGCATTTACTGAAACCGGCTCATACATTGGCACACAGTTTCCATCCAGCGAAGCATTCATATCCGCACCAGTTAGGCAAATAGTCATATCATCCCTGAATTTATAGCCGCCGCCTCTTAAAGTGCATTCAATTCCCGGAGCATTCAACTCGTTTCCAAGTATCCTGTTTCCAATTCTAAAGGAAAAGTTGTCCATGGCTCCGCTTGGAGGAACACCGACATCCCAATAACCAAGCCTTGCAGGATAATCTTGAATTGTGGTCTGTACACCTCCGTCAATGACTTCAATTTTTCTTTCCTTATAGGTAAAACCATCCAGCATGTGGGTGTTCAATTTACCTTTTTTGTAATCTTCCGTGCCTATAAAAGAATCCAGGTAATCTATGTTTGTAGTTACACCGTATATTTTGGTTTCTTTTAAAACCGAGTCCATTTTTTCTATTGCACTTTCACGGCTGCCCGCCTTTACAATAATCTTTGCAAGCATTGGATCATAGTTTGGAGTAACTACAACACTGTCCTGAATCCAGGTCTCGATACGCGCATTTTTAGAAAACTCAACCTTGTCTAGTTTTCCGGCGCTGGGTGTAAAGTTTCTCATGGGATCTTCTGCATAAATTCTGGCTTCAATGCTGAATCCTTCCGGTTCACAAACCATGTTCTCCAAATTTTTGAGCTCCCCTGCGGCTTCTTTTACCATCCATTCTACAAGATCAATACCAAGCGTCTCTTCTGTAACACCATGTTCAACCTGCAGCCTTGTATTCACTTCCAGAAAGTAAAACTTTTCCTCCAGGGAATCATACAGGAATTCAACTGTGCCGGCACTTCTATACCCAACCTGCAGTGCAATATTTTTTGCAGCTTTGTGCATATTCTCTCTTGTGACTTTTGAAATTCCAAAGGCAGGACTCTCCTCAAGCACCTTTTGATTACGTCTCTGCACGGAGCAGTCCCTTTCTGAAAGTGCGGCAACTTCGCCATATTCATTTCCAAATATCTGAACTTCCACATGCCTTGCCTTCTGCAGATATTTTTCCATGAAAAGTCCTGCATTGTTGAAATTTGTTTTTGCAAGGTGGCTGCAGGATTCATATGCAGATTTTAACTCTTCCACGCTAAAACATGTTCTCATGCCTATTCCACCACCGCCGGCAGTGCTTTTCAAGATAACCGGATACCCAAGCTGCTTTGCAGTACCTACTGCTTCCTCCACACTTTTCAAAAGTCCGGTTCCTTCAAGCATTGGTACTCCTGCTTCTTTCGCAATGCGGCGTGCCGAGTGCTTCAGACCAAATAGTTCCATCTGCTGCGGAAGCGGCCCTATAAACTTTATCCCATTTTTTTCACATTCTCGTGCAAAATCACTGTTTTCGCTCAGAAAACCATATCCTGGATGGATTGCTTCGGCGCCTGAGCTCTTCGCAATTTCAATGATTTTGTCCCCTCTCAAGTATGTTTCCGATACTGTTCCATCTCCAAGACAGTACGACTCGTCGGCACAATCCACATGCAAGCTGTCCTGATCCGCTTTTGTGTACACCGCCACAGACTTTATATTCATCTTTTTTAATGTTCTTTCAATTCTGGCTGCTATTGCTCCACGATTGGCAATAAGTACTTTTTTAAACATAAACCATCACTCCAATCCGCATTATACTGTATCCTTGCTTTCACCACTGTGCAAAATCCCAGTAACCTTTTTTCTGAGCTCTATAAACTCCCTTGTATCTTTCAAATCTATATCTCTGTCATATGGAAGATATACAGGAACTTCCGATATAATTCTTCCTGGATTTGTCCCCATGACATATACTCTCGTTGACAAAAACACTGCTTCTTCTATATCGTGGGTAATAAATATAATTGTTGTTTTCTCTTTCTGCCATATCTGTCTCATGAGAAGCTGCATTTTTGATTTGGTTTGAGGGTCCAAAGCTCCGAAAGGCTCATCCATAAGCAGAATTTCAGGACTGTTTGCAAGAGCCCTTGCAATTGCAACCCTCTGTTTCATTCCACCGGACAATTCCTTTGGCAGAGATTTTCTAAACTGAGCAAGTCCGATAAGCTCAAGATACCTGTCTACAATTTCCGAGACTTTGTCTTTTGGAAGCTTTTTAAGCTTTAATCCAAATCTTATATTCTCCTCTACAGTCATCCATGGAAAGAGTGAATAGGACTGGAATACTACTCCCCTGTCGGCTCCGGGGCCTAAAAGTTCCCTGCCGTCCAGGAAAATAGATCCTTCTGATACCTCGTCAAGTCCTGCTATCATTTTAAGTAAAGTGGATTTTCCACATCCTGATGGTCCTACAATGCAAACAAACTCATTTTCCAGTATTTCGAAACTGGTTTTTTCAATAGCCAGTGTATCTTTTTTCTTTCCTTTATATATCTTGGTTACATCTTTTCCCAAAAGTTTGCTGTTTGCAAGAGTCGCCTCGATTCTCCCTCCATCTTGAACCATGCTTTTTTCCTTGATACTTTTTTTGAACAACATTATTGATTGCCTCCTTCCGCCCATGCAAACACATGCTTGCTGACAAATCCAAAAGTTCTATCAATAACAAGTCCCAGAAGTCCTATGATCAGGATATTTGCAAACATTACATCAGTTCTTAGATATCTCTGTGCCTTCAATATGCTGTATCCAAGACCGGAACTTGCCGCAACCAATTCTGCAACAACCAAATATGTCCACGCCCATCCCATCATCATTCTCAAGGTATCCATCATCTTTGGAAGTACAGCAGGAATGATTACTTTCCACAAAACTTCCCATCTTGAAGCGCCAAGAGTATAGGCTGCATTTATAAAATCTTCCGGTACTGCCTTTACGTCATCTGCTACCATTGGTATCAGCTGGAACAGCGTTCCCAAAAATATAACCGCAATTTTGGCCTCTTCCCCTATCCCAAACCACACCATTATAAGTGGCACAAATGCCGGTACAGGTAGATATCTTATAAATTCAGTAAGTGGCTGTATGAATGCTTCAACTCCTGAAAAACATCCAACAAGTATTCCAATTACCACCCCTACAATTACTGCATACAAAAATCCCATAAATATTCTATAGCAGCTTATATAAAGGTCCCCCCATATATTTCCCGATGTAATACTTTCAACAATTGTCTTTACAACTTTTTGGGGTGTTGGTAAAAACACCGGATTTACAATTCCCGAAATACTTGCAAAATTCCACACTAGAATAAGCAGTACAAAGGATATACCCGCAATAAGCATATACAATTTTTTATCGATAGTTTTTCGTATTCTAAACATTTTTCTCATAGTATACCTCCATACACCTGTTATAAACTTGCTCAGAGTTATTTTGTAGTATCCGGAACAGGCTTAGACTCTCTGGTTTTCAATACATCCTTCAGGTAAGTGCTGTTATACATTTTTTTAGTATCATCCGGCATACTGTCAATCATTTTCACTTTTTTCAAAAATTCCGCAATCTTCTGGGTTGTATAAGGTAAATATGCATAACTGTCCTGCTTTTTATCCATTGCATCTATTGAATCCTTCATCGTAAACAATTTAGAGCCGCTCATTGCAACCTTCATCTCATCATTTGAAATTCCTGCTCCCTTTGCCAAGTCCGCTATGGCTTTGTCTTTGTTCTTAGCATAAAATTCCATGGAATCGTAATAGGCATTTATAACTTTTTCAATATCTTCTTTTCCATTTTCGACCATATCCTTGTTGACAACAAGTACATCAGGAATTAATCCCGGAGTATCCTTTGAACTTATAAGAAGCTTGCTGCCTTCCTTTCCAAGTGCTTTGCTGAGAGACGGCTCCCACAGGCATGCTGCATCAACTTTGCCAGACAGGAAAGCAGGAGCTGCATCCGATATGGATAGATTTACAAATTTTACGTCCTTTTCCGTCATACCAGCAGTTTTAAGTGCATTCAGAAGAAAGAAGTGTTCTATTGTCCCATACTCGGTGGCAATGGATTTTCCTTTCAAATCCTTTATGCTGTTTATCCCTTTTCGTGCCACAAGACCATCTGCTCCGTTGGAGTTATCCAAAAGCAGTACTGTCTCAAGTCCAATGCCGTTTACATATGGAGCAATAATATCCGGCACCGCTGCAGAGAGCATATCAACTTTTCCTGTATTGAAAGCCTGCACACTATCGCTGTATACCGGGAAATAAACAAGTTTTACATTTACCCCTCTTGCTTTGAAAAATCCTTCCGCCTGGGTAATATACCATGTGTAAAATGCGGGATATGCTGAAATTCCAAGTTTATACACCTTTTTGCTGTCCGTCTTGCTGCTGCTTTCTTTTTTGCTCTGACATCCGGCAAATGCAAACATAAGTACCATGAGCATAATTGATATGGATATTAATTTTCTCTTTGATTTTTTCATATTTTTGTGCCCCCTTATTTTATCTATCCAGACTTTTTATATAATTACATCAATGAATTCACGCCATTTTCACCGGTTCTTATTCTTGTACCGTCTTCCACGTCAATCACAAATATCTTTCCATCACCGGAATTTCCCGTTTGATTTATATCTTTCACTATTTGAATCAAAGCTTCCACATCCTCATCCCTGCAAAATATCTCCATCATCTTCTTGGCAACGAAGAACTGCTTAGAAACCTTATCTCCGTCTTTTGTAACATAATCCACACCGCTTTTTCCTCTTCCAAGAACATCTTTGCTGCTTAAAGAAAAGAAATTGTTTTTTACAAGTGCTTCTTTCGTTTTGTAGTATCTGTTCGGGCGTAAAATAATATATACTTGTTTCATAAATACCTCTCCTCCTGTCTTGAGATACTGTTTATTCTTCTTTACCTGAACTTATAGTTACAGTTTTTTCAACAGGAATCACAAAAATTTTACCATCGCCAAAAGATCCATCTCTATCCGTTCTTGCACTTTGAATAATGATCTTTTTTATCTCCTCCACAGCTTTGTCCTGGACAACCATCATGATCATTTCCTTTGGAATTTCATCATAGGAAACATCTCCCACCTTAAGTCCTCTCTGTTTTCCTCTTCCAAGTATGCTTATCCTTGTTGCCGATGCGTAACCTTTGTCACAAAGCTCATTTAGAACTTCACCTGCTTTTTCTGGCCTTACTATAGCTTTTATCATCTTCACTTTTTTATCCCCCTTCGTTTTACATTTTATTTTTACCCTTATTTGTCCCAAATATAAACTGCATTTGGAGTTGGTTCATATCCACTACAGGGATTATTTATCTGGGGACAGTTGCTTATCAATATCATGGTATCTGTAAGGGCCTCGAATTCTACATAGGAACCCGGCTTTGAAATGCCATCTAAAAATTCAAATCCTCCGTTTTCCAATTTGAGTATCTGGGCAAACAAATTTACATTCGGTACCAAATCAGCTTTACAATACTTGTCTGCATGCTCTGAAATCTTCATGAGGAATGTATCCCTGCAGGTTTTCATATGAAGTGTATGATGTCCGTATCTTACTGTATTGCTTTCGGTTGCACATGCTCCTCCCATTGTGTCGTGGCACGTACATGTATCTGCTGTCATTTCAAGAAGCCCTTTCCCGGATTCTGTTACAAGTACAGTTCCGGCATTTATATAAAGTTTCTTTTGCCTGACAATTGTCTGTGCCGCACTGTAGTGGTCTTCCGGATTGTGAAGATCATAGCACAAAAAATCAAGTCCCTGGTTTCCCTTCAAATCCACAATTCTTAAAGTCTGACCTTTAAAAAGGGGATGCATCCATCCATCTCCTGCCGGTATAATCTTTTGGTATACTGCATCTTTTATATTCCTGTCACTGAATTTCTTTTCAAATTCAATCATGTGTATCACCTCTTTCCTCTAAATTCCAAGCAGTGTATTGTATTCCCATGTATTTTCAAAAGCGCGTCTTGTATATTTCGAATAATTTACACAATAATCCAATCCATCTGTCGGAGGAGCCTCCATTACTTCAATTTTAACTGGAACTGAAGGGTATTTGCTTCTGCCGTCCAAAGGATTTGGCGTATTTGAAAGAGCAATGTACACATCCATTTCCGTTCGGATTGTTACAGATGATTCCTTTTTACAATAATCATCCATAAATATTAGATTTCCTTTATTGTCTGCATCAACTTTTGAAAAAAAGTTGATTGGCGGCATAAGATCCCTTTTGCTCATACCGTTTTTCGTAAGTTCGTTTATAAAATTTTCCTGACCGGATTTCAAATATTCATTTCCATTTTTCTGATAACTTGTTTCACCATATTTTTTGTCTGTCATAGCTCTTGTGGTATAACCCGTTACCGTATCATGTCCATTTAAATCATCTTCTACAATACTTGCAAGCGCCCTTCCACAATCACTTATAATTGCATGTCCTTTTTTTAGGAAAAATGAATGCTGTGCCTTTATGGAATCGGGAGCGTTGTAATGCTCAGATAAATTTTTGAAATTATACATTAAAACTGCCAGGTTTGCCCCCTCTGATAGGGCAGTAAATTTTATAAGCCTTTGTCTGCAAATATTGCCGGACCAGCGATCCCCCGGCGCAAGGATTTTATTCCATATTATATTCATTTGATTTATCCTCCTTGATTTTCCTAGTCCCATACAATCAGTCTGACCGGTGTAGGATTATATGCATTGCAGGGGTTGTTAAGCTGTGGACAATTGCTTATAAGCACCATAACATCACAAAGAGCTTCCATTTCCACATAGCATCCCGGTGCGGAAACCCCGTCGTCAAATTTGAGTCCACCTTCTTTTGTAACTGGAACATTCATAAAGAAATTCACATTTGGAGCAAGGTCCCTCTTCATATAAAAATCATCTTTCTTGGCAATCTGGAGCATAAAACTGTCACGACAGCTGTGCATATAATCTTTCTCTCTTGCATATCTCACTGTATTGCTCTGTGAGGAACACGCCCCTCCCAAAGTATCATGCCTTCCACAGACATCTGCAACAATCTCAAGTATTGGTTTTCCAGACTCCGTTCTTAAAATACTGCCTGTCGTCAAATATATGTTTTCCTGCCTCGTTATAGTTGCTATTGCTCCATAATGATCCTGAGGGTTGTGAAGATCATAAAAAGTTGTATCCACCGCCTGATTTCCGCCGAGATCCACAATTCTAAATTTCTGCCCCCGTTTAAGTTCATGCATCCATCCATCTCCGGCAAGTACTGTTTCATCATATACTGCATCTTCTATTTTCAAATCACTTTCTTTTCTTATAAAACCGTTCATATTTATCTCCTTTCCTTTAATATCCCATTAAATTGTAATATTCCCATGTATTTTGAAATGCACGGTAATTTTCCGGTCTGTAATTTACACATTCATCATTCAAATCCACAGGAGGTGCATCATATATTTCAACAAACACAGGAACAGCTGGATATTCGCTACGCTTGTCTAATGGATTAGGTGTATTTGACAAAATAAGTATGATGTCCATTTCCGTGCGAAGAGTGACAGTTGAACCTTCCCTGCAGTGTTTCTCATCATAATGCATGCTTCCATCATCCTCACAATAAACCTTTGAAAAAAGATTCACACACGGTACCAGGTCCCTGACATTCATATTGTTTCTCACAAGCTCCACTTCAAAATTTTCCTCTCCAGTCCTGAACCACTCATTTCTGGCATCCTGATACCTGCTTTTGCCATACCTTTCATCCGCCATTTTTCTTGTATTATAGCCTGATATACTGTCATGCCATCCAAGACTGTCCTCGGTTATACTTGCAAGCACCCTGCCATTGTCACTCATTAAAACATTTCCCCTGGTGAGATGAGATGTAAATTGTGCTTTCAAAGTATCCGGCATGTTGTATCTCTCCGAGGTATCCCTCATGTTATACATAAGCATCGATACATTGGCACCTTGTTTCAACGCCTTGAAATGTATGTATCTCCCTCTTCCAATATTCCCCGACCATTTCTCCCCGGGTCTTAAAGTCTTGGACCATATTCTTTGCATATTCCGGTTCCACCTTCCTATATTATTTTTAAAATTATTTATATTTTATTGATAATTTTTATATTTTAAGTGTGTTTTTTTAACACTTTAATATTTATGTTAATAGAATTTTAGCATAAAGAAAATCCAGCATCAATTATCCCAAGTACTGATTTTTATGAAATAAAAATAGAACTTTTAGTACTATAGTTCTACTTACAGTACCAAAGTTCTACTATTTTTTTATCATTTTGACTTTTACATTCATATGTGTTAACATTTAAAACAAATTTATTTGTTCAATTCCATTTCATGGAGGTAAAACAATGTCCAGTATCAGCGAACACGATTGGCATATAATTAACAGCATACTTTTAGAAATATATTCACTGGATAATATAAAAGATATTGCAACTCAATTTTTGAGCTTGATTCGTGCCATCATTCCATACTCCAGGGCATATTTTATTTTATTCAATGAGGACCAGTCCATCGACCGCGACAAATCTTCTTTTTACAATGTAACAGAAGAAAATATAAACAGATACATCAATTATTTTTACAATATAGATTACGTAAGTTATATATTTAATTTTACACAGTCCATTACTTTTAAGGATACGGATATTATTGAAGACAACCTAAGGGAGAAAACTGAATTTTACCAGGGGTTTCTTCTTCCACAAAACATACCCTACGGAGGTGGCATTTTATTTGTAAAGGAAAATAAACTGCTGGGACTTCTAAATCTTTTCCGTTCAAAAGAACTTGGAGATATCACACAGCGTGAACTCAGCATTCTCGAAATACTAAAGGATCATCTAAACAATATTTTATCTTCCACAAGATTAAACAGTAAAACCAATGACGGACGCAAAAGCCTAAAATCAACCGATTTTGAAAAGTATAATTTGTCAAACCGGGAAAAACAGATATTGAAGCTTCTAATAGAAGGTTCAAGCAACAGTGACATAGGCAGAATGTTATGCATCAGTATTTCTACTGTAAAAAAACATGTCTACAACATATTTACCAAAATAGGTGTCAACAGCCGAATGCAGCTGATCAGATTCATTGAAAACAACTACAACTCATAACTTTATGTATACCTGAATAGTTTCTTATATAATCAGCCTTATGAATATGCGGCCATAAATTTTGGGCATCCTTCAACACAGCATACATCCCTGTTTTTTTCAAGGACTCCATCTTGCCATTTTCCCGGCTGTCGCGCTGCCAACTACACCAGCACCTACAATAATTGCATAAACCTCGATATTATGTTACTATATTGATTAAAGTTTTAAATATATTAATTTCCGGTTGAACAAATGAACCATTATTTGATTCGAGATTTTGACTTTTAGGGTGGGAAGTCTTTACAGACTCTCCGCCTTTTTTGGCTTTAAAAAAAACTGCGAATCACAACCATTGGAGGTATATCATGGAAAAAACACTTTTTGACATAGTCCTAATACTCATATTTACAAAACTCGGAGGATCAATAAGCAAAAAATTTAAAATGCCCGAAGTTCTCGGAGCTCTCACAGCCGGGGTAATACTGGGACCTGTAATATTAAATCTTGTTCAGTATGATGAGAATATAAAACTTCTATCAAACCTCGGCGTAATAACTTTGATGTTTTCCGCCGGACTTGAAACAGATCTTGAAAAACTTAAAAAAGCGGGTGCAACCTCATCAATCATCGCAATATGCGGTATAATAATTCCTCTTATCCTTGGAACATTGTGCGCCTACATGTTTTTTGACAATTTAACCGAAAATATATTTATAGGTGTGATATTAACTGCTACAAGCGTCAGTATAACAGTTGAAACTTTAAAGGAAATTGGAAAATTAAACACAAAATCAGGCGTAAACATCCTTGGTGCGGCTATAATAGATGACGTACTTGGTCTTATACTTATTTCCGTAGTTCTAGTAGTTGCCCAGTCATCTGGAACAAATGCCTCCTCTGCAGCTTCCTCTCTCGCGCCGGTATTCATAAAAGCAGCTTCATTTTGTACAGCTTCCCTGCTTGGAATAATTTATTTGCCCAAATATATAAACAAGTTCACAAAAAAAATCAAGGCAGGACGAGGAATACTTACGTTTTCACTGGCTTTTGCCTTTTTTATGTCATTTACAGCTGAAAGCCTCGGAATAGCAGCAATTACAGGAGCATATATAGCAGGACTTATAATATCATCAATTTCATATAAAAAATACCTTGAGAGAAACATGGGCTCAATATCTACGGGATTTCTGTCACCCATATTTTTTGCAAGCGTTGGAATTGAGGCAAACTTAAAAGGACTAAACAGGGAGGTAATATTTATAACCCTGGTCATGTTTGCAGTTGCAGTGATTGGAAAACTTTTAGGCTGCGGCGGAGCTGCAAGGCTTCTTAAAATGAAGAAAAGTGAAGCACTGCAGATTGGTACCGGCATGATTTCAAGAGGTGAAGTTGCAATAATTACTGCAAATATAGGTCTTCAGAAAAATATAATATCCGAGGAAATCTTCCTTCCAACACTGATTGTAGTAATACTTACAACGATTGTAACTCCTGTTCTTTTGAAAATGACATTTTCACACAAAAATGAAGAACTCGTTTAGATTGTTTAAATTTAGTTAATTATTATAACACCATATTGTAACAATGCAATTATATAATAAGTCCATATTAGGAAATGGAGTTTTATTATATGATTATGAAAGCCAGTACACAAAATACACACAGAACCTTTTATTTTGATAATATAAAATTTATTCTGATTACCCTCGTAGTTATAGGCCACAGCATCGAGGGATCAATTGGACTATCTTCAAATATAAAGCTCGTATACAATATTATATACTCATTTCACATGCCCCTTTTTGTTTTTATTTCAGGTTATTTTTCGAAAAACATAAAAAATGACGAAAAACTTTTATCACGTGTAACAAAAACTTTCATATACTATATAGTTTTGCAATTTTTATACTGTATATTCAATATATACATACTCGGAGACAAAAGCTTCCAAATTACTTTTGTAAATCCATATTGGCTTACTTGGTATCTCTTATCATTTGGTACATGGCTTCTCATAATGCCTTATATTCCCAGACCAAAGTACTCAATTCCTGCAGCTTTTATCATATCAATATTAACCGGATATGACAGCAACGTTGGATATTATCTAAGTCTTTCACGTACTATAACATTTTTCCCATATTTTCTTATGGGATACTTCTGTAAAAAAGAGCATATACTGTCAGTTAAAAATAAAATAAAAAAACAACATGCCCTGCTCGGCTTGCTTGTTATATTTTTAATCATATACATAACAAACAACAAAGTAGATTACAGATGGCTGTATGGAAGCTACCCATATTCCCAATTGAGCTCCCCGGGCTATCCAAAGTTTATTATCCGCCTGTTGCTGTACATTGTATCTACAGCAGAATCATTCTTTGTTATGATTTTAGTGCCAAAAAAAAGTTTTATTTTTACAAAAATCGGATCCCAAACCATTTGGATATACGGACTTCATGGCTTTATAATAAAACTTATGGGCAAATATACTTTGCCTGACTATATCAATTCTTTTTGGGGTGAAATACTTATCGCAGTAATCCCAATGAGCATTATACTTTTTCTTTCATCTAAATTAATAAATAAAATTGCTGCGGAAGTACATCAAATAAAATTTAAAAATGAATGGGGAACAAAATGAATAAAAAAAATATCATATGCACCATATCAATACTTCTAAACATATTCTTTATATCATACGGCGCAAAAAACTTATATAAAAAGCATACATTAAAGTCTTTACAAAACATCTCTGTAAATACTCCCTACCATATGTCAAAGCAAAGCCAATTCAAAAATTTAAATATTAAAACAAATGACATAGTTTTTTTGGGAGACAGCATTACAGACAGATGTGAATGGTCCGAACTTTTCCAAAACTCCGGTATAAAAAACAGGGGAATTGACGGAGACACGACTTCCGAAATTCTTGATAGGTTATCTACAATAACCTCGGGACACCCAAAAAAAATATTTCTTATGATAGGAATAAATGATCTTCTGCATGGTAAAAATGCATCATATGTACTTAAAAACTATAAGAAGATCCTTGAAAACATAAGGTCAAACTCTCCGAATACAACAATTTACGTACAAAGCATACTTCCAAACAACAAATTAAAATCCAAAAACGACATAAAAACTATAAACAAGAATCTAAAAAAACTTTCAAATGACAAAAATATTATATATTTAAATCTCTTCGACAGCTTTTCAGATGGCAACGGATTGTCAAAACAATATACCTACGACGGAACACATCTAAATGGCAAAGCATACCTCATCTGGAAAACTGCAATAGAAAAATATGTAAATTGAAAGGAGTTATAATGAAAATAAAAAAATTTGTTATATGTGTCTCCATAATACTTATAATATTTGCAGCAATTTTATATACTGAAAAACACTTCAACATCATAGACAAATTAACCCTTAAACATAATATAAGCATTATAAAAAACAAATCAATGGGTTCAAATATATTGAGTGTGAAAAATAAAAGTGATACTTCAAACTGGAATATAGATTACCAGAAAACCGTAGATGGCAAAATAAAAGATCTTCTTAAGAACAACTATACACTGGATAATCCCCTTTTGATATACAATCCCTTTGGCACAAATACTTGTTCTGTAAATGTATATTTCAATACTGAACAATCAGTAAAAATACAATACACTGTATCTGTCGAGAATAAAAATATCAATGATTTTACGAAAACCCTCTATACAGGTACGAAATACAAAACCACCAAAACCCACGCATATCAGCTTATAGGTCTTGTTCCCGGAAGTGAAAATACAGTAACTTTAAAAGCACTGGACAAAAACAACAAATTCATAGGCACAAAAACTTTTAAAATAAAAGTTGGAAACTTGAAATCAAAGGATGCACCAAAGGTGTCCTCCAAGGCAGGTACAAGCAAGCAGAAATTATCCGATGGACTATATACAATGCTGTGTCACGATTATTTTCTTAATCCATATATTTTTATAATAGACAACCAAGGCACTATAAGATCTGAAATTCCAATTCAGTATTCAGCTTACAGAATAGTATATTCTGGAGACAACATGATTTTCAGTCTTTCAAAAGACAAATTTGTTTCTGTAAACAGGCTTGGACAGGTGGAGAAAATATATAATCTTGGAAATGACTGGTCAACACACCATGACTATTTCTACGATGAGAAAAATAATTGTCTTGATATTCTTGCGACAAAGAACAATACAAAAACAGTGGAAGATTACATAATAAAGCTGGACTTGAAATCTGGAAAAGTAACTGAACTCATGGACTTTAAAAATTATATGGGTGACATAGAGAAACGGGCCTCTCTCTCCACATCAGATAAAGTAAAAAAGGAAACAGATGGTCTGGACTGGATTCATTTCAACACTATAAATGTAGTAGATGGCAAAGATTTGATTCTAAGCTCCCGTGAATTAAGTACCATAATAAGAGTTAATAACATATATACAAAACCCGAGCTTAAATATTTCATAGCAGACAGAACTGTATGGGATGGAACAAAGTATCAAAAACTTAATCTCGAAAAGATAGGAAACTTTACATCAAATGCAGGGCAGCACAGTGTAACCTATATTAAAGATCCATCACTAAGTAAAGGTCAGTATTATCTTATTATGTTCAACAACAACTACAATGGTGCAAAATCACGTCCTGATTTTGACTGGAGTGCCTACAAAGGCACTGGAACCATTACAAAAGGCACAAATTCCATGTTGTATAAATATCTCGTAGATGAAAAATCAGGTACCTACAAGCTTGTACAATCCATTGACCTTCCGTATTCTCCAATTGTAAGCAGTGTTCAAGAATATGGTGGAAACTATGTAGTAAATTCAGGCTATTTAAACCATGTCTACGGTGAATATGACAAGCAGGGAAAACCAATAGTCCAATTTGAGTATTCAGCTAAAAACATGGGTTATCGAGTATACAAATATTCTTATAAAAACTTCTGGTTTCAATAAAAGAAATGTATAGCTTCATGATAAGGAAAGCTGTACATCTCTTTTTATTTAGTGACTTTACTTTGCAAGTTCAAGTATATTTACAACATCCTGTTTTCCAAGTTTCACAAACTGTCCCACCGTAATATTTCCACCAATAGTACACTTGTCTGCCATTTCTTCAAATTTGTCATACCCGATGCCAGCATCTTCAAGTGAAACAGGAAGCCCCATTTCACTGAAGAACTTCTTAAGTCTCTTTATGCCTTCAAGCGCTATTTCATCTTGATTTTCAAATGGAAGATCCACATTCCACACTCTTACTGCAAATTGTACAAACCTCTTCATATCATGTTTATACACATATTTCATCCATGCAGGCATAACTATTGAAAGTCCGGCACCATGTGCTATATCATACATTGCACTTAACTCGTGTTCTATCCTGTGTGAACCCCAGTCCCCTATTCTTCCTGTACTCAAGATGTCATTGTGTGCAATCGTGCCAGCCCACATAATTTCTGCTCTTGCATTGTAGTCATCGGGTTTCTCAAGAACAATTCCTGCATTGTTTATAACAGTTTTCAAAGTTGCCTCGCACAACCTGTCTGTCAAATCCACATGATCAACATTTGTAAAATATCTTTCTATAACATGAGCCATTATATCGGCTGCACCACAGGCAGTCTGATATTTTGGTAGAGTATAGGTGAGTTCAGGATCCATTATTGAAAAAGCAGGCCTTATATACTCGGAATGCATTCCCTTCTTTAACAATCCTTCTTCCTTTGTAATGACAGAACTGTTGCTTGCCTCGCTTCCCGTTGCCGGAATTGTTATTATAACTCCCACTGGAAGAGCCTCTCTTGCTATGGCCTTTCCAATATAAAAGTTCCATACATCCTTTCCATAAGGAACTCCAACAGATATTGCCTTCGCCGTGTCAACTACACTTCCACCACCTACGGCAAGCACAAATTTTATATCATTTTCCCTGCAAAGTTTTATGCCTTCACGTACGTGGGTAAGTCGTGGATTGGGTTTGATCCCTGAAAGTTCTACAAATTTCACACCATTTTTCTCAAGGGAATCTACAACCTTTTCATACAGTCCCGACCTTTTTATGCTTCCACCACCATAACAGAAAAGAACTTTGTCTGCATATTTCCCGACTCTTTCACCTATGGATTCCTCTGTACCTTTTCCAAAAATAATTTCCGTTGGATTTTTAAATACAAAATTGTTCAACTCAATACCTCCCAAAAGTTATTTAACCATGTTTGCAAGTACTCCTATATTTTCAATCTCGCATTCCACCCTGTCACCTTTTTTCAAAAATCTCGGCGGCGTAAAACCCATTCCCACTCCTGAAGGCGTACCTGTTGCTATGACATCTCCCGCCTTTATAGTCATTCCAAGAGAAAGCTCGTGAATTACATCTGCAATACCGAATATAAAATTCCGTGTATTTGAACTCTGCCTTGTTTCACCATTCACCCTACTGCACAAATCAAGTTCCACAGGAAATTTTATTTCATTTTTGTACACTATGCAGGGTCCAAAAGAAGTAAATGTATCCATGCTTTTCCCCATGTACCACTGAACATGTCTCTGCTGCACATCCCTTGCACTCACATCATTCATTATTGTATATCCAAATATATAGTCCTCAGCCTTTTCCCGTGGTATGTTCACTCCATCTTTTCCTATTACGACAGCAAGTTCAACTTCATAGTCAAGCTGATCTGTAACATCACTATGGCTGTCTATAAAGTCTTCATGTCCTATCGGGCATGAGGCTCTCTTTGAAAAGTATACCGGATACTCAGGAATCTTTATGGAACTGTCCTTGAAACTCTTTGACGTCTCCTCCACATGTTCCCTGTAGTTTAAGCCCAGGCATATTATATCATTTTCAAACTTGTTTATTGGCGTACATATCTTTATATTGGATACATCATAATACGCTGCACCTTCAATATTCTCACGACTTCGGCATATGCCATCCAGCCTTCTGGCATCACTTTCTGCGAGGTTCTTTATAAGATCTGTCATATCATTATAATGCCCGTCGAGATTTCTGAGGCTTGAAATTTCAATTACCTTTTTCATATTTTTATCATACATGCCAAGCTTCTTCTCATCATCTAAACTAAAAGTTACAAATTTCACTTTACTGTCCTCCTCCAGATTTTAATCGATTCTATACATAATTACACAATCTGCTTATTGCAATATCATTAAATCCAAACGCTTCAGCTTTTACAACTTTTCCATTTGCAACAGCCATTATCTCCTCCAGCAATTCTTCCCCCATTTTTTCTATGGATTTTGTTCCAGAAATAACCGGACTTGCGTCAAAATCCATATTTTCCTTCATCTTTTTAAAGGTTATTTTATTTGCTGTCATTTTAAAAACAGGTACAAGGGCATTTCCGCTTGGCGTACCCCTTCCGGTAGTAACTACATCCAAGGGATTTTTCTTACTTCAGGCGAAGCTGCCCTGTCTGCAAGAATATGTTCGGCTCCTATAAATTCTGTTGTTTCACAAAGTATCGATGTCGAACCGAGATCAACCAACCTGTCGGATGCATTTCCAAGCACTGGATTTGAGGCAAGACCAGAAGTAGGATCCGAACCTCCACAATTAGTTGCCACAACAAGCTCTGATATTGGAACTTCCTTTTTTTCTGCATCGAAGCTTCCATAAACCTTTAGATTGGCTGCAAGTCCAGAAAGTATGTCCATTGTGATTTTCAAATCACCTTTCACCTGCGCACATCCATTTTGATTTATTACATTAACAGTTCCTAAAACCTGACTTGAAATTATTCTCGCAGTCTCGCTTGAACAGGCACACGTAGGAAGTATCAATACGTGATTTCTAATTCCAGCATTTCCATTCGGCCTTTCATATCCTAAAAAATTCATAATAAATCTCCCTCCTTAAACTTTATATGAATTCACGTATACTTACTAAATTTTGAGAATGTACATGCTGGCCTTTTTTTATATTCTGTATCGCCCTTCCAATTACCTGCCCATATTTATAAATAAGTTCCCCTTTTTTTATATCTTTTATGGAAAACTTATGGTATATGGAAATCTGCCCCAATACATTCAGACTCATAATTTTGATTTATCACAAGCGAATTTATTTTATTCTTCATTTCCTTTAAAATCAATCCTCCTTTCTTTATCAAGAATAGTAATCATCGGTGAAAACATACCTTTCAGCATTTTAGACAACCTCCCAATATAATTTTATTTTGTCGCATATATTTAAAAGCAATCCTTATGCCAAACATTTTAAATACAGTATATTCTGCTATAACCCCTTGTAAACGCTATGGCTTCAGTTATTCTTAAATTTCATCGTTTTTTCATGAATAAAATATACGCAAAATTTTAATTTCATTATTGAAATACTATAAAAATAAATAATTTTACAGTCTGAAGGGAAAAATAAAATTATCCTACTCCTTGAAGGGAATGAAAAATACATGGGAAATATTTTCGCAGTATTTAAAAGAGATATGAAAAATATAGCAACGAACTGGGTTGCACTCATCGTTGTGATAGCACTTTCAATTCTCCCGGCACTTTACGCCTGGTTTAATATAAAAGCAATGTGGGATCCTTATGGAAACACCTCCGGAATACTTGTTGCAGTAGTAAATGAAGACAAGGGTGCACATATCGGAAAAACAGACATAAACATCGGTTCCGAACTTGTAAATAAGCTCAAAGAAAACAGGCAAATAGGCTGGAGATTTGTAAATAAAAAAGATGCAGATAAAGGAATAAAATACGGAGACTACTATGCAGAAATACTAATACCAAATGATTTCTCCACAGACATAACATCTCTCCTTAAATCCAATCCCAAAAGAGCTAGTCTCATATATTCTGTAAATGAAAAACTCAACCCTGTAGCCCCTAAAATAACTGAAGGCGGTGTAAGCAAGGTTCAGCAGGAGATAAATTCAACTTTCGTAAAAATAGTCGATGGAATTATATTCAAACTTTTTAACACGCTTGGAGATGAACTTTCAAAAGGAAAACCCTTTCTGCAGCAATTTGCCGATATGATAATAGACGTAGACAACAAAATACCCGAAATAAACAAAGCAGTAGACTCGGTGTACAGTCAGACTGAAGGTTTGAATAACTTCATAGCAAGCGTAAAAGGACAAATTCCTCTTATGCAAAATACTCTAGATAACGCATCTGAAATTGCAGAAAACAGTTCACAATTTTTATCAAAGGCCAAGACCACCTTGAATGAGCTTTCCCCTTTCATAAAATCCGAGCTTGTATTTCTTGATGAAACAGCAAAAGGATCGGAAGATTTTGTAAACAACATAATATCACTCATAGATAAAAACCCAAAAGAAGCCAGAAATCTTCTTTCAAGTTTGAGAAACCGGCTTTCAGACAGCCGGATGAAGCTTGATACAATAATTGACCTTGTAAACTCATTCAACAAAATAGACAACAAGGCGGTATCTGATTTCTCAGAGCAATTATCTAGCCTCAAAGAAAGAATTCAGTCAGAAACATCATATACAAATTCACTTATAGACTCTATAGACAAAGGGGAAAATATATCCAGAAAATCCCTCGAAAATTTAAGTCAAAATGCTTCCCTTACAACTAAAATACTTGATTCAATTATAAAAATATATGATACCTATACAGCACCTTCCATAAACAGCATCATGCAGAATTCAATAAATGCTGCAAATGACTCGCTTGAGCTTTTAAAAAGCATAGAAAACAGCATGCCTGCAGCACAGGATGTACTTGACAATGCTTCCGGAGATACACAAATTGCGATGGACAGTATAAAAAATATAAAAACCGCCCTTCCAAAAGTGGAGAGTACCATCCACAGCATAGCTTCAAAACTTAAATCACTCGACAATGACGCCCAAATAAATGAACTTATAAGACTCCTTGGATTGAATGCTCAAAAAGAAAGCAACTTTATTGCAAATCCTGTAAACATCAAAGTTAACAAAGTATATCACGTTCCAAACTATGGTTCTGCAATGAACCCATTTTTCACCACACTGTCCCTGTGGGTTGGCGGTCTCATACTGGTATCCCTACTATCTACCGAAGTTCTTCCCATTCATGGCGTTAAACTCAAACTTCATCAGGCATTTTTGGGAAGATACATCACATTCCTGTCAATATCAATACTGCAAGCAATCATAGTAACCATTGGTAACCTGTTCATGCTCCATACGTACGCTTCAAATCCCATAGCATTCATACTTGTATCTATCTTTACAAGTACAGTATTTACTATGATAATATACACATTCGTGTCAGCCTTTGAAAATATAGGCAAGGCGATTTCCATGATACTGCTTGTTCTCCAGATATCAGCATCTGGAGGTACTTTTCCAATACAGGTAACCCCCTTGTTTTTTCAAATTATAAATCCACTACTTCCGTTTACCTACGCTATAGGTGCAATGAGAGAGACTGTAGGAGGAATATTATACCCTGTATTCATAAAAGACATAGCCATACTTTCAGTATACTTTGCAGTATTTCTACTGGCAGGAATATTCCTGAAACGTATTTTCAGAAAACTTATATCGAAATTTTCTGAAAAATTCGGGGAAAGTGGCCTGGAAGGTTAGAAATACCCTCCATACTACTCTTCCTTTTCTTTTTTGACCTTTTTTCCCTTGTAAAATTTTTGAAGTATTCCAGGTACAAGTTCTATAAGTTTGTCAATTCCACCCTCTTTGCCGTTTATGGGAATCATCTGAACCATTTCCCCCCTTATTACAAGAACAGCATCTGGAGTTATCCTGGCTCCCGCACCAAGTCCACCTCCCTGTCCTCCTCTTTTTTCTTTAGAAGACTCTCCATCCTGTCCGAGTCCCGTTCCACATCCAAAAGTAACCGTTATAAATGGTATAATAGTTGTATCCTCTATTTTTATAGGCTTTCCTACAACAGTTTCAGTTTTAAAAAAATTTTCCAATTGTGAAAAAAGTTCTTCAGAGTTTTCTTTTATATTCATGTCAAACCTCCTGGTTTATTTTTTAATATTCATCCGTATTCAACTTTCTGTTCCTTCTATGTTCCCTTTTATTTGAATTTTTATTTCTAACACGTCTGCATAATCCTTTGAATCTGGCATCAAAACCTGTTTTTATAAAAACAACTACCATCTTAAGAATCTCGCCTAGAATAAACACTGGTACTATTCTACCACAAATATCCATTTTGACATATACATCTTCACATAAAAAATCCGGTTTGACAATAATATCAACATTTCTAAAAAATGCCTTTACAACATACAAAAATCCTGAAACAATTCCTGTATTGGAAGGATCACCTGCCGCATATTGAATTGCCACCTCAAGATTTTTTCGGCATAGTTTGTCCAAAATATTTTTAAAATGTGGTTTCATCTTGCCAAACATGTTCTCAGAAGGTTTTTCATTTTTGAAAAAAACCTCACCGAGGTACTCTATTCCAAAACTGCCCAAATTTCTATCAAACTTGAAAAACAAAATTGAAATTCTAAACTTTAAATTTACACTTCCTTCTTTTATAAATACATGGCCTGTATACCTTACCGGCATAATCATTATAACAATCAACAAAATCAGAAATACCGCAGCCACTCCCAAAAATACATAAAAAAACATAAGTTTCCCCCCATATTAATTCAATTATATCCTTTACTATTATTTGTTTCAAAAAATTTTTTCACTTGAATGTACCATTATAACGATTTTTCTGATAAAATTTAAATATTGATAGTAAAAAAATGGAAAAGGAGGAAAATTAAATGCTTTTTTTCTTATATTTGTCCGGTATCGCAGCAGTGCTTATCGGATTACGGCTTTTTCATATACAGTCTGGAAAAGTATCACAAAAAAGGCTTTCTGGAAAAGAATCTGCAAATTATTATGCAAAAGCCATGATAGTAGATATAGTTGTAATGTGCCTTTGCGTGATTTTAGGAGGTATAACAACCCCTTTTTTAATATGGAGTTTTGGCCCTAAAGAATACGGTACAGTTGAAAGAATTATAGAAACAAAATCTCTTGGACAAATTCCCCAAAATAATACAGACAAATATATAAAAAAAATTATCTCTAAAAATTCCAAAAATATATTGATAAATACCGGTACCAAAGGCGAACCAATTATAGAGGCCATAAACTTGAATGCTACAGAAATAACGAAATCAGAAAGCGGAAAAGCACAATATCAGAAGGTTGCAGAATATAAAATGAAAAAACTAAAAGGAAACAATTTTATATCGAATGCAGTGAACGATATCTATGCCAATGGATATATAGCTTATGACCAGGGCATATTTATAAAAAATAAAATAAAATTAACAATACCATGAAGGTAATACATGATAAAATAAGAAATAACTATACTTTTAATTGGAGAAAATATTATTATGAAAGAATATATAACATACTTCCTTCACAGCACATATTACAGGAATATATCACAATTTTGCAATGAGATTCTTCCAACGATCACTGTGAACTCACAAAATACAATAGATGATTTCATGAAATTTATTAAAATTAATTCTACTCAAGAATTACGCAGCAGGCACGAATATGAGTTAGAGTTTCTTATAATAGGTGTACTTTGGAACACATACAAACCTCAGGATGCTGAATGCACTTCAGATTTTTTTAAAAAGCTTCTGATATTTTTGGACAAGTCCAATGAATTTCCCTACGAAGTACAGAGACTGATCACCTGGAAGTTATTTTTCAAAAAAAATGATGAAAATTACAGCTCTTGTGCACTTAAAACAGCTGCCGACCTTGGATTATGGTTTGAGAAAAAAGCAAAACAATCTCTTGGAATATACACCGAAAATGTAAAAAACTTTTTGAATACATCATATCTTGACTATGGATCACGGGATGACAATTTCTTCTGTGGACGCAGGGAAGTTGAATATCACCTCAACATGCTCGGTGCAGAAATTTTGAACAACTGCTTCAAATCCGATTTTAAAAAGGCAGAACATAAAAAAGTTTTTCTTCCTTCCTGCATGTGCCTGAATTCTAAAGATGTCTGCCAGAAAAGAAGAATCAAAAACGGATTTTTATGCACAGGCTGTTCTCCTAGATGTGAAGTAAATAAAATCACAAAGCTTGGAGCGGATTCCGGATTTGAAGTACTTGTAATATCACACAATACAGACGTTTTCTCAGGACAAGAAAATATAAAATACGGAACTGTAGGCATAATAGGCATAGCCTGCATTTTGAATCTTATAGAAGGTGGATTGAAGGCAAGAAGCTTGAATCTTATGCCTCAATGTGTAATACTTGATTACTGCGGATGTAAAAGACACTGGGACCGTCATGGTATACCAACCAGCATAAGTTTCAGTAAATTATTTGAAATTTTACAAATAAAATAAATCCGCCGCCGTGTAAAAAAATACATATTAAATGATATAATAATATTATAATCAATAAGGAGAAGTATTTATATGACAAATTATTATGGAATTATAATGGGAATCTCAACTATAATTCTTACAGGACTGGGCCACATAGTTGTTATAAAAGGTGAATATTACTTTGGAACAAAAATATGGACAGTTTTTCTTGCTGCTGGAATTGCAGCCGCATTAACTTCTCTTTTTGTAAAGAGCAGTATTTTATCGGGATTCCTTGGAATACTTTCTTTTACTCTTTTTTGGAGCATACTTGAAATATTCAAACAGAAAAAAAGAGTTGAGAAAGGATGGTTTCCAAAAAAGAAATAATATATTATAAGGTGTTCACATGAAAAAATATAAGTTTGTAAAAATATTGATTTTAGTTCTTCTACTGATAGGAGTGTATTCAGGATTTAAAATATACTCTGCCAAAAACAACTTCGATACTATAGACAGTTACGACCAAATACAGGTCAACATGAACTCGCAAATTATATGGGACAATACTTCAAAAAACAGTATATCCATAGAAAGCAGCGACAACCAGCCTGTTGAAGCATATGTTTTTTTATCACCGGACAAAAAAAGCATATTTATAAATCCTCCAATACATGGATTTCTAGACAATGATCGATATTACATCACGATTTCAAAAAAAATACATTTGAAAGGTGAACAACTTAAAAAGGATAAGACTGAGAAATTTAAAATAAGTAAAGATGAAACCATGAAAATCCCAAAAAAGGTTAAAAGAGAACCTAAATATGGAGATATAATAGGCACTTCAGATGAATTCATGGGATATAAATATGAGCATTATGCAGTATATATAGGTAACAGCCGAATAATACACTACTGCAGTAAAAACGGAAAAGTTGAGGATACAAAAATACAGGAGACGGATATGTATCCATATTTTAAACCCGGAAAATTTTTTGTACTGGATTTTGGAAACTCTTCAAAATTCAACTCTTTTCAAACTGTAAAAAGAGCTGCTTCGAGACTCGGTGAAAAAAGCTACAACCTTCTTCAAAACAACTGCGAACATTTTGCAGTATGGACAAAAACCGGCGATTCAAGATCTTATCAACTCGAAAAGCTGTCAGATCAGGATATTACCAAAGTTAAGCTTTTCATATCGATGGGAATAAATCTTCAATGAAATAAAGATACGTAATTTTATACATTTGTATAATAAAATTACGTATCTTTAACTCATTTTTTGTTATTGTACGTTATACATGCCTTTGCTCTGCATATATTTGAATATTGACTCACCATGCTTTTGCTCTTCCTTCTGTATATGGTTGAGCATATCCCTTGCAGCAGTATCCTGAAATTCAAAAATACTGGTATCATATGCTCCTGATACAAATTTTTCTGTCATAAGCATATCCGTACAAAGATCCGAATCAGATGCACAATTCATTCCAGCCTGATTTTGCATTTGACTGCCTGCAGTACTCTGTGAAGCCTGCTGTGACGACTGCTGATTCATAGCCGGAACCTGGCCGTTCAACATTGAGTTTATAGTATTCAAATGTTCCTTCTCCTGAGCTGCATTTGTCTGAAAAATTTGTTTGAGCTGTGTATCCTTAGCCTGATTTGAATAATTTGTATATTTTTCTATGCACATCTGCTCATGGGTTTTTTGATCTTCCAAAAGTAATTTTTCCTTATTGCTTAACGTAATTGTTGACATTAAAAGCACCTCCGGAGTTATTATTTACCGAAAAATCATAATTTATTCAAATCAAAATGCTCCAAACAAAAAATGTCTGGAGCATCTCAACCATTTCAATCGTATAATATATATAAGAAAGATTTATGCAAACTCCCATTTCAAAAGTATATAATTGGAGGGTACACAAATTATATATGTCATAGGGGAGTTTACATAAATTCAACCGCAAATATTAAAATTCACTAATTAATACGTTGATATAATTATACCATTAAATGAACATATATTAAACCCTAATAAAAAATTTACATTAACATTTCACCAAGGCATGAATATATTATGAATGTAAACAACTATTAGAGGTGAAAACATTGTATCCAAAATTCATTCCTTATATGGGAGCCGGCATGAGAAAAAATCATCGCGCAAATGCCATGCCAAACATGATGCCTGGCATGATGCCAAATAACATGCCTCCTAAAAACATGCCTCATATGTTTCCCAAACTCCAGCTTGCAAGAGCCTATATAGTACCCCAGCCGTATATAGGCCTTCTGCCCATAAACGAGGCTCTTAAACAGGGAAGTATATTCCCCAATCTCATAATGCCATACAAAAACAAAAAAAAATAATTCAGGAGGGGGAAACATGAAAAACAACAATATGAATTCAAACAATACAAAGGGCAGCACACAAGGAAGTAGCAAAGGAAAAAATCAGAGCAAACGTGCCCTTCTAAACAGAATTAGGCAACTTGAATTTGCAGCAATAGACCTTAACTTGTATCTGGACAACTTTCCAAACAATAGTGAGGCATTAAACGCCTACAATAATTTCTCAAGACAGCTTATCTCCTCCATACAGGAATATGAAAAATATTATGGCCCGCTTGTAAACTTCGGTTTCAGTCAGGGAAGCAGTCCATGGAACTGGATAGATGAGCCCTGGCCCTGGGAACCCGAGAAATAATAGGAGGATAAATTATGTGGTTGTATGAAAAAAAGCTGGAGTATCCAGTAAATTTAAAAAATAAAAATCCTAAATTCGCAAAGGTACTAATTACTCAATTCGGCGGACCCGATGGAGAACTTGGCGCTTCCATGAGATATCTTACACAACGCTACACCATGCCTACAGGGGGTACAAAGGGACTTCTTACAGACATAGGCACCGAAGAACTTGCACATATTGAAATAATAAGTGCAATGTTTTACCAGCTAATACGCGGAGTAAGTCCAAAAGAACTTGAAGCTGCCGGCCTTGGAGGCCAATATGCACAACACGGTTATTCGCCTTTTCTTGTAGATGCAAACGGCGTACCGTGGTCGGCTTCCTATATCCAGTCAACCAGTGACCCTGTAACATGTCTTCATGAAGACCTTGCAGCAGAAGAAAAAGCAAGGACAACTTACGAACATCTTATGAATCTTACAGATGACGTAGACATACTGGATATATTAAAATTTTTAAGACAGAGAGAAGTTACCCACTTTCAGCGTTTTGGAGAAGCTTTGATGAATGTTCAGGGTGGATTTGGAATGAAGAAAAATTTCCATATGAATCCGAACATGATGAATCCAAATATGTCAAAGTCTAAGATGATGCCAGGCATGATGCCTGACATGATGAACAAAAAAATGATGGACTGTGACGACTATGACGACGATTGTGACTGTGACTGACAAATAAAACTGCAAAGGTTGTTATATAAAGAGATGCTAAAAATCAAACGATTTTTAGCATCTCTTATTTATTTCAAACTTCTAAATTTACTATTAAATTTTAAACCTTGATATTTTTTGTTCAAGTTCGTTTACAACCTTCTTTAAATCACCGGAGAATTCCGCAACATTTTCAGAAGATGAAAGCATCTCCTCCGATGATGCAGCTATTTCCTCGGATGATGCAGATGTTTCCTCGGATACTGCGGTCACCGATTCGATTTTTTCAGAAACGGCATCTTTTGATTCATTAGTCACTTTTATAGATCTATATGCATCGTCAACAAGAGGTCCTATCTTATCTACGTGCTCTGACATTTCCTCAAAAGATTTCATTGTACTGTCAACTATTGACGACTGTCCCTTAACTACACCTTTAACCTTATTTGAAGTTGAAATTACATCTTTAGTCTCGTTGCTTATAGATTGAATAAGCTCTTGTATCTGTGATGTAGACTGCTTAGACTGTTCTGCCAAAGTTCTAACCTCTTCAGCTACAACCGAAAAGCCTCTTCCGGCTTCTCCTGCCCTCGATGCCTCTATAGCAGCATTTAATGCAAGGAGATTTGTTTGCTCCGATATATCATTTATTACCTCGGTAATTCCTCCGACTTTTGAAACACTTCGATCAAGATTATTTATCCTCTTGACCATTTCCTCAAACGAGTCCTTAACATCAGTGATTGATTTTAACAAAACATTTATCTCTTTCTTGCCGTTATCCGCTTTATCCTTTGTCATCTTAGATGTTTTTTCTACATATGAAAGTTTATCAAATATATTTTGAATTTCCCCTCCAAGTTTCTCCATACTTTCTGATATTGAAACCAAATCTTCAGACTGACTCGTAGTTCCCTTTGCAACTTCCTGTACTGCCCCTGAAACTTCATTTGCAGCACTTGTCATATGCTCCGCATTGATGTTCAAATCATTTGACATAGCCTGGACCCTTACGGAATTATCCTTTATAGAAGCTATGGTATCCTTTAAGCCATTGCTCATGCTCTTAAAACTGCGTGCCAGAACACCAATTTCGTCTTCACTTTTTATCTCTATTTCATTATTTAAATCTCCATCCTCTATTTTCCTAGCTTCAATAACTAATTTTCTTAGAGGAGAAGTTATACTTTTTGACACCTTTATGAGTATGAATACAGCTATAATAAATGCTATAAGTGCTAAAACAATGATAGTTATAATAATCGTACGTATTGTCTTCTTGACATTTTCCATAGACATACCAATATCAACTGCACCTATAGTTTTGCCATTTTTATTGACAGGAATTAAAATATCATACACTGATATCTTATTTTTATATTCATATTCAGAAGAATACTGCTTTCCCTCGACAGCCGCAGTTTTACTGCCAGTATCATTAACGGAAATTCCAACTCTGCTTTTATCACTGTGAGCTTTTACTTTTAAATCATTGCCTATAAACAATGCATATACAATGTTTTTATCCTTAACCAAAGACTGCATCAACTTTTGAGTTTCTAAACTAGACGTCAACTTTTGTACAGAATTTGCTAGAATTCCTATTTGAACTGCACCACCATTATCAAGCCGCATGCTTCCATATTTATAATAATTTTTTGACTCTTTACTTTTTCTTATTTCCTCCATGGAGAAACTCTTTTCTCCCTTTAGAACTTTAGACACATCCATTTTACTATCATACACAAATCCAATATTCTTCGGCAAATTTGACTTTATAATTTTTCCAGATTTATCAACAATATTTATTTCATCCACTTCAAATTGTTTTGAAAGTGTGGTCAAATAATCATCATTTACCTTATCCAAATTAGCATTTAAAAATTTACTTAAAGTCTTTACCCTAGTGTCTATAGACCCATTTAATTCATCTATAGACGTATTATTTCTCTCTATTTCATTTGATATTTGCTCTGCTATAAACAGTCCATCTGTCTTCATCTGAATCAATATTTTACTTTTTGCTTCATATTCAGATATACAAGCTATTAATACCACTACAACAAAAATTATAACTATTGGCACTCCTAAAATTTTAAACTTCACAGACTTCTTTAATGGTGCATTGTTTTTCACATAAACTCCTCCTCAAGTTAGCTAATAAATTTGTGCTGTTTTATTATAAAATTTCGATTAAATACTACAATAAAGACTAAGATAATACAATTCAGTTATCGTAATTAACACCTCCTCTATATAGCTACTATAGCCTTGAGCCTAACTCTAAAGCATTGATTTCTATAGCCGGATTAGTACTATTTTTTCTATCACTAAAATTTATATCTTAGGATTTGCTCAAATTACTGATCTTAAGTGTTTTTTATAAAATACTTTAATTATTTCTCATCTCTATAATTAATATATCTATAAATCTAATGCATGTAAAAACTAGACAAAATATTTATTTTGTCCAATTATAAATCCTGCAGCAATGTAAATTATACCCGACACTTTCAAAATACCGGGTACACATAAATCGAGGCTGACCCTCAAACTTTCGAGTCAGCCTTTTATACTATTCTATATTCGCATCTTTTACATCGTTAACCTTCAGAATATCTATCATTAACTTGTTTATATCGTTTTGATTCCTGCTGTACAGCCTAAAAGTAAGTCCCACTTCAGAGTCACCCTCTGATTTGCTGCGGCGCCTGTTTATCTGAATCCTTGATATTTTCATTTTGGAATCCCTTAAAACATCCAGTACAGGATTGACCGCATCCGGATACATTGTAGCCTTGCCTATAAAATACATGGCACTCATTTGAAGTTTGTTGAATATCTCAAGCCCTATGAGTATCAATACAGTGCTGCTTACTGCAGGTATATACATGCCGGCTCCAGCGGCTATTCCTATACCTGCAGTAGCCCAAAGCCCTGCAGCTGTGGTAAGTCCCCTGACATTCTGGTGTTCTACAATTATAGTACCTGCGCCAAGAAATCCTATTCCACTTACAACCTGCGCCGCAACACGGCTTGGATCAAGTGATACATATTTCATTCCCATAAGATCATAAAATCCATACTTAGAAACCATCATTATGAGGGCACTTCCAAGTGCCACTACAAAATGAGTTCTCATTCCTGCCTCTTTAAAGTGGCTTCTTCTCTCAAAGCCTATCATGGCACCAAGTACACCTGCAAGAACAAGTCTTAATATCATTTCCCACTGTGTCACTTACACTCCCCCTTATTTATTTTTCAAAACACTCTGTTTTATATCCTTCCATATATCCTCTGTACTCTTTTTTTCAAATACATTATACTGACTGCCTTCTATAAGATTATCAAACTGGCATATCGAGGAGTAGCTGCAAAAATCACACCCGCTCTTATCATTTTCCTTGTATGGTGAAATTTCTATATCGCCCTCAAGTATTCTCTCGCACAAACCCGACATTGTAATCTTTACATACCTTCTAAGGAGATCAAACTGCTCCTTTTTTGCAACAGATGAACGTGAAGAAATACTCTTATCCTTTTTCAATGAAACCGGAACTATATCCGACGCGCCTTGCATTTCAGCATCCATTCCATTTATGACGTCCATATTGTCCAATATGAGTCCGTTCATTTTCAAGCTCTTGTTGATTCTTTTCTCTATTTCATCAAGACTCATTCCTTCTTCTCCCTTTATTATGGGATCATCAAGCTTGAAATACAGTATCCCTCCCGGAAGCACTTCTCCATCCGATCTTTTTTCCAGTTCTTCAAGCATAGCATCCAAATATACAAGAAGTTGAAGTTGAAGTCCATGATACAATTTTGATATGTCGAATTCTTTTGTTCCAGACTTGTAATCCACTACCCTTACATAACTTATACCGTCTTTTTCCATGAGATCCACCCTGTCTACTCTTCCTGAAAGACTTGCTTCCTCACCCGAATGCAAACTTACCGATATAGGCGGATAGTCTCCCTGCTTTTCAAAAGATACTTCGAATCCTCCCGGAGTAAAGCTTCCCCTTTTTATGTGCTCACTTATGAGGAAAGATGCTCTTGAAAGAATTTTTTCGATTCTTGAAGCCGCGTGCCTGTATCTTTTCGACCTGTTCAATATGGAATTCGGCTTCTTTTCAAGTGCCTCCCTTACTGCTATATTCACATTTTCACTGCACCAGTTCTTATCTACATCCCTAAAGGTACGCCCTTCCTCCGAAAGTTTATCTGAAATTCTCTTAAGTATATCGTGCATAAATGTTCCAATATCAGGAGGAGTCAAATTGTATATTTTTCTCTCTTCTGCCATAAGACCATATTTTACAAAGTATGAGAAAGGACATCTCGTGAAATTTTCCAGTTTGGATACACTTACATTAAGGTGTCTTCCATACAGCTTTCGCACCTTTTTTGTATCTGCAATTTCCACGTTGTTTGTATATCTTAACCCTTCCGCCGATTTATTTAATTTTTCACTCCAGTTTTCACTGTTTGCATACCATCTGTACACATCAAGCCACATGGCACTTTCACTTGTAAAATTTTCGCTGGAAATATTTTTCAGGTTCGTTACAAGCTTATTGAATGTAGCTCCCGGAACACTTATGTCTTCAATTTCTCTCCTTGAAGCTGACGCTGAAGTGTCACTGTATTCCACAAATTTCGGAAAAATTTTTTTGATCCTTGATACTACAATTGATGGTCTCATAGTTTTTCCATTTTCGTCTCCCATAGGATAACTTATCATAAGATAGGTATCTGCAAGCGTCAATGTTGTATATATTAAAAACTGCTCTTCAAAAGCCCTGTATCTTGTACCCTCTCTGAGTTCCACACCATGCTCCATGAGCTCTTCCCTGTCTCCGTCTGTAAATATTCCGTCATAACTCTCGCATGGAGGAAATACCCCGTCACTTGCACCTACAATATAAAGCGCCTTTACATCATGGCTCCTTATCCTCGAAATATCACCTACAGTAACCTGATCCAGAGATGCCGGTATAACTCCTATTTCATATTCACTAAAACCCGATACCAGTACTTTTCCAAAGGTACTGACGCTAAATACTTCGTCTCCTACGGTATTGACTATCTGATCCATTATATAGACTACAAGATCCCATATCTTGGTGTATTCATTTGCCTTGTCTATTCTGGATTCTTCCTTGAAACTTTTTATGATGTTTTCTACTTTTTGTGGTATTTCTATACTGCAGAGAAAATTGTACAATCCAAGGCACTTTTCTCTTCCATTCCTGCGTCCTTTTATATCCGACAACAGTTTCAATATAGGCCCTCGCACCTTGTCCCTTGTATGATTTATTCTGTCAAGAAGTTCAGATCTTTCTTTCTCCTGATCCTCATTCATGTTTTTCAAGTCATCTCTCGGGCTATAACTTGTACTTAAATCCCATCTCTCATCCAGGACCCACTGCTTTCCCTTTATTCCATTTTCAAGTACGTAGTTTTCAAGAAGATCTATATCTTCAGTTTCAATATCCAGAAGCCCCGTTTTCAAATATCTGAATACAGACTCATAGGACCAGTTTTTGGCGATTATTTCAATCACTGAAACAATAAGAACTATTATCGGATTGTCATAAATCGACCTTTTCTTGTCAATAAAATACGGTATCTCATACTGATCAAATATGGATCTCACTATGTTCTCATAGTTATCCAAACTTCCGCTTACAACTGCAATATCTTTAAACCTGAACCCCTTGTCCCTACAAAGTTTTATTATATCCGATGCCGTATTTTCAACTTCAGTGTACCGGTTCAATGATTTGAATACATTTATATTATGCACTTCACCACTGTATTGACAGTAAGGATATGAAAAGATATTTCTCTCGAGATGCTGCATTTCAGGATTGCTTTTAAACTTGAAACATGGATTATCTTTTAGAAATAATGGCTTCTCATAGGATATTCCAATATTTTGTGCAATCTCAAGCAATTTTTTTTCTGTAATCTTTGTCGGGAAAAAAAGGTCTGTGCTTTCCCCCCCTCTATTCTTGTCTTCAGGAGACATACAGAGGTTAATGTTCATCCTATCGGCCCTGTTCATTATTTTTTGAAGGATTCTGTATTCCTGAGGTGTAAATGATGAAAATTCATCTACCCATACCTCTGCAGAGTTGAATACAGAAGATGCATCAATTTTGTCAATAAGTATGCCAAGCACATCCTCATCATCAATATAGTTTTTACAGAGTTCTTCCTGAAACTTTGAAAATACAAGTATGACATCCTGAAGTTTGCTTCTAAAAGTAACATTTTCTATATTTTCCACGCTCTCCTTAAGGCTTTCCATATCCACATCATATTTTTTAAATTCTTTTATAGTATTTAACATGTTGGATATGAGCCCCTGTTTTATGGCTCCCTTTCCAAATACTTTGAGCTCTTTTCTATTCTCATCAATTATCTTGTATAAAAGCACATTTTTACCAGGATCATCTATATGTTCATTAACAGCGCCTCCTACCTCTTCTATTACATAGTTTGCAAGTCTCTTGAAACTAAACACTTTCGCGTACAGAAGTGCCTGATGTCCCACTTTTTCTATTATGTTTTTTTCCATCTGAAAAGAAAATTGCTCTGGTACTATAATTATATAGGGACCTGTGCCACCCTTTTCAATCTTCTTTTTTATACTGTCCAGACAATGGAAGCTCTTTCCACTTCCGGATCTGCCGTATACGAACTTTATACTCAAAAGTGAACACCTCCAAATGTAAAAAGAATATATATGTCTTATATAATAATTAAAGCCCTGCATATTTGCAAGGCTTATTTATCTAATTTTTAAAATTTTACCAAATTCTGCGGAGTTCCATCTATCCACTTGGTTATATTCTCAAAAGTAATATGTGCTCTTCTTACCATAGCTTCTTTTGTAGCAAATCCTATGTGTGGCGTAAGTACGGTATTCGGTGCCTTTAAAAGTGAATATGCTTCAGGAAGCGGTGGTTCACCATCAAATACATCCACGCCGGCTCCAGCAAGCTTGCCTTCATAAAGCGCTTCTGCAAGAGCCTTATTGTCCACAATAGGTCCCCTTGCTGCATTCACCAAAATCGCGGTACTCTTCATGAGAGCAATTTTTTCCCTGCTCATGAGTCCTATGGTGCTCTCATTCTGTGGAAGATGAATTGAAACAACATCAGACTTTTGAAGAAGAGTATCAAGATCAACATATTTGACGCCTATTTTCTCAAGGTCTTCTTTCTCGCTTCTGTTGTACGCAAGTACATTGCATCCAAATGCCGAAGCAAGACGACATACCTCTGATCCTATTTCTCCCGTTCCTACAACTCCGAAAGTTTTGCCACTCAAATCCTGCTGACTGAAGCCATCTTTCGTTCCACCCTGCCTAACCTTTGTGTCAAGTGGAATTACATTTCTCAAAAGAGAAAGTGTAAAAAGTATTGACAGCTCCGCTACAGAACTTGTACTGTAACCTGCTGCATTTGAAACAATTACATCCCTGCTGCAGGATTTTAAATCTACATGATCTACTCCGGTAAATGCAATGGATATCATTTTGAGTTTTTTATCAGAAATTATAATCTCTCCGGCAAGAGGCATATTGGCAACTACAATTACCTCACTGTCACAAACTCTTTTTTTAAGTTTCTCTATATCTGAAGTCTTATCATTATAAATTACAAGCTCATGTCCCATGTCTACAAGAGGTTTTGCAATTTCTCTAAGTTCTTTTTCAGAAAGTCCCAGTGGTTCAATAACAGAAATCTTCATAAACAACATCCCTCCATAATATAGTAAATATCTCTAATTTTAATAATATTACTTACATCAAGGGATTACAAGAAAAATTTTTCTACTTCAACACATTGTAACTTTCCTCTGTAATAGGCCTGAATTGATATCCGTTGTCCTTCAATATTTGTATTATTTCAGGAAGTGCTTCCGCTGTCGTTTCTTTTGTTGCAGCGTCATGCATGAGAACTACAACTTTTTTCTGTCCCAAAAATGTTTCCCTGAACCTTGCCACTAGCCTGTCCTTCGATGAATGCTGAACTTCCGCATCTCCATTTAAAACATTCCAGTCTATATAATGATAGCCTTCATTTTCTGCTGCCTGCTGGAAGGTTGTTCTTCCAAAAGACCCTCCTGGAAATCTTATCAATTTACTGTCATGATGGCTTATTTTAGAGCTTATAACACTCTCGTTTCTTTTAAGATCGTTTAAAAAATTATCCACACTTGAGTATATATATTCATAGTCATGAGTATAAGTATGATTTCCTATAGTATGTCCCTCTTTTTCCTCACGCCTTAAAATATCTGGATTTTCTTTTACACTGCTCCCGATTACAAAAAAAGTAGCCTTTATATTATTCTGCTTTAAAATATCCAATATTCTTGGAGTAACGTTCGAGCTCGGCCCATCGTCAAAAGTAAGGTATGCAACTTTTGCATCCTTTGGAAGACTCGGTAGTTTGCCTAAAGCTTCACTTGAACTTGAATTGACCTTTTTTTTGGCAGCCTTGATTTTGGCAGGTGTTGTTTTCTTATCCGCACTTTTATTGTTACTTGCAGCTATTTTTTTCTCTTGAATATCATTGCTTTTCTCAGCAATCTTAAATCCAGCCATGGATGACAGAAAAAATAGAAAAATCACCAAAAATGCAAAACCAACTCTTCTGTTTCTTCTATACCGTTTCTTATTTCTTCTCTGCTTCATATATAAGTCCAATCCCCCTTGAAATCTGTACAAACTAACAACTTTATTTTATCACAATAACTTACATTAATTTGTACAAATCTACAACAAAAGGTTACAAAATGGTTACAGTTTAATCCACGGCTGATTTAATATTTTATTTTTACTTTTTATACTGCAGTGCAGATTTTCCTTCATCACCGGTACTTATGCGTATTACATTTTCTACATTGTATACAAATATCTTTCCGTCGCCCATCTGTCCTGTCTGAAGAACCTTCTTTGCAGTTTCAACTACAGTTTCAACAGGTATTTCGCAAACTATTACCTCAACCTTTATTTTAGGCAGAAGGTTAATATCCATGGTAACACCGCGGTAATATTCCTTATGTCCCTTCTGCATACCACAGCCGAGAACATTTGTAACCGTCATTCCTGCTATTCCTATATCACCCAGTGCATTTTTAAGTTCTTCAAACTTTCCCTGAGATGTTATTATATCCACCTTTGTAAGTTTATCAGACATCTTTTACATACCTCCCTCAAAACATATTCATATTAAAATTCATTCAAATAATATAATTCTATTCCAATTTATATCAACCAGTCAACACTCAAGTCAGCTGTTTAAGCCTCCGTAAGCTTCTTCACCGTGTTCTGTAACATCAAGACCTGTTGACTCTATACTTTCACTGACTCTGATTCCACCTGCAACCTTTATTATCTTAACTATTATAAATGTAACAACTGCAGAATAAACTATTGTTGCAACTATTCCTACAAGCTGAATCAACACAAGCTTTGGATTTCCATGTATAAGTCCATTTGCCCCTGCGGAATTTATAGCCTGCCATGCAAATATTCCTGTAGCTATTCCACCCCACATACCGCCTACTCCGTGACATCCAAAAGCATCAAGTGCATCATCATATCCAAATTTCGCTTTTGCGAAAGTTACTGAACAATAACATATAGCTCCTCCTATAAGGCCTATAAGTATTGAAGCCATCGGGCTTACAAAACCTGCCCCAGGTGTTATTGCAACAAGTCCTGCTACTATACCGCTTGCAACTCCAAGGGAAGTTATCTTTTTTCTGTATGCAAGTTCACACAGACTCCAACTTATTGCAGATGCTGCAGCTGCCGTATTAGTAGTTATAAATGCATTTACTGCAACTTCATTCACCCCAAGTGCACTTCCTGCATTGAAGCCATACCATCCAAACCATAGAAGTGCCGCTCCTATACATGTCATAGGCAGATTGCTTGGTTTTCCTATATTTTTTCTTCTTCCAAGCATTATGGCAAGCACAAGTGCCGAAACTCCGGAACTTATATGAACAACATCTCCTCCTGCAAAGTCAAGTGCTCCAAGTTGTTTAAGCCATCCACCGTCTCCCCATACCCAGTGAGCAACCGGATCATATACAAGAGTTGTCCAAAGTATTAAAAAAGCTACCCATGGTAAAAATTTCATTCTTTCTGCTATTGCACCAGATATAAGTGCCGGAGTTATTATTGCAAACATCATCTGGAAAAGCATATACATCTGCTGTGGTATTGTAGATGAATAAGCCGGATTTGCTGCAAATCCCACTCCCTTGAGTCCTGCAAAATTAAATCCACCTATAAATCCGCCTATATTTGTCCCAAAACTAAGCGTATATCCAATAAGTATCCATTGTATGGATACTACCGCAAGTGCAGTGTAACTATGAAGAGTAGTATTCAAGCTGTTTTTTCCTCTCACCATTCCACAGTAAAACAATGCCAGTCCCGGAGTCATTATCATTACCAACACCGTACACACAAATACAAATGTAGTATCAACTCCACTTATTCCATTCATAAAGATTCCTCCCCGTCAAATTATTAAATAATATATTTATATAAGTCATTTAAAAAACTTACTTATATAATACTAATTTTTCGAGAAATTATCAATAGTTATACGTAAATTTTATTAATTTATTATCAAACATCTGCATTTATAAATTATTTTAATAATAGCATACAAACGCAAATCCTGTGTCTGTATGCTATATTCCATTTACTTATTATTTTAATTTATCTTTGAACACATTGTTCCAGCTATCCACATACTTTCCCATTGCCCACTGCGACATTACCACTTTTTCATTCTTTTTAATTGGAAAACTCAAAAGCATTTTTCCTATTCCATGGGTATTCAAACTATAAACAAAAAGTTCGCTGTCTGTAAGTATAACTACAAAATCACGGTTCGGCGACGTATATGCATCTACAGCAGAAGGTATATCTTCTTTTATCACAGCAAAGGATGGATAGAGATCATCATAGGACGTAAGTATTGTTTTCTGTGCAGGATAAATTATATCAAAATCGCCCTGCTTTATTCTTCCTCTCAAAATCCATCTTCCACTTCTCCTTGACACTGACCAGTTGGTACTCAAGCTTTCAACTTTAAAGTTTTTTTCGGGTTTTCCTATTTTTCTAAGATAGTTTTCCGCACTGGTTTGAAACATCTTCGATGCATTGTTGCTAAAAATCTGAGAGAAATCCACACTTTTCCCATTGAGTTTGTCCATTGGAAGTACGCTGAAATATCTCTTTCCAGTACCACAATTATCCGTTGATATGAACTCATTTCCAACAAAAAGTATTTCACTTGTAGTATCTTTTATGTTTTCTTCAACAGGCAAAACACTCTTTATTTTGGGACTGTTTTTCATAATTGGAGAACCCCATACGATGTCTCTTTCACCAAAATCACCATACTTTTTATGTACACCTATTTCCCAAAATCCATTTTTCCTCGGTACAATAATATTTTGTTTCACATTAACCGGACTCATACGTCCATAGGAGTAACGTATCCAAATTGTTCTATAGTCATATCCTCCATTTTCAATATCGTAACTTTTAAGCCCAAGAATAACACCCGACTTGGAAGTCAGATCCCTTTGATCCTTTGGAATTGTAATTTTTGATTCTAATCTTTTGGCGTTATTCGTCACAAGCTCATCCTGTTTAACTCCCTGTCTTGCAAAAAATACTACAAGACCATCGTTGTATGTAATTATGACATTATCATTTATTTGTACAAAATCGTCAAAAAAATTATCCTTTGAAAATACAGTAATTACTTTAACCTGCTTTTCTTTTATTCCAAGGCTTTCAGGTCGTATCTTCAAATTGTTCTGAAAATAGCTTTTGCTGTTAACAACTTTCACTTTGAAAGAAGGTTCTGTACATACAGAATTGTTTACTTTAACCTGACTACCTTTAAAAACAGCTTTCTTTCCTATTAATGACTGTGCCTCTTTTTCCGATATTCCTGAATCATTTATAAACACATACCTTGTTGCAGACCATTCTCCTTCTATAGGCATATTTATAGTTTTTCTAAGACTTATTCGAGGATTTATGGATGAATTTATGTTTTTGTAAACAACTAGAATAAGAAGTGCAAAAAGAAGTATAACCAAAACATTTATCTTTTTCAATAAAACCACCTTTTCAACCATTGTCTATTGGTATTAAAACACTTACACGTGTTCCTTCCCCATATACACTCTCTATATTTAATTTACCATTGTGAAGTTCTGCTATTTCATTGCATATTGAAAGTCCTATCCCATTACTCGACTTTTCAGTGCTTCCCTTGAAAAATTTTTCTGTAACACGGGGAAGTTCATCCTCGTGTATCCCTATACCAGTATCACTTACTACAATTATAAGAAACTTTCCGTCATTATCCACATGAAGACACACTTTTCCTCCTTCTTTTGTAAACTTGAAGGAATTGTCCAGTAAATTGGTAAGCAACTGCTTTATTCTATTTAAATCAAGCAATACAGGTTGAATATTATCTGCTATATCAACCCTAAAATCAATCTTCTGCCTTTCAGCTCTTAAAGACATCTGCTTTCTCATGTAATTTATTTCAGCTCTTATGTCAACATAATCCCTCTTTAAAGTTACTTTTCCAGATATCAATTTAGAAAAATCAAGAAGTTCCTCCACCATGAATGTAAGTCTGTCACTTTCTTTTTCTATTATCTCAAGCCCATCCATTATCTCATCCCTGTCTTCAAGATCCCCTGTTCTCATCGTAGCTGCCCATCCTTTTATAGATGTAAGAGGAGTTCTAAGTTCATGAGATATAGACGCTATGAACTCATTTTTGAGACGATCATTTTTGAGTATCTCATCCGCCATAAAATTAAGCGTGTCTTGAAGCTCCCCTATCTCATCATCCCTATCTTTTTTTATTCTCTCATTAAATCTTCCCCTAGCCATTTTTCTTGCCATATCCGTAAGATCATTTAGCGGTTTTATTATAGTATTGGACATAGAAATACTTATAAGACATCCTATGAGTATTACGATAATACCTATTATTATAAGCATCACAGCTATTTTTCTTATCATCGTGTCAACATATGAAAGAGAAGTTACAAATCTTAGTACCCCCTCTACTTTTCCATTTGATTTCAAAGGACTTGAGACATAAAGAAAATTCTCGCCTGTATTTTTATCCACGCTTATTTGGGAGCCCACTTCTCCTGAAAGTGCTATATTTATATCTCCTCCCTGCATATTTCCAGAGATATAATTTCCAATTGAATCCATAAGCATCTTCCTTGAAGTACTTATTACCTGAACCTCGGCAGATGTGTTCTTCCAGAATATATCCGCATTGTCTTCTATATTTTTCTCAAGTGTTGAGGACGAAAGATAACTATTGTAAAAGTCTACCGAAACTTCTATCTGGTTTGTAACCATATTTTCCATGTTTTTATAATAATATCTTCTCATTGAAAGTATAAGGAAAATCTCTAGTATAAAAACCGTTGTAATTATTATTACAATATAACTTACAGTCATCCTCTTCTTTATTCCACTTATCATATTAATTTTCTCTCCACCTGTATCCAACTCCCCACACAGTTTCAATTACTTTCGGTTTTGAAGAGTCCTCTTCCACTTTCTCTCTTAAACGTCTTATATTCACATCAACTATCTTTGTGTCTCCAATATAACTATATCCCCAAACAAGATTAAGAAGCTCATTTCGGCTAAGGGCTTTTCCCTTGTTCTCCATAAATATTTTCATAAGCATGTACTCTTTCGGAGTGAGGTCTATTTTCCCGCCTCTGCGATAAACTTTCATGGCAGAAGTATCAATTTTATATTCTCCAGAAACAATTACAGATTTTTCACTGTTTTTCTCACTTGTTCCTATCCTTCTTAAAAGCGAATTTACTCTGGCTATGAGTTCAAGAGGATTGAAGGGTTTTATCATGTAATCATCTGCACCAAATTCAAGTCCCATTATCTTATCCATGTCCTGACTCCTTGCAGTAAGCATTATTATACCCATCCTCGGGAATTCCTTTCTCAATATTTCACAGGTTTTAAAACCGTCAATTCCCGGAAGCATTATATCAAGAATAGTAACCTCTGGATTTTCAACCTTGGTTTTTTCTATTGCCGCCTCCCCGCTTTCCGCCTCTATCACCGTAAAATTATTTCTTCTAAAATTTATTTTAAGAAACCCTCTGATTGAGTTTTCATCTTCCACTATAAGAACTTTTTTCATTCAAAAACATCTCCCTATACCATGTTCCTGTGGTAATTATAACACAATTTACATTGACGAATAAGTAGGTATATTTTTGCTAAAAATATAATATATACAAACTATATACTAGGAGGACTCTATGGATACAAAAAATATTCAATTAATCGAAATGGAAAGGATTTATGGAAAAGTAAGTCCATTTGAGCTCAAAAACAATCTTCTCAAACTTGCAGAAAATGAAAGCAGGAAAAGTTCACACATTCTCCTGGATGCAGGCCGTGGAAATCCCAACTGGACAGCCGTCTCGGCAAGAGAGGCATTTTTTGCACTTGGACAATTTTCCGCACACATTGCGAGAAATTCATGGAAGAATGTTGACGAAACACTATGCGGACTTGGAGGAATGCCAGAAATGGATGGAATACATGAGAAGTTCAATGCATATTTCGCAAAACACATGGATATGCCTGGAGCTGATCTTCTTGTAAAAATAGTAAACTACGGTATATCCTCCATGGGATTTGATCCACAATCCTGGATTCATGAACTTGCAGATGGAATCATGGGTGATAATTATCCCCTGCCTGTAAGAATGCTTCCTCATGTGGAAGCTGTTGTAAAAAAGTATCTCGGCACGGAAATATACATGAACGGCGCACCTCAAGATTTCGATCTCTTCGGAGTTGAAGGTGCAACTGCCGGAATGTGCTACATTTTCGACTCTCTTATTGCAAACAATCTACTTCTGCAAGGTGATACAATTGCGATAATGACACCGATATTCACACCATATCTTGAAATTCCCCTTATACCAAGATACAATTTCAACATAATAAACATAAATGCCTCTGAGGAAGACTGGCAGTATCCTGATTCTGAAATTGAAAAAATCGGAGATAAAAAAATAAAGGCGTTGTTCCTTGTAAATCCAAGCAATCCACCTTCTGTAGCCATGAACCAGCATGTAATAAACAAACTCTGCGACACTGTAAAAAAGCGCAATCCAAATCTTATGATAATATCTGACGATGTATATGGAACTTTCACCGACAACTTTAAATCGGCAGCATCAGCTCTCCCATCAAATACAATAGGAGTATATTCCTTTTCAAAATATTTTGGTGTTACAGGCTGGCGTCTTGGAACAATACGTATTTGCAAAGAAAACGTGTTTGACCGTCTCCTTAAAAATCTGCCTGTCAAACTTTCAGCTTCAGCTAAAAAACGCTATGAAGCTCTGTCTACAAATCCTGAAAACATAAAATTCATAGACAGATTGGCTGCAGATAGCCGTCAGGTAGCTCTGAACCATACTGCCGGTCTTTCAACACCACAGCAAGTCCAAATGGCAATATTTTCTATATTTTCACTTATAGATTCCACAAATTTCTACAAAAATCTTGTTAAACAAATATGCAGAAGAAGAAAAGCACTTTTATACAAAAGCCTTGAAATAGCTCCTGACGTAAATCCTTTAAGTGCATCCTACTATACCGAATTCAACATTCTGCATCTTGCAGAAAAATTTTATGGAGCGGAATTTGCAAAATACATGAAAAACAATTCCAAACCTATAGACATTTTGTTTTCCCTTGCCAATAAATCATCAATAGTCCTGCTTTCAGGGGCAGGATTCAAAGGTCCACTTTGGTCCATCAGAATATCCCTTGCAAATCTTGATGATGAAAGCTATACAAAAATAGGAAAAACAATTCGCGACATACTTGATCAATATGCCGAAAAGTGGAAAAATCATCAGAAGGCTCTTCTATAACATCATAAAAAGTACCGGACATAAAATCCGGTACTTCAACTGATTTATGCAACTTCAAACTGGCTGTTGTATAGTTCCGCGTATCTGCCGCACCTTTTTATAAGTTCTTCATGTGTACCTTGTTCCACTATATCTCCATGGTCCATTACAAGTATAAGATCAGCATCCCTTATAGTCGAAAGCCTGTGTGCTATTATAAAACTTGTTCGTCCTTTCATGAGATTGTTCATGGCTTTTTGAATCTGAACCTCTGTACGTGTATCTACAGAACTTGTTGCTTCATCAAATATAAGTATACTTGGATCAGCAAGTATTGCCCGTGCAATAGTCAAAAGCTGTTTCTGACCCTGGGATATGTTGGAGGCTTCTTCATTGAGCACCATATTATATCCATCCGGAAGGGTATGGACAAAACTGTCTACATGAGCCGCCTTTGCAGCTTTAATCACATCGCTGTCCTCCGCATCCAGTCTTCCATACCTTATGTTTTCCATTATACTTCCGTTATAGAGCCAAGTATCCTGAAGAACCATGCCAAATATGGACCTTAAGTCACCTCTTGTAAAATCTTTTATATTATGTCCGTCTACAAATATTTCTCCTCTGCTTATATCGTAAAAGCGCATCAAAAGTTTTATAATTGTCGTCTTGCCGGCTCCTGTAGGTCCCACAATGGCAACTCTTTGTCCTGGTTTCACAGAACAGGAAAAATTATTTATTATAATTTTATCAGGTTTGTATCCGAAATGAACATTTCTGAAGTCAACCTCTCCCTTTATATCCTCCGATTTTACAGGACTTGAAGTTTCCAGAGTTTCATCTTCCTCTTCCAGGAATTCAAATATACGTTCTGCTGAAGCCGCCGTCTGCTGAAGTATATTGGATATATTTGCTATCTGAGAAATAGGCTGTGTAAAAGAACGTACATACTGCACAAAAGCCTGTATGTCTCCAACTTCTATAGCCTTCTTTGCAGCAAGCCATCCTCCAAGAATACATATAAAAACATATCCCAGGTTTCCAACAAAATTCATCATCGGCATCATTATTCCCGAGAAAAACTGTGATTTCCACGCCGAACTAAAAAGTTTCATATTGAACAAATCAAATTTCCTGATACTTTTTTCCTCTCCATTGAAAGCTTTCATCACAACATGTGAACCGTACATCTCCTCCACATGACCATTTAAATTTCCAATATAGTCCTGCTGCTCTTTGAAATACTTCTGAGAATGCCTCACTATAAAAGATATTATAATCATGGATACTGGAATTACACATAGAGCAGCAAGAGTCATCTGCCAGCTTATTGTAAACATCATAACAAGTACACCGAGCATTGTAGTAACCGACGTAATTATCTGTCCAAGACTTTGGTTAAGCGTTTGACTCAGAGTATCAACATCATTTGTAACACGTGACAATACCTCACCCTGACTGGTTTTGTCAAAATATCCAAGTGGAAGTGAATTTATCTTCTTTGAGATATCTTTTCTGAAATTATAACTTACCTTCATCGATATTCCAGACATTATCCAACCCTGGATATATGAAAATACAGCACTTATTATATATAAAACCGAAAGCGTAACAACTATTCTTCCTATATAATCAAAATCCACATTGCCGCTTCCCGATATTTTAGCCATTACACCCTCAAATAACTTTGTAGTTGCTTTCCCAAGTACCTTAGGCCCAACTATCGAAAATACAGTACTTGCAATTGCAAAAACAGCAACTACAACCATGGAAACTCTATAAGAGGCAAGAGCGGCAAGAAGCTTTTTCATTGTATCTTTGAAGTTGTTTGCTTTTTCACCACCAAGTGCAGGATTTCTGCCAGGGCCTCTGCCCATATTCTTTCGTCTGCTCATGCCAATTCCTCCTTAGATAATTGTGATAGTGCAATTTCCCTATAGGTAGAACAGCTTTTCATGAGCTCCACATGAGTTCCACTTCCAACTATCCTTCCTTCATCAAGAACTATTATCTGATCTGCATCTTTGATTGTCGATATACGTTGTGCCACAATAAGAACCGTACTTGCCGACGTTTCACTCTTTAGAGCATGCCTGAGCGCTGAATCCGTCTTGAAATCAAGAGCGGAAAAGCTGTCATCAAATACATATATTCTTGGATTTTTAACAAGTGCCCTTGCAATGGAAAGTCTTTGCTTCTGACCTCCCGATACATTTGCACCTCCCTGGGAAATTTCAGCTTTAAAGCCCTCAGGCTTTTCTTTTATAAAATCCTGTGCCTGGGCAATTTGAGCCGCCTTTTCAATCTGATCTCTTGTTGCATTCTCATTTGCATACTTTAGATTATATTCTATGGTTCCCTTGAAGAGCATGCCCTTCTGAGGCACATATCCTATAAGGCTTCTCAGTTCATGCTGGCCTACGTTTCGTATATCTACACCGTCAATTTTTATACATCCGGAGGTAACATCATAAAAACGAGGCAGTAACTTTACAAGAGTGCTCTTTCCAGAACCAGTTGAACCTATAAAAGCAGTAGTACACCCGGGATACGCCTTGAAGCTTATACCTTCGAGCGCAGGTCCCTCCGCTCCCTCATACTTGAAACATACATTTTCAAATTCAACAACACCTTTTGTATCATCTGGAAAATGCTCGGGCATTTCCGGATCAACAATAGATGGAGATACTTCAAGAACTTCATTTATTCTCTGTGCCGATACTGATGCCCTAGGTATCATAATAAACATGAAAGACATCATGAGAAAAGCAAATATTATCTGCATGGCATACTGCATAAATGCCATCATATCACCAACCTGCATGCTCGAGTTTGCAATTTGATGAGCTCCAACCCATACTATAAGTATAGTAATTATATTCATAATAAACATCATGGCTGGAAACATAAATGCCATTGTACGATTTACAAATAAATTTACATCTGTAAGATTTTTGTTTGTTCCATCAAATTTCTTCTCCTCAAAGCTCTGGTTATTGAATGCCCTAATTACCATCATACCCGATAAATTTTCACGAGTTATCAAATTCAACCTATCTACAAGTTTCTGTATGATCTTGAATCTTGGAAACGCAATCAAAAAAATACATCCGATAACCCCAAGAAGTACTATGACGGCAAGTACAATTATCCATGACATGGAGCTGCTTTTTCCAATTGCTCTCATAATCCCTCCAACTCCGAGAATAGGTGCATATATGACCATTCTTATCGCAAGAAAAACTACAATCTGTATCTGAGTTATATCATTGGTGGTTCTTGTTATAAGGGATGCTGTTGAAAACTTATTAAACTCACTGCTTGAAAAATTTTCAATCTTGGTAAAAAGATTTCTTCTGAGATTTTTAGAAAGTCCGGCAGAAGTCCTTGCAGCAAGAAGTCCCACCATAACAGTACAGACAACACTCAAAAGTGAAACAAAGAGCATCATAGCGCCTGTATGCATAATGTAATTTCTCTGAATTCGATCAGTATCCATGCCAAGGCGTTTATATTCGGATTTTATTAAAGGTGATGCTACCTGGTCTATCATCCCACTTCCAAGTGAAGCAAACTTTTTATTTATCTCACCGCCTATTTCCCCACGCTTTGTTTCTGAAAGTTTTGAGACAGCAATAAATGACCTTCCCATAGCATCATTTATTTCATTAATTTCAGTTCTATCTATATTTTTAAGTACATAAACCGGTTCTTCCTGAAGTTTAGGATATTTTTTCAAATATTTCGAGTAGCTGCCGTCTTTCTTGTCTACAAGTTTGTAATCTCCAAGCACTTTTCCTCTTGTATTTTTATCCATAAAAAGAACAAGCTTATCCATTTTTCCCTTTCCCACGGCTTCAGGAACACTGTTTTCAATACCTCCCTGCTGTATACCGGTATTCACTATATCCGACATATAATCCGGAAGTGCAAGATCGCACATTGCTTGAGCAAATAGCAAAAATACTGCACTCACAACAAGAAGGATAAAAGGCTTTAAATATTTTATAATCTTAATCACTATATTTTTCACTTCCAATCAAAGTTCTCTTCGTATATAAACAGTACGTATGCGAATATTTTAATTCTTTATTGCAAAATAGTCAACTATTTTTTTAATTAGCATATGTAAAAATAAACCAGCTTATATTAAGCCGGTTTAAAATAACTATACAATTCTTACTTCTCACTGTTCTTTCCAAGCATATCCGCTATTGCTGCAAGATTTCCAAGAGAAGATATTGACTCATTTGGTAGTATAAGCTTGTTTGAAGGATTCTTGGCCATCTCCTTCAATGCATCCACCTGCTTAATCGCAATAACCCTCTCGTCGGTTCCTGAATCTATTATAGACCTGTTTATAAGTTCAATAGCCTTTGATTCCGCCTTTGCAACTTCCTCTATGGCATTGGCCTTTCCTTCAGCTTCAAGTACTTGAGACTGTCTCAATCCCTCAGCCCTTCTTATATTTGCTTCCTTTTCCGCTTCCGCCTGAAGTATCTTGGCCTGTTTTTCACCTTCCGCCCTTGCAATATCACTCTGTTTTTGCCCTTCCGCCTGAAGTATTACCGCTCTTTTGTCTCTTTCGGCCCTCATCTGCTTTTCCATAGCCTGTTGTATCTCCGATGGAGGTATTATATTTTTTATTTCAACCGAAAGTATTTTTATTCCGTAAGCATCTGTTATATCATCAACGACCTTCAAAAGTTCAGCATTTATTTTATCTCTTCCGGAAAGCACTTCATCAAGTGTCATATCGCCCACAATATTTCTCATATTTGTTATCGTAGAAAAGATTATACCGGACTTGTAATCTTCTATGTTGTATATAGCATCTTTGGCATTCAGTATCTTGTAAAAAATTACATTGTCTATGGATATTTTTACATTATCTTTAGTTATTACCGCCTGAGGTTCTATATCTAGTATCTGCTGTTTTGCAGAAACTTTTGCTCTCAAGAAATCTGCAAATGGAATTATAAAATGCCATCCAGGCTCAAGCATTCTGTGAAATTGACCAAATCTTTCAACTACACTTATATAGCCCGTATTTACCACCTTTACAGATGAAACAGCTGCGTATAAGACAATTGCAAGTATTATAAGAATTATAATCACTTTAATCACTTCAAATCATCTCCTTTTGTATCAATATTTTATTTCCATTAATTCCTATTACTTTGACTCTGTCACCTTTTTTTAATATGATATCATCATTGTCAATATTCCACAACACACCATCTATTCTAACTGCATTGCTTTTCTCCATTTCTCCATCTATTACTATTAATCTGCCCTTGTACGTATCTTCTCTCAAAGGTGTCGGTTTAATTCTATTTTTTATATTCTTTTTTATAATAGGATAGCATACCAATATCAGAATCATGCTTACTGCAATAAATACTATAAATTGAATGAGCACGGAATATCCAAGAGCATATGCAACAAGTGCACCTACAGCTCCTGCTGTAAACCAAACGAACAAGAATGCACTTGTAGCTATATCTACAATCATTGCGACAGCCCCTATTACAATCCACAAAACAAAAACAGGCAAAGTCATCCACTCCCTAAAAATTTTTATAAATTCGCATCTTCCATCCATAATTTAAAGTTTGCATCTGAAGGCATTCTCCAGTCACCTCTCGGAGATAGACTTACCGTTCCAACTTTAGGTCCATCTGGAATAGCTGACCTCTTAAACTGCTGTGTAAAGAATCTCCTTATAAAAAGCTTAAGCCATTTTTTTATGGTATCCTCGTCGTAGATACCATGAAACGCAGTTTTTGCAATAAAAAATATTTTACAAGGTTCAAAGTTATCCCTTATGAAATAGTAAAGGAAAAAATCATGAAGCTCATAAGGGCCCACTATATCTTCCGTCTTCTGTGATATCATTCCATCGCTGTCCTTGGGAAGAAGTTCCGGACTTACTGGAGTATCAAGTATATCTGCAAGTATTTTAGATATTTCACCTGTCATCTCATACGTTGCCGCATAATTTACAAGATACCTTACAAGTGTTTTTGGAACCGAACAGTTAACACCGTACATGGACATATGATCTCCATTATATGTAGACCATCCAAGTGCAACTTCTGAAAGATCTCCTGTACCAACTACAAGTCCACCCTCTTTGTTTGCAATATCCATAAGTATCTGTGTCCTCTCCCTTGCCTGAACATTTTCATATGTCACATCATGAATATCCCTGTCATGGCCTATATCATTAAAATGCTGCAGGCAGGCATCCACTATGTTTATTTCCCTAAAATCGGTGCCAAGGTCCCTGCAAAGCCTGACTGCATTGTTGTATGTCCTGTCAGTCGTACCAAATCCAGGAAGAGTTACCGTTATAATATTTTCTCTAGAAATTCCAAGGAGGTCAAAAGTCTTTACCGCAACAACAAGTGCAAGGGTAGAATCAAGTCCCCCGGATATTCCTATGACAGCTCTTTCAAGTCCCGTATGCTCTATTCTCTTTGCAAATGCCGATGTCTGTATGCTGAATATCTCCCGGCATCTCTCCTCCATCTGTTCCCTGCCAGATGGAACAAAAGGATGTTTTGATATCATTCTATCATAACTTCCATAATTCATGTCTTTGAACTCAAAGCCGACATCTCTTATTTTCCATGGTACAACTTTTCCAGCATCCCTGAAGCTTATGTTTTTTAGTCTATGGTTGTTAAGTCTCTGAACATCTACAATGGAAGTTATAACTTCATTTTTTCTTTGAAACTTATTGTTTTTTCCAAGAAGGCTTCCATTCTCAGATATGAGAAGCTCCCCACCAAACACCAAATCCGTCGACGATTCAAAAACACCTGAAGATGAATATACATAAGAACATATACTTCCTCCACTCTGTGACATGACAAGCTGTTTTCTATATTTGGATTTACTTACTATATCGTTTGATGCCGAAAGATTTCCTATTATGTTAGCACCCTTGAGGCAAAGATAACTGCTCGGGGGAACAACACTCCAGAGATCTTCACATATTTCGAATCCAAATTTATACTCCCCACAGGAGAACATGATGTTAACACCAAAGGGTATACTTTTCTGAAACTTCAAATCAACATTTTCATCTATAAGATTGAGTCCTGATGCAAACCACCTCCGCTCGTAAAATTCCTCGTAGTTTGGTATATAACTTTTTGGAACAATACCAAGAACTTTTCCATTGTGTATTATATATGCACAATTGTAAATACAGCTATTATATTCAAGAGGTGCACCCACTGCAATTAGTATGTCTTTTTGTCTAGAATATCTGCAGATTTCAAATATTCCTTTCTCTGCACCGCACAAAAGTGTCCTCTGAAGAAACAAATCGGCACAAGTATACGATGTTATACTGAGTTCTGGAAATACCACAAGTTTCGCATGTCCCCGAACCGCTTCATCAATACATTTCTCTATGTTTGCCACATTAAAATCTATATTTGCCACATCAGTTATCGGACATGCTGCCGATACCCGGATGAATCCCATGGAATTCATAAAAACTCCTCCTATCAAATCTTTCTCTTTACCTGAGTAATTTCGTTAAGTCTCTCCCTAAGCTTAAAAACTTTCTTCTCTTCTGTAAGAATCGTAAGATAATCACCTGCATATACAATGGTATCACCATCAGGAATTATTTCAGAGTCACCCCTTTTTATATTCAAAACAAGGCAGTTTTTAGGAAAATCAACCTCTTTTATTCTTCTTCCCTCTACATAGCATCCAACACATATTGGGACTTCAACTGTTACCTGATCTCCAAAATCTTCATCCTCCTCCTCATTTGTATTACTTCTTAAAAACCTATCGAGAAGGTCCTGATATATTGGCCTTGAACGAAGAAGATCAGATATAATATATGCTGTAATCGAAATTACAGCAGCCGGAAGAAGATTCGTAAATGATCCTGTCATTTCAACCACAAGAACACAGCCTGTAATCGGAGCCTTTACAACAGCTGAAAAATATCCTGCCATGGCAAGTATCACAAAGGTTGCCACATACATTTGGTCAAATCCCCAGAAATAATTCAAAGCATTTGCATATATACATCCTATAATTGCACCCACTGCAAAAAGTGGAAGAAATATTCCTCCAGGTGTTCCTGATCCTACACATATCATTGTAAATATAAATTTTACAATCAATATCAAAAAAAGAAGCTTGAAGGTCCAGTCTCCATGGGTAAGTGCAGTTATGAGAACATTTCCCTCTCCAAGTGCCTTTGGGACAAACATTGCAACCAAAAATGAAAGCAAAAATGGAACAATCGGTCTAAACTCAACTTTCATTTTGCTTTTCGCATAAATAGACTGTGACTTCAAAATTCCCTTGCTGAATCCTACACCTGCCACTCCTATAATCAGCCCAAGAATAATCATAAAGGGATAATTTCTAAGTGGAAGCACCGCTGTGCTTCTAAAATCGAAAACCGGTCTCATTCCAAAGAATTCACGTGATACAAAATCTGAAGAAAGAGCGGAAGAAAGAGCAGATACAAGAACAAGCGGCGACAAATTTTTATGCACTTCCTCAACCGCAAACAGTGTCCCTGCAAGCGGCGCATTAAATGCTGTTGAAATTCCCGCACTTACTCCTCCCGTTACAAGATACTTCACTTCTACCTTGGTCTTTTTTAGTATCGTGCCTATGCCTTGTCCTATAGCTGCCCCTATTTGAACGGAAGGCCCCTCTATTCCCATAGAAAGTCCCGATCCTATTGATACAAGGCTTCCTACAAACTTTTCTACAACAACCCCAAACCAGTTCATATGAAGTTTTCTAAGTATGACTCCCTCAACCTGCGGTATTCCACTGCCACTTACCATTGGATTCAGTCTTACAAGAACTCCCATGGCCAGGCCAAGCAATACAAGGGCTGCAATACACACAACTATAAACACGGGTCTTCCAAAAACATATTCATATATTTGTGGAAGATATATACCGCATTTATCAACAAAAAATCTAAAAAGAGAAATTACAAGTCCTACAAATATACCTACTATGATTCCTTCAAATATCAATTTCATTTTAAAACTTTTCCAGTTTAAGAACCCTTCATATTTCATTTTCTAAGCAGTCTCTCCTCAAAATTAAAGTTAAATATCTTTTAATATCATAGACACATTATATCATAATATATTTTTGTTCTCCTTCTTTTTCTTCATATCATACAGAGCAAACGCAAAAAGCGGCAAAATAAAAAATACCCCAATACATATATATACATATATATTAATCAGTTTAAAAAGATTTATAAGTTTCTGAGCCGATAAATAACACAAAACATAAATGACTCCACTTAAAACAATCTCAATTTTTCCGTTTGTAATTATACTATCAAGCTTGAATTCCCTAATTAAAAGAAGTATTGAAAAAAATGTTGCTATATATTTTGCAAACCATGAAGATATAATCTGAAATACCACATAAAATTCTCCACTTGCAACAAACCCAAAAAATGATATGAGCTGTGTCTGGGTGAGCTTTGGATATACAAAAACATTTGCAAGATCAACGTTAAAGGTTGCAAGGAGTCCAATTGTAGATATCAATATCATTTGCACTACAAACAAATTGGACATAAAAGCATATTTCCTCGAATTCTTGTCTGATGTAAGTCTTGACAACCATGGAAATACTATTGCAACCGACGAATACATTCCAATTGTCTTCACTACTGATATAAAAAAATTAGTGTCAAATCCATTGGCAAGAATAGGCAGCAACCTTCTATAATCTTTGAAATGTGCAGTCAATATGGCAAGATTTATTCCATTTATTACCGATATAACTATACATGCCATAATTACTATCATTACAGAATATCCACCGTTTTTTACAACATAAAACCCCGGAATTATAACAAAAAGTGCTATATACCATATTGGACTTTCTATAAAAAAATTTGTATGCATTACACTTGATTCCACAGCGGATGATTCTACAAGAGAAAGAAACACTCCAAATGTAAACAATCCAAGAAAAATTTTTCCAAAGCCTTTCCCGAAAGCCACCTCAAATACCTCAAGCAGACTTCTGCACCCATTTTTGAGATATACTTTTATTATATAGTCAAAATACCAGACCATTATTACAAAAGCAATGGCATTGGCTATCCAGCTGTCCCTTCCTGATATTCTTAAAAATACTTCAGGATATGTTTTTAGAGAGGCTATTCCAACAGCACATATCAAAAAAAATATATGTCCAAAACTAAACTTACCCATAAAATTTCTCCATTCCAAATCATATGTAATATTTACAATATTATTATTGTCTAAAAAAATGAATGTTATCCACTATAACTGCAGACAATACAAGCAGGTGATTATTTATGAACAATTATTTGGATTTTATAAATGAAAAATTAAATGGAAATTCTGATTTTAAAAGCCGTATTATAAGATCTGTTTCCGGAAATATATATATCCTTTTCATAGACAACATGTGTGATTCTAAATTTATAAGCCATTATATAATAGAACCTCTTGTAAACATGGATAAAAAAACCATCAATACAAACATAATAAAAGAAAAGGTGTTATATGGAAACTCCGTCGGTGATGTCAAATCAAAAGAAGATGCTGTAATACACATACTGTCAGGTGATGTAGTTATGGTATTTGAAGAAATGCAGAATGTTATATTCTGCGAAGCAAAAGGATTTTCCAAAAGAGGCATAGAAATGCCTATAACCGAAGCTGTAATAAAAGGTCCAAGAGAAGGCTTCAATGAATCAATAATGGATAATATCTCCCTTATAAGACGAAAAGTAAAGAATCCAAATCTCAAAGTTGAATTTTTCCAAATTGGGAAAGATTCAAACACAACTACATCACTGATTTATATTAAAAACACAGCTCCGGAAGATCTTATACACCGAATAAAAAAAACCATAGAAGACATGGATACAAACTTTATACTTGATACCAACTATATACAAGAACAAATAAAGACAACAAAGACCAGTACCTTCGAAATACTGAACTATAGTGAAAAACCCGATATAATAGCCTCAAGGCTTTTTCAGGGAAGGGTTGCAATACTTGTAGACGGAAGTCCGTTTTGCGCCACTGCACCACACTTTTTCATAGAAAACTTCCAGACTCCGGACGACTATTATTTAAACAAAGTATACGCGAATATATTAAGAATAATAAGGTTCGTTGCCTTTATAATATGCGGGTTTCTTCCCGGACTTTATGTTGCTCTCACTACCTATCACTTTTCATTTATACCCATAGAATTCATATTGAGACTTTCTGCATCAAGGGCTTATGTACCTTTTCCAACAACTATCGAGGTACTTATAATGCTTTTTTTCTTTCTGCTTTTAAGAGAGGCCGGAATCCGTCTTCCACAACCCATAGGCCAATCAATGAGTATAGTCGGTGCGTTAATTCTCGGCCAGTCCGCCGTAAGTGCAGGACTTGCATCACAATCCACCATAATAATAATCGCACTTGCATCTATATGCTCCTTTCTTGTACCAAAGCTATACCCTACTTTGATTGTATGGGGCATAACGATACTTATAACTTCATCACTGATAGGAATAATGGGATTTTTCATGGGAATGTACATGATGATCTCAAACATAGCTTCAATAGACAGCTGTGGCTACCATTTCATACTACCGCTTGGAACTGCGAAAAAATTAAAGTACAAGGATATGTTATACAGATCTAATCTTGGCAAAATATCTAAAAATAATCTACATAAGGATGATAAAGAATGAAAAAGATTATGTGTTTGATTCTCATATTGTCAACCTGCTTTTTGGGAGGCTGTTTTAACTATAATGATATAGACAAAGTAATATTCGCAACATGTGTGATCGTAGACATAGATCAATCCGGGAACCCCATAATATATGTAGAAGGATTCAAGTCTGACAGAGAAGTTTCACCTGATGCCGGCTCAAATCAAAAGCTTCTTTTTAAAGTTTCCGGCAAAACTATACTGGAAATTCTTCGTGATATTGATATGTCTTCAAATTATAAGATAAATTACACAAATACAAAATCAATATTATTCACTGAAAAAGCAGCGTCAAAAAATCTGTATGACTTGATTGATTTTTTTAGTAGGGATCAGGAATTTTTAATAAGAAGTTACATCTCAATTCTTCACGGAGATCCTCAGAAATTCATAAGTACAAATTTTAAATCTCAGGAATTCATAGGCCTGTATATATACAACCTTGCAAATAACTTCTCGCCTTCTTCAAGAACTATAATAACCGAGGTCTATGACTTATTAAATGCAATATACTCAAAAGGCAAAACCTGCGTGCTTACAATGGTTCAATTAAAAAATGAAAACAAAGAACCTAAAATCGAACTAGCAAACGGAGCAATAATAAAAGGCTCAAAAATGATAGACATACTAAGCGATCAGGACGGACTTGGATACAATTTTCTCATAGACAATATAAAAGGAGGGTCTCTCGAAGTTACAAACCCAAACTCCCCCGACAAATATGCGGCTCTTGAAATATTAAAGAGCAGAACAACAACACATATAGACTACAGCGGCAAAAATATAAAATTAAAGAAAATAATAAATATAAAATTATCTCTCGCCGAAGCTCAAAATTGTATTAATTTGAACAGAAAGACAATTGAAGTCCTGCAAAATGAAGCAGAAAACAATATAAAATTTTACTGCATGGATCTATTTAATAAATATAAAATAAAAAACATTGACATATTCAATATAAAAAATGATATCTACAAAAAATATCCTAAAATAAATATCCAGGACCCAATCAAGCAAACCTCTCTTGACATAGAAGTGAATGCAAAAATCGAAGGTTCCTCGATACAGACTAATTTCAGATAATAGTATGTCAATACCTTTCTTTTTGTTATATAATTAGAATATATTGCAAAATACAAATAAAAAGGAGATTTCAATTGATAAAGGTAGGAGAATTCAATAATTTAAAAATAGTACGAAAAGCTGATTTCGGCTATTATCTGGATGCAGAAACAGGAAATACTGATGACGATATATTGCTTCCGAACGGAAGCGTTTCAATTGACAATATAGAAATCGGAGATGAAATACATTCTTTCATATATAGAGATTCAAAAGACAGATTGATAGCTACAATGAAAATTCCTCTTGCAAAAGCGGGAGACATCGCCTATTTAAGGGTTATTTCAAACACAAGCTTCGGAAGTTTTATAAATATAGGACTTGAAAGAGATGTTTTCGTACCAATGGTGGAACAAAAATTTAAATTAATCCAAGAAGCAAAATATCTGTTCTACATATACGTAGACAAGACCGATAGACTGGCAGCTACTACAAATATAGACAAATATCTTGAAAACATCAACCTGGAAGACAGTGAAAACCTAATTCAAAATAAATACAGGATTGGCGACGAAGTCTGTGGAACAGTTTATGGTTTCCAGAAAAACGGTACAATAATGGTAGCAATAGATAAAAAATATCGTGGAATAATTCCAAGGAATGAATGTTTCTTCGATATTTCACCTGGCAGTGAAATAAATCTGAGAATTAAAAAGTTTTACGAAGACGGCAAAATTGTACTTACACCAAGACAGCGTCCTTCACGTGAAAGAATTTCTCTCGAAGATACAATATTAAAGTACCTTAAGGAACATGACGGATTTATGAAATACAATGATAAAAGCTCCCCCGATGAAATTCGCAATACCTTTCACGAAAGTAAAAACTACTTCAAAAATGCATTGGGAGGTCTTATGAAGAAAAATCTCATAAAACAAGATAAGACTGGTACATATCTCATAAAATAAATTGAATATTAAATCCCGCAATACAGAAAATATAAACGAACTATATATTTATATATTGCGGGAGGAAATATTTTATGAAAAAAAGAATTGTATTGTTCTTTACAATAATATTTGTAATATGTACGGAAAGCATCACATCTGCAATGTTTGAAAGTACACAAGTTCATTTCATAGATACAGGTCAAAGTGACTGCACGCTCATAAAATCAGGCAGTACACACATCTTGATAGATACAGGTCAGGCTTATTACACAAACAGAATACTAAAATACTTGAGATTTAACAAAATAAACAGCCTCGATGGAATAATAATTACACATTACCATGATGATCACTATGACGGCCTGTTAAAGATAGCCCAGACTCTCAAAGTAAACAAGGTATATCTGCCAAACAACAAAAACAATATAAAGCACAATCTTTCAAAAGCTCTTTCAAAATTTGACACACAGGTTAGGTATATAGACAATGGCTGGAAAATAAAATATCCAAAATTAAACCTTACTGCAATTGGACCTGTAAACAAAGATATAAACCACATTAACAGCAATTCCCGTGAAAACAACAATTCAATAGTGCTTCAAGGTAAAATCGGCAGTCACACTTACCTTTTTGCAGGAGACTGCGAAAAAAGTGAAGAGGATGACATGATAAAATCAGGCAAGCTCAAGAAATGCGACATAATGAAAGTCCCCCATCATGGAATAAATACAAGCACAGGAATTCAATTTCTAAAGAAAACAAAACCAAAGATTGCTGTTATAACAAGCAATTCTAAAACGCCAAACAGCAAAGTTGTAAGCAGGCTTTTAAAGAAAAAGATTACTGTCCTCAAAACAAATGATCAGGGGACTGTTACAGTCAGTGAAAATACAATCTTCTGCAGTAAAAACAACATAAAGATAAAAGTCAAATAACACTTTTGTCTTTTCTAAAAATCTTGAATATCTCATTTAAGACAAGAGGAAGAAGTGAGATTAAAGTCACAAATATCCAGTCTCTCGCTGTCAGTCTGTATACCTTGAAAAGCGACGAGAGAGCTGGAATCGTTATTATTATATTCTGAAGCAATATCCCGACAATTATTGCAAATACAAGATATTTATTTGTAAAAATTCCTATTTTAAATATGGATTTCTTGTGATGTCTTACACTCAATGTATAAAAAAGCTGAGATACACTCAATACCACAAAAGCCATAGTCTGTGCATGCATTATGGAATCAGGATAAAAATGTGTTCCTGCATAAAACGCAAAAAGCGTTGTAAATCCTATTATAACTCCGTTTAAAAGCAGAGAATATCCATTCCCATTCGAAAACAATCCCTCTTTGGGATCTCTCGGTTTTTCTTTTATTATGTCAGGATCACCCGGATCAACACCAAGCGCAAGTGCCGGCAAACTATCAGTTATTAAATTTATCCAGAGAAGATGTATTGGTCTTAAAATTGCAGGCCAGCCAATTACTATGGCTATAAAAAGAGCTGCTATTTCTCCTATATTACAGGAAAGAAGAAAATTTATAGATTTTTTTATATTGTTGTATATATTTCTTCCTTCTTTTACTGCTGAAACTATAGTTGAAAAATTATCATCTACAAGTATCATATCTGCAGCACCCTTTGCAACATCCGTTCCCGTTATTCCCATGGCTACACCTATATCTGCAGCTTTAAGAGAAGGTGCGTCATTTACTCCATCGCCTGTCATCGAAACAATATTTCCGTTTTCTCTCAATGCTTTCACTATCTTGACCTTGTGCTCGGGAGAAACTCGTGCAAACACTCTCAAATTGTCTATTCTCTCCTTTATTTCCTCCTCGGTCATGTTGTCAAGTTCCGCACCAAGTACGGCCTGTGATTCATCATCGGCAATTCCAAGTTCTTTTGCAATTGCAAAAGCAGTATTTTTATGGTCTCCCGTTATCATTACAGTTCTTATACCGGATTCTCTACACTCTGCAATAGATTTTTCTGCATTTTCCCTCGGTGGATCTATCATTCCATATAGTCCCACAAATACCAGATCTTTCTCAAGGTTTTCCATTTTATCACGAGTGTCAATTTCTTTATATGCCATTCCAAGAACTCTCAGTGCATCATCAGACATTTTATTTGATGCTGAAAGTATCTTTGACCTTATCATATCATCCATGGATGATATCTCACCATTTAAGTAGACCTTTGTTGATATATTGACAAGGTTATCCACAGCACCCTTTGTTATTACTCTTAATTTTTCTCCGTACCTGTTTACGGTTGTCATAAGTTTCCTTTCTGAATCGAAAGGTACTTCGTCTACTCTTGGATGCTCCTTTTCAGTTGAAGACTTTGATATTCCAAATTTTGAACCTGCTTCAAGAAGTGCAATTTCAGTTGAATCTCCTGCTTTTGAATTTGCTGAATATACGGCATCATTACACAAAACCATTCCTTCGGCAAGAATCCTTTGTCCGGTTTCCTCAATATCCAGTTTGGATACGTCATTTACTTCCGTTCCAGAATAAAATTTTGTTACGGTCATCTTATTTTGTGTTAGCGTCCCTGTCTTGTCGGAACAGATTATATTCACGGCTCCAAGAGTTTCAACTGCTGGAAGCTTTCTTACAACTGCATTTTCCTTTATCATTTTCTGGACACCTATTGCAAGAACTATTGTAACTATGGCGGGCAGTCCTTCAGGTATTGCTGCAACTGCAAGACTTATAGCCGTCAAAAACATTTCAAAAATATCCCTACCCTGTAAAAGCCCTATAACAAAAATAAGTGCACATACAAAGAGTGCCATTATTCCAAGCAGTTTTCCAAGACTTGCAAGCTTTTTCTGAAGCGGAGTGAGGTTTTTACCGCTTTCATCCAGCATCTTTGCTATTTTTCCCATCTCCGTATTCATTCCAGATGCAACTGCAATTCCAGTACCTCGCCCATAAGTTACAAGTGTCGACATAAACGCCATATTTTTCTGATCACCAGGTGATATATTTTGATCCTCACAAATCACATCAGAGCTTTTTTCAGAAGGCAGTGACTCACCTGTAAGTGCCGATTCTTCTATTTTAAGGCCGGCGCATTCAATAATTCTAATATCACATGGAACATATCTTCCTGCATCCAAAAGTATTATGTCTCCCGGTACAATATTCTCGGAAGGTATTTCCTGAACCTCCCCATTACGTCTCACAACAGCTTTGGGGGTTGTCAGCTTCTTTAAAGATTCAAGTGCTTTTTCAGCCTTGGACTCCTGAATCACACCTATGACAGCATTTAAAATTATTACAACAGCTATAATAACAGCATCACTTATCTCATTTAAAAATATGGAAACTGCCGCAGCTGCAACAAGAACATATATGAGAGGGTCATTTATCTGTTCAAACATAAGACGCAGCATTGATTGCCTTGTTCCATCCTTAAGCTTGTTTGGTCCAAATTTTTCAAGTCTACTTGAAGCCTCCTGATCTGTCAGACCATCTTTGAAATCTGATTCCAGATTCTGAACGATATCCTCGCTCTTTTCATTAAACCACATGCAATCACCCTGCCTTATCAATCAATTTTAAAGTACATATAAAATTATTTTTTGAATATAACTAATAATTATACTAAAAATTTGTCTATGTATATATTTTTACGCTAATATTAGTTATAATAATAAGTAAATCGTATATTACACAAAAGAAATATGGAGGTATGTCATGGAGATTTCTAGAATAGGCCGTTCCTCTACCACGTCTTCAAAGAACAAAAATATAAAGGTAAAAAAGGATTTTTCACAAAGTTTCAATTCACACATGGAAAAAAGATCCCAAGAACAGTTAAATGAAATGTTCAACAACATAAAGAAAAAAGGGAACAGACTTGCTATAACAAAATGCTATTCGGATGTAAAAGCTTATAAAAACATGATACGTGAATACCTTGAATCGGTAATGAGTTATATGTACAGTATAAAAAAGGACATAAGTTTCTGGCAGACTCAGTATTTCATAACTGTGGAAACAGTGGACAAAAAACTTGAGGAACTTACAAATATGCTTATGGGTGAACAAAAGGAAAATCTAAATGTTGCATCTACAATAGATGATATAACAGGACTTCTTGTGGATATATACAAATGACACTACTTGAAACGGCAGTGTCATTTTTTTATTGCATTTTCATACTGGAGACACTATATCATACTATGAAACATACAGCCTGCATGTGAAAATTTATCTTACATTTTCCTTCTCAAGGCAATCTCTGCATATTCCATAAAAAGTGAGGTCCAATCCTTCCAGTTTGAAATTATACTTATCTTCTATCTCACTGAATTTATTCTCAACAACAACTTTGTCTATATCAAATATGGAATTACACCTGACGCACATAAAATGGCATTTTTTATCTTTGTGTACGCTGTCCAGATACTCATACCTGATATATTTGTCTCCAACATCAAGTTTGTCTATTATTCCGACCTCATCCAGCAGATTGATTGTTCTGTATATTGTTGCAAATCCTATTTTACTATCTTTCTTCCGAACAAGCTCGTATATGTCTTGCACTCTCAAATGCTTACCTTTGTTTTCTTTTAAGACATCGACTATCATCTTTCTCTGGGCAGTGTACTTGTAGCCTTTATCTTCAATTATTTTTTTAAATGTATCTTCTTTTTCCGACATAAATCACCTCTTGAGATAAAACAAATTTTATTTATTTATATTATATTCACTATATTTTTTAGATTCGCAAGCATAGTGTTCAGCAGATTCTTTTATATTTTCAATTTCATCTTTTGTAAGTTTTCTAACTACTCTTGCCGGTGAACCCATACAAAGAACCCCGGAAGGTATATTTTTATTTTCAGTTACAAGACTTCCTGCACCAATTATAGTATTATTCCCTATAACTGCTCCATTCATGATTGTTGACCCCATACCTATGAGGGACGAGTCCCCTATCTCGCATCCATGTATTATGCAACTGTGACCTAAAGTTACATGATTTCCTATTTTTACTTCATTTGTTTCTTCACAGTGAATCACACAATTGTCCTGAACATTCGTCTTTTCTCCTATGTTTATGGAATTCGAATCTCCTCTAACAACCGAGTGAAACCATACATTTACATCCTTTTCGAGCTTTACCCTTCCAATGACATCTGCATTATCTGCAACAAAACATGTGCTGTCTATATTCGGAATATTTGATTCAAATTTTCTTATCATAATTCCACACCTCTTTAAAATAGGTTAAATCCTTATAAAAAGTATAACATAAAAATAGGAAAAACAAATTACTTTAATTTGTTTTTCCTATTTGAATTAATCTTACTTTTCCTGTATTCATCAGGAGTTATACCTGTATCTTCCTTGAATTGTTTATAAAAATAACTTAAATTCGAATATCCAACCTTTAAAACAATATTTAATATAGATGTATCAGATTTTTCAAGTAAATATTTTGCGCGTTCTATTTTCATATGTCTTTGAAGTTCCTTGAATGTTTTTCCTGTAACTTTCTTAACAAGCTTTCCCATATAATCGGTGTTATAATTAAAATGTTCTGCAAGATCTCTGAGATTCGCATTTCCATGATCCGAAGCCATGTATTCCATGATTTCAACATATATACTTGAATCTATTTTGTAAAGTACGCTGTTTGGCAAATATCTATTATAATACCTTAGAAGTTCATTGAACAACAACATTATATAAGCTTTTATTGCAGTTTTCATGCCATTTTTTTTCTCGTAATACTCCATTAAAATATCAATCATGAAATTCCATACTTTTTGGTTCTTAGAAGTCTTGAAATACAAAAACTGCTTGAATTTGTTTTTTTCGTACAGAGCTTTAACTATAAAATTGGACATTAAATCATTGTATGCTATCTGCTGCATAAAAATCCAATCAAAAAACTCCTTTTTTATAAGAACATTTATTGCTATATCGTCTTCACCTGATTCTTCAATGCTATGTTCCACATTCATGTCAAGAATTAAAATTTCACCCTTTTTTACTTCAATAAATTTGTTGTCAACATTTTGTCTTATAACTCCAGAGTAAACAAACACAAGCTCTATATAGTCATGCTTGTGTTTATTGAATTTAACAAATCTGTCATGTTTGTGAATAGCTATGTCTTCAGATGTTTCCATAAGTTTGGAATTATTTATAGTCCAGGTATTTTTCATAACTTTATTTGAAAAATACTTTTCCAGTTCCGCATTATATCTCTTGTTTTCTGTATATCGGGATATCTTATCCAATCTTTCCTCACTGGGATTCATCTCTCTGAGCTTTCTGTCCAAATCTCTGATATCCATATATATCACCTTTTATAAATATTTATTCAATTACTTTCTATTATCGGGAGCCCAATAACAAATGCACGCTACTCCATGAGTTTTTCCCTATTTAATTATATCATTGTAAATGGCCGCCCGACCATCCACCAAGGCTTCCAACCACTACTACATCTTCATAAGGCATTTTTCCCTTTCTATTGAATTTTAAATCACTTAAAATCACTTCCATATCTCTGCTTTTCTATTTCATGAACACTCATTCCCCTTGTTTCAGGAGTATATATAAGTCCAATTATCAATTGGGCAATTAAAACCATTACAAGAAACAATCCCGTTTTCTGAAAACCAAATTCAGTAAGCATCGTAGGAAAAATCAATGAAATTACACCTACTCCTGCGCGAACCAGGAAAAATATAATACCTTGTGCTTTTCCTCTATATTGAGTTTTAAACAACTCTACACTCCAAAGTGCAAAAAAGCACTGAGCACTAAATCCTGCCGATATTCCCCATAACACATCAAATATTATAAGAGAAATCCATCCCATCGGCGCAAGTACCAGAATAAGCCATGCCATAACTTCCATAACACACGCAACCGAAAACACTACTTTACGATTCCACACATCACCTTTTCTTATAAATACTAAATAAGTAAATAAAATTGTTAAAAACCATATAAGTATATTCAATGCATTTGATTGCAAATTATCCAAATTTCCTATTTTACTAAAAATAAATGGAAGAAAATATCCCTGTAATCCAGCAACCAAATTCCACAAGGTATAAGTACCTGCAGCAAGAATAAACGCATGTCTATTCGCCTTTATTGTAAATATTTCACTTGTATGTGCTTTGACAAAATTGTTGGACTTTTCTTTTTCCTTCTGTTCAACCCACAACCTTGATTCTTGAATTTGCTGCTGTAAAATCCACGTAATCAATGCAACTACAAACAATATTCCAAACATTATTCTATTTCCCAAAAGTCCATGCCTGTTTAAAAATATTGACAAAATAAATATAGTCATTGGTGCAAAACCCCATGAGAATTGACCCCATCCTATATTGGAACAGCGTTTTCCAGTGGGCGCCTGTTCACCCAAATAACTCCATGATGCAGGAACCACCGCTCCAACAGCTATTCCAGTTATAATATATCCAGCCAGCAGCATAGGGAAATTCATTGATAATGTTATTAGTGCAACTCCTATCATGTATACGATCAAATCATACCTGTAAATAAATTTGCGCCCATACTTGTCCGAAAGCGGCCCTCCTATAAGTGCTCCAACTGCAGCACCAAATCCATTCGCACTTACCGCTCCAAGCAGTCCCAGAGCCATATCATTCAAATGTAAAAAGTTTATCCACAATGTAAGTCCACTTGCTCCTGCTACAATAGCTCCTGCATCCAAAAAATTCGACATGGATACGGTTATTGTCTCTTTAAAATTAGTTTTATTAGTAGCCATCTATATTCCTCCAATCATTAATCCATATGGAATACTTCTTTCAAGTCAATTGTTACAGGACTATTATCAGGATTGGTATCCATTATATCCTTCATATAATCCCACCACTTCTGGCAAACTTCCGTTTCCGCACTTTTATTCCATTTTTGCTCATCTTCTATTTCAAGATATCCAAATAAAATATTTGTTTTTTTATCTAAATAAATTGAATAGTTACTTCCTCCATATTCATGTATCATGTTAACCATTTCAGGCCAGATCTGACTATGCCTTTTTTGATATTCCTCATGAAACCCTTCATAAACCTTCATCATAATTCCTTTTCTAATCATTTATACTTTCCTCCAATTTGCATTTGGACCGGCCTACGTTACTTTCGCGTAAGACCCAGTCCAAAGAATAAATTTATAAACTCTTAAGCAAAAGCTCTTTTATATATACAAAGAATGTCAGCTTCCGAAGTATCTCTTGGATTCCCCGGTGTACATACATCATTCAATGCAATTTCTGAAAGCTTCTCAAGGTCCTTCTTGTTTACACCAATTTCAGACAAGGTCTGTGGAATACCTATTTTTTTAGACAGTTTTCTAACGGAATCCACTGCGGCCTTTCTATATTCTTCCTGACTTAATGAATCTACATTAGGAACTCCCATTTGACGTGCTATTTCCCTATACTTTTCTCCAGTAGAAGGTGCATTATATTCCATTACATATGGAAGCAGCAAAGCATTTGCAAGTCCATGCGGTGTATCATAAAATGCACCGAGAGAATGTGCCATTGAATGAACTATTCCAAGTCCAACGTTGGAAAATCCCATACCTGCAATATACTGTGCAACTCCCATTTTCTCTCTTGCATCAATATTTTCAGGCTCGAAAACTGCAGTTTGAAGATTCTTAAATATAAGCTCTATTGCCTTCAATTCAAACATATTTGTTAATTCTCAGGCACCTTTTGTAATATACCCTTCTATAGCATGTGTAAGAGCATCCATACCTGTTGAAGCAGTAAGTCCTTTAGGCATAGAAGACATCATTTCCGGATCAATAACTGCTATTGCAGGAATGTCCTTTGGATCAACACACACCATTTTCTTTACAGCCTTCTCATCTGTAATAACATAGTTTATTGTAACCTCAGCCGCTGTACCTGCGGTTGTCGGAACTGCTATTACGGGTACAGACTTCCTAATTGTAGGCGCTTCCCCCTCAAGAGATTTTACATCGGCAAATTCTGGATTATTTGTTACAATCCCTATTGCCTTCGATGTATCAATGGAGGAGCCCCCTCCTATTCCAATAATAAAATCTGATTTTGAGTCTGCATAGCTTTTAACACCAGTTAATACATTTTCTATTGTAGGATTTGGCTTTACATTGTCATAAATTTCATATGGTATCCCTTCTTTGTCAAGCTTATCGGTTACCTTCTGTGCTACATTGAATTTTATTAAATCCTTGTCTGTAACAACAAATGCTTTTTTGAATCCTCTTTTTTTTACTTCTTCAGGAATTATGGATATAGAACCCTTTCCAAAATAAGAAGTTTCATTAAGAACTATACGATTTATCATATACAATCTCTCCTCACTAAGCTGACTACTAATACAAGAACTTTTCAGGCAAAGTTACTTTGAATTCTTCTGCAAGGTCTCTAAAATTATTTGCCGTTATAGTTTGTTTCTTTCCACCCATGGAGATAACTTTAACAAGAATTTCAGCTGATTTTTCCACAGTATCCATAAGTCCAAACGCAAGATCCAAACTTTCACCTGCAACAAACGTTCCATGATGCGCCCATACTACAACATCAAATTCTTCCATAAGCTTACTTGTTTCTTTTGCTATTGCCGCTCCGCCAGGAACCATCCACGGAACCACTCCGACTCCCGAAGGAAACACTACCGGACATTCCGTTGCCATTTCCCATAGTTCTCTTGTAAACACTTTGCTCTCAAGAGGCAATATAAATGTAAGTGCAATTATATTTGTTGTATGCGAATGATATATGACCTTGTTTTTCCCGCCTGTCACCCTTTTCTTCACCGAGTGACTCATGAGATGAGATGCAAACTCACTTGTAGGTTTTGCTCCATTTGATAGTCCCCATACTATTTTGTAATTCTCCCCCTTTGAGTCTATTTTTGCTATGCCTATGTTCGACTCGGGATCAAGTTTTATATTTCTCATGTATTTTCCGCTTCCGGTTACTAAAAAATATTCATCTGCCAAATTAGGCACGGATACTCCTATTGGAATGTACTCGGAATTTTCATCAAGCTGATCCTCTATATCCTTTATTTCATTTTTTTCTATTCTGTAGCTAAGGTTGCCTCCGTTTCGTTCATGCCATCCCTTAAGCCAGGCATCATATGTTATTTTTATATAGTCTTTCATAAACCTTGTGTCTTGGATTTTCACTTTTATCCCTACTTTCTTTTTGACAGTTCTTTTTTCTCGTAATCTTTAACCTCATCCAGCCATGCCTCTCTGACAGGAACATTATTTATCTGGCAGTAATAATCCCAGACAGCCCCCAATGGATAAGTTTTGAATTCCTCCATTATTGCAAGCCTGTCAGTGTAATTTTCCTGTTCTTGAAGTTCTTTTAATTTTTTATTTGGAAGAAGCATTGCATTCAAAAGCGCCTTTATCATATTTCTTGTTCCTATAGTCCATGCAGCAATCCTATTTATGCTTGCATCAAAGAAATCAAGTCCTATCATAACCCTGTCGAGTGCATCATTTCTTACTACTTCCTTTGCAAGTTCCTTGAGTTCATCGTCCAAAACTATTACATGGTCACTATCCCAGCGAACCGGTCTGCTTACATGCAAAGCAACTTTGTCCGAAAACAAAAGCATGGATGATATTTTGTCCGAAACCACTTCCGTTGGATGATAATGTCCTGTATCCATGAGACACAATACATCATTTTTTGCTGCAAAATTCATATAAAATTCACTTGAACCTACTGTATATGATTCAGCACCTATTCCAAAAACTTTTGATTCTACAGAATCCAGATTATATTTTTTATCTATTTTTTCCTTGAATATCTGCTCCAGAGAATCCTTGAGACGCCTTCTTGGTCCAAGTCTGTCACTTGGAATATCCTTGTATCCATCCGGTATCCACAGATTTGTCAAGCATGGTTGTCCAAGTTCTTTTCCAAAGTATTCCCCTATTTTTCTTGAAGCAATACAATGTCTTATCCAAAAATCACGAATTTCTTTGTTTGGATGGGAAAGCGTAAGTCCATCATCTGCCTTTTCATGTGAAAATATAGTAGGATTAAAATCAAGTCCCAATCCATTCTTTTGAGCCCATGAAACCCAATTTTTAAAATGTTCCGGCTTTATCTCATCCCTTTCTACAAATTTTCCATCAGTTTCAGCGTATATTGCATGAAGATTGATTTTATGCTTGCCAGGTATAAGGCTGAGCGCTTTTTCGAGATCTCTTCTAAGTTCCTGGGGATTTCTTGCTTTTCCTGGATAATTTCCTGTTGCTGCAATTCCTCCGGATAATTCTTTCTTGTCCAGTTCAAATCCTTCAATGTCATCTCCCTGCCAGCAGTGGATTGATATTTTTATTTTTTGCAATTTTTTTAAAACTTCATCAACATTTATTCCCCATTTTTCATATTCCTGTTTTGCCAATTGGTATTTTTCTTTAACATTCATTTAATTTACCTCACTTTGATTTATTTAAATTCTTTGATATTAAAAGACTTACCTATCAATTTTCTTGCCTCGGCCAAATCTTTGCACACTCCAAAACTTAATAGCTGAGCTGAAATATTTCCTATGGCTGTGGCTTCCGACGGACCTGCAAGTACTGTTTTTCCTGTAACCCTTGCAACCAACTCATTCAACAAATTGTTTTTACAACCGCCGCCAAAAATATTTATCTTCTTAAATTTCTTTTCAAATATTTCTTCAAGAGATTCTATGGACTTTTTGTAACTGCAGGCTAAACTATTAAAAACACAAAATGCAATTTCCCCTATATTGCCCGGAACCTTCTGATTCGTTTCAGAACAATAATTTTTTATCTCTTTAATCATGTCTACAGGTTTCATGAATCTGTCATCATCAACATCGATTATTGAATCAAAGTCGCTGCATTCTGAAGCCAGTTCTGCTATTTCAGAAAAGCTGTACTTTTCACCAATATTTCGTCTGACCTCCTGAATAATCCAAAGCCCCATTATATTCTTTAAAAATCTATATCTATAATCTATTCCACCTTCATTCGTAAAATTGCAATTCATAGCCTGTGGAACGCATATCGGAAAACGATTTTCAACACCTATAAGAGACCAAGTCCCAGAACTTAAAAATATGCTGTCTTCTGTATTACCACATACTGAAGATATAAAAGCTGACCCTGTATCATGTGAAGCTACCAGTATAACCTCTGAATCAAACCCAAACTCATCTACAAGTTCTTTTTTGAATCCACCAAGCCTTGTGCGTGGGGAATTTATTTCTGGAAAAATTCTTTTGTCTATATCAAAGGTATCCAAAATATTTTCATCCCAGGTTCTATCAAAAGAATTCAAAAGCTGTGTTGTTGAAGCATTGGTATATTCTGCAGTCTTTTTGCCTGTCAATAAAAAATTCAAATAATCTGGTATCATCAAAAATGTTTTAGCTCTTTTTAAATAATCTCCGTATTTTTCTTTTGTTGAAAGCAGCTGATACAGAGTGTTGAATCTCTGGAACTGTATCCCGGTATAAAAATATAACATATCCTTAGGTATCTTTTTAAAAGCCTTCTCCATAATGCCCTCGGTTCTATCATCTCTGTATGATACCGCTCTTCCTATCAATTCATCATTTCCATCGAGAAGAACATAATCCACTCCCCATGTATCTATTCCTATACTTTTTGGAATTTTTCCTATTTCTCTACACTTTTTTATGCCATTCTTTACTTCATCAAATAATCTTTCAATGTCCCAGCAGTATTCATCATCTACTTTACTTATTCCATTTTTAAATCTGTATATCTCTTCAATTTTTAATTTCCCGTTTTCTACATGTCCTAAAATATGTCTTCCACTGGAAGCTCCAATATCTATGCCCAAATAGTATTCCATAGCGCATAACTCCCTACCTTAAGTTTATTAATTGATTGATATGCTTGTCTTTACTACGATTATAAGGTGATTTAATCGTTATCACACTATCCAAAAAAGCCTTACTTATTATCAAAATCAGAGAACCTAATATTATCTTCTGCCTATTAGGACTTAACTTTGGATTGTTTATTTAACTACATTATGCAGAATGGAGCAAATCAGAATTTAGATATAATAATAAAAAGCAGTACCTCCCGTAGAAGATACTGCTTTTTATTTACTTATTGAAAGCCTTCAGATATTACATCTTCCCACAAATCTTTATGCTTTTCAAGCCACGTACTAGCATAAGGGCAAGTCGCCGAAGCTCTGAGTTTATTTTTTCTTAAAAACTTACATACAACTGTCATCATTTCTCCAGCCACTCCCCTGCCTCTTAGGACAGGGTTAACATAAGTATGGTTGATATCAATTTCTCCATTCTCCTTAATTGAAAACGTGGCTTCTGCCATAAGTTCATTACCTTTCCCCATGCTGTAAACTCTTCCTTTTTCATATTTCCATTCCATATTTATCTCTCCTTTAAACCAGGTAGCTAATTTGTATCATTATACTGTCTGAATTTAAATACTGTCAATAATACTATTTTCCCCTGATACACTAAAAGACATTTACTTAAATATTGGAAGCTTTGTATTGAGATGGAGAAATCCCTACATATTTCTTAAAGCATTTACTGAAATAAAAAATATCATTAAAACCAACCATGGAAGAAGCCTCTGAAACTGTATATCCATCATTTAATAAATCCTTTGATTTTCCAATTCTCACATCAATAAGATATGAAATCGGTGATTTTCCAGTTACATTTTTAAAAATACTCTCCAAATAGGAAGGACTGATATTTACAACCCTGGACAGCTCCTGTAAATTCAATTTATCTGTTAAATGCTCCGTCATATATGAAATTACCTTTTCAGTTTTACGTATATTCTCATAGTTAAAATTCCTGTCAATTTTTTTACGCAGTAATAGAGATAAAATTTCTGAGAAAATAGCCCTTCCCTGTATGACTCTATTATGCTTTTCATACAGCCAGGTTTTAGTAAACTTTGAAAACAATTCGAAAAGATGTGAAAATAAAAATTTGTCCTCAATTTTATCCACCGTAGGAAAAGGCAATTGTATGTCATGCAATTTCCATGTATTTCCTTCTAAATAAGGCAGGGTGTACAAAAAATCTATCGTGTAACATTTCATCAAATTATCTGCAAAAGTATAACCTTCCCTATAATCTCCTGGCTTATAATAAATAAGATTTCCCCTGCTCACTTTAAATTCTTCATTGTTGCATGTGAGCATTGCTTCTCCCTCATATACCAAGATAATGTTGTGCTTGTCATAAACAGACGGTCCTGCAAAAAACCAGTTGGCAGTACATTCCCTATTTGCTACATATGTAATTTGTGAAAAAATATTTTCAAAGTTATTGGTTTCAAATAAATTCATTTTCTATCTCCTTTGCCAATATTCAATTTTAACTTAATATATTAATGAGATATTACAAATACAAATATATTATACATGTTTTATAAAAGGAGGAAATGTTTGTGCAAATCTAAAAGTTAGAGGAGTTCACATTCATGGCGGATATCGTGAATATATTGCAGTACAAAGCTGTTCAAGAGCTGAACTTTGCAAAGAAGATACTCTTCTTATACTTGGATGCGGAGCCCTTGGAAGTAGTATACTCAAAATAGCAAGATTAACTGGCGCTACTATTATTGCCGTAGATGTAGTTGATGAAAAAATAGAGGAAGCAAAGAAAAATGGAGCTGCTTATGGAATTAATCTTCTAAAGGAAAACGTAGTTGCAAGAGCCAGAGAACTTACTGGTGGTTACGGTCCTACAGTTTCTATTGATGCTGCCTGCACAAAAGATTCCCTTGCTACGCTTCTAGAGGTAACTGGAAACGCCGGAAGAGTTATTACAATGGGATTTTCCATAGATCCAACAGTAGTTACACAGTTTAAAATCACTGCAAAAGGGCTGGACATCAGGGGTTCCAGACTTCAGAATAAAAAATTCCAGGCAGTTATTGACTTAATCAACAATGGAAAACTAGACTTAACAAACAGTATATCTCATAAATTCAATTATTTAGATGCACAAAAAGCTTTCGATTTTGTAGACAGCAAAGATCCAAGCATCAGAAAAATAGCATTAACTTTTGATGAGTAAAAGCCGGTGATACAAAATCTGCAGCTTGAATATGAAAATAACGCCTTTTTCTCAGGCGTTATTTTCATATTTATTAAATTACAAAGTCACTCCAGTTTTAAATATAGCAATTTCCCTGAAGTCATTTTTTTCATTGTTTACAAACTCTCCACTTGAAACCCTGACAACATAATCGATAAACCGCCCGAGTACCTCATCTTCTGTATTTTCATTAACAAGTACACCTGCATTAAAATCTATCCAGTTCGGTTTATTTTCAAAAAGAGCTGTATTTGTTGAAACCTTCATGGTAGGAACAAAACTCCCAAAGGGAGTTCCTCTCCCTGTAGTAAACAGAACAATCTGACACCCTGATGCGGCAAGCGCGGATGATGCAACCAGATCATTTCCAGGTGCACTTAGAAGATTCAGTCCATTTTTTCTAAGAGTTTCACCGTATTTCAATACATCGGTTACATTTGAAGTCCCAGACTTCTGCGTACATCCAAGTGATTTATCTTCAAGAGTAGTTATTCCTCCAGCCTTGTTTCCCGGAGATGGATTCTCGTATATAGGCTGATTGTATTTCATAAAATACTCCTTGAAATCATTTATAAGATGCACTGTCTTGTCAAAAATCTCTCTGTTTTCACATCTATTCATTAAAAGAGTTTCAGCTCCAAACATTTCCGGCACCTCTGTAAGAACAGTAGTTCCTCCCTGTGAAACGAGGAAATCTGAAAATTTCCCCAAAAGTGGATTTGCTGTAATTCCAGACAATCCGTCTGATCCTCCACACTTGAGCCCAACCTTGAGAGCAGAAAGCGGAACTTCCTCTCTACTGTCGTCCTTCATTTCCTTGTAAAGCCCGCAGAGAATATCCGCTCCTATTTCTATTTCATCGGATACTTCCTGACATACAAGAAATTTAGTTCTGTTCTCATCAAAATCACCAAGAGCCTTTTTAAAATCGTCCATCTTGTTGTTCTCGCATCCCAGTCCAAGTACAAGAACTCCTCCAGCATTAGGATGTTTTACAACATTGCATAGAACGGTTCTAGTGTTTACATGATCCTCTCCGAGCTGTGAACATCCATAATTGTGTTTTAAAACAAGAGTATTGTCTATAGACATCTCGCCAACTTTTTTCTTGAACCTGTCCATTATTCTGTCTGCTATTCCATTTACACATCCAACCGTCGGTACTATCCAGAGCTCGTTTCTTATACCCACGTCTCCATTTTTTCTTCTATACCCTTTAAAAGTCATATTTTCGCCTTTTTTAACACTTTCATTCAGGCTTTGATTGAAAGTGTAATCTTTAATACCACTTAAATTGGTTTTTGCATTGTGGGTATGAACCCAAGTTCCTTTTTCTATATCGGAAGTTGAATGCCCTATTGGAAATCCGTACTTTACTATGTTTTCTCCATTTAAAATCTTTTTTGCCGCTACCTTATGCCCTTTATCCACATTTTGCTTCAATATAATTTTCTCTCCGCCACACTCAATAACTTCACCAACTTTCAAGTTGGCAAGAGCCACAAATACATTGTCATTTTTATTGATTTTTATAAACTTTTTCACTATAACACATCCTATTTCAAACTATAATACTTCCTTGACCGCTTCTTTAATTCCAAGCCTCTCAATGTCGGACAAATACTTTGTGACAAGTTCATTCAAGCCGTCTATATCATTAAGATTCATCTTCCAGTTCTTTTCATATCCGAGTACTGAAGTTACAATATTTTTAAGTCCTGTTTCAGTTCCATCATAATTCGACCACAATGATTTATAAAGATCCAGTATATCTTGATTGTCTGCAAGCTTTATAATTTCGTCGCCTCTTTTTCCCTTGTAAAACTCTATTAATGCTGCAAGTGAAAATACAAGTTTTTCAGGAAGTTTTCCGCTTCTTTTTTTGTACTCGATCAATGAAGGAAGATCTCTCGTTTCAAATTTGGACATTGAATTTAAAGCTATGCTCATAAGATAATGTTTCACAAAAGGATTGACAAATCTCTCAAGTACAGCGCCTGCAAAATACTTGAGTTCATCTTCAGGCAAATCAAGCGTAGGTATTATCTCATCGTATATTACACCATTTAAAAATTTTCCAACAACGTCATGTTTAACTGACTCTGAAACTATGTCAAGACCATATAAATAAGCAACTGGAACAAGTGCTGTATGTGCACCATTTAAAATTCTAACTTTTCTTGTTCTGTACGGAGTCATGTCATCGACAAATTTCACATTAAGATTTGCTTTTTCAACCGGCAGTTCATTTTTTATCCAATCAGGTCCCTCAACAACCCACAGATGAAATTGTTCCCCGACATCAACAAGTCCATCTTCATATCCAATCTCTTTCGTAACTTCATCTATAGTGTCTCTAGGATATCCTGGTACTATTCTGTCAACAAGACTGCAGCAAAACGTATTTGCATTTTCAAGCCAATCTTTAAATCTGTCCCCAAGATTCCACAATTCTGTATATTTAGAAACAATTTTTTTAAGTTTTTCACCATTCCTGTCTATAAGTTCGCACGGAATTATTATAAATCCCTTACTTTTATCACCATCAAATTGTTTGAACCTATGATATAAAAATGCTGTAAGTTTGCCCGGATAACTGCTTTGAGGCCTGTCTGAAAGCTTATCCTTTTCAGCAAAGGCTATTCCTGCCTCCGTAGTGTTTGATATTATGAATCTAAGTTCAGGATTGTCCCCAATCTTTAAAAACTCATCATAATCACAATAAGGATTTACACCTCTGCTTACAGAATTTATTATGGTATGCTCTCTTACAGCCTTACCGTCTTTCATCCCCTGAAGATAAAGCGTATACAATCCATCCTGTTCATTTAACTTATTCACAAGTCCGTTTTCTATTGGCTGAACCACTACTACGCTTCCATTAAAACCTGCCTCTTTGTTCATTTTATCTATTTGCCAGTCTATAAATGCCCTCAAAAAATTGCCTTCTCCAAACTGCATTACCTTTTCCGGATAACTTTTATATTCCTTGAACAACTCTTTATTTAACTTCATTGCAAAACCCTCCTATTATTTTATTTAATATGTTTTCACATTATGATTTTCTGATTTCAATCAAAATTATATCATTTTTATGCACACGTTAACAATAGTTTCTATAAAATTTTAGTATTAAAATGATTTTTTCAATTGTATATTTATTCTAATTTGCAGACAGAATCTCTTATTACAAGCTCTGTGTTTATATACATTTTTCCACTTTCAAAAGACTTACCATCTATAAGCTGCAGCAATTTTTTCGCACCAAGTATACTTATCTTTTCCATGGGCCTTTTCACAGTAGTCAAAGCTGGAACTGAATATTCGCAGAATCCTATATTGTCAAATCCTATTACGGAAATATCACAAGGTACCTTAAATGACCTGTCATTTGCAGCTTTTATTGCTCCTACAGCCATATCATCATTTGAGCAGAATACTGCTGTAGGAACCTTGGCCATATCAAGTAATTTTTCCATAGCTTTATATCCACTTTCCATATCATAACTGCCTCTTACAATATAATTTTTATTTACCTGTATATTATACTCGATAAGTGCATCCATAAATCCAGTTCTTCTTTCATTTGACGACTTGAATCCTTCTTTTCCTTCTATTATCGCTATGTCTCTGTGACCGTTCTCTATAAGATATTCCACAGCCTTAAAAGAACCGTGCCTGTCATCAGACAATATGTTTATCACCCTCTCATCCTGCATGTCTCTATCAAGAACTACAAGTGGTATCTTATTGTCTATCAGATGATAAATAAAGGCATTGTCATCTTCACTCTGACTCATTATTATGATTCCGTCAAATCTTTTGTTGTCTACAAACTCAAATTTATTACAGTTGTCAATTCCTGTAACCACCAAATTGTAATTTTGATTTATAACACTGCTTACACCTCTCAGTATCTCAAATAGAAATGTAGGAGACGTACCTGCCCTTATGCTTGAAAAGAACAGGCCTATGTTGTTTGATTTGTGGAGTACAAGATTCTTGGCATTATAGTTTGGAACATACTTAAGTTGTTTTGCTATGCTTTTTATTTTATCTTTTGTCTCTTCATTTATCAAAGGGCTGTTGTTAAGTGCTCTTGATACCGTTGTATGAGATACATTTGCCAATTTTGCTATATCTTTTATAGTGACGCTCACATTATTTCACCTTTCCTTTAATGGATATTAATTTTCAATTATATTTTATAATATCACATTTTAAATACATAAACTACACTCATCGGAATATGAAATAATGCAAGCACTCTTTAATCTATAAAAATACGCCCTATTGCCTTATAAGGTCAGCCTCTGTTTTTCCTTCATGGAGATCCTTTACAATAGATTCATACTTTTTGTCTGATAATCCGTACAATACTCCTATTACCAAAGCCGCTACTATGAGAGCAACACATGGATAAAGAGTTTGAAGCGATTTTATTCCAAGCAAGGTTGCCGCACTCTGATGTACATTTGGAACATATCCTATGAGAGTAAGTCCAAATCCGGAAAGCCCTCCTGCAATGGACTGTGCAATCTTCCTCGAAAAATTAAAGGCTGAATACGTTATTCCTTCTCTTCTTACTCCAGTATGCCACTCGCCGTAATCTATTACATCGGATACAAATGCCCATGTAACACCATTTGGTATACTTATCCCTATAAATGAAATGCTTAACAGTATGGTAAACAATACAATATTGACAGGCAATATAAAATTCAATCCATCTGCAATAAAGCTCATTGCAAATCCCAACACTGCCGTTTTCTTTTTTCCAAATTTTTTTACAAGATACGGCATAGAAACTATACCTACTATAGAACAGCCTATACTTATAAAATTAACATATGGAAGCAGCAATACATTTCCAAGATAATACTGACAAAAATAAACTATCATTGCTGTCTTTATATTATATGCCGAGATTGAAAATATAGTCATGAGTATGAGTACAAGTAGTGGCTTGTTCGTAAATACTGCGGTGGCAAAACTTCTTGGAGTGATCTTTTGATTTTTTCTCTCTACTTTTACTGATTCCTTTGTATTCCTAAAGGTTATAAAAAACGACACGATACCTATTAACCCCATAATTGCTGCTGCAAATGGAAATCCAGCCTTTGGATTGTTAAATTTAATAACTATCGGCATAAATATTACCCCTGTTATTAAAAGTGCACCAACCGAACCCGCCTGTCTAAACGATGCCAATTGGCTTCTGTCTTGGACATCCTGTGTCATAACTGAACCCAGCGAACCATAAGGCACATTCGTAAACGAATATAGAAGGCCCCAAAGCATATAGGATATATAAGCATAAACAAGCTTTCCACTCATGGATATGTTCGGTGTAAAAAATGTACAGACAGTTAATATGGCCAATCCTATGCTTGAATAAAACATAACAGGCTTGAACCTTCCATTTTTTCCAATACTTTTTCTTGAATCTACTACAGAACCGGCTATAGGATCCATGAATGCATCGAATATTTTTGTAAACACAAATATTCCACCCGCAACAGCTCCTGGAAGTCCAACTACATCCGTATAAAATTTAAGAAGATATGCCTGTCCCAAGTCAAACATGAATCCATTGCCAAAGTCTCCAAATCCATAACTTATCTTTTCTTTTAAGCTTAATTTTCTCATATTCATACTCCTTTCGACAAAATATTCTATATATTTAGTTTATTATAAATAGTATGACATTTATATAGATATCCCTGCCAAATTGCAACAAATCATTGACAGTGCTATGATTTGTTGTATTTTGACAAAATATTTTTACAATACACTGCTACATGTTAAAATATGTTTTTGCATTCTTATAGCATATTCCTTCTACTATATTTCCAAGCATTTCCTCATCATCTGGATATTCTCCGTTTTCAACCCACTTTCCAATTAAATCGCAGAGTATCCTCCTGAAATATTCATGCCTTGTATACGAAAGAAAACTTCTCGAATCAGTAAGCATGCCGACGAATCTGCTAAGCAATCCAGTATTGGCCAAAGTAGTCATTTGATCGATCATTCCTGTTTTACTGTCATTGAACCACCAGGCTGATCCAAGCTGAATTTTGCCTGGTATGGAGGTTCCCTGGAAGCATCCCATTATAGTTCCAATTGTATAGCTATCTTTGGCATTTAATGAATACAATATCATCTTTGGAAGAGCCCCTTCCATTTCAAGTGAATCCATAAGGCGTGCAAGTGGTTCTGCTATTGTGAGATCATTCATGGAATCAAACCCTGTATCAGGTCCCATTTTCTTAAACATATTAGTGTTTAAATCCCTTAATGCTGCAATATGAAGCTGCATTACCCATCCAAATTTTGAATACAATTTTCCAAGAAATTTCATAATATAGGTTTTATATTTGGAAATTTCAGTTTTGGTTAAAGTTTCCCCTTTAAATCTCTTTACAAATATATCATTGACTTCCTCTTTGGATGCTTCAGCATAATCTACAACGTCCATAGCATGGTCTGAAACCCTGCATCCTACAGAATTAAAAAATTCAATTCTAGACTCAATGGAACTTAATAAATCATCAATATTCTCTATTTTTCTGCCGCATACTTCACTTAATTTATCAATCCACGGCATAAATGTGTCTTTGTCTATTTTTAAACCTTTATCAGGTCTGAATGCCGGCAAAACCTTTACATTAAAATTTTCTTCTTTTTTTAGCTTCAAATGATATTCCAAAGTATCCACCGGGTCATCTGTTGTGCAAACAATCTTTACATTTGACTTTTTTATAAGTTCCCTTGCTGAAAATTCATCTTTCTCTAAAAGTTCATTGGCTTTTTTCCATATGTCTGGGGCAGTTTTCTCATTTAAAGGTTCATATATTCCGAAAAATCTTTGAAGTTCCAAATGAGTCCAATGATACAATGGATTTCCTATAGCAATTGACAGAGTTTTTGTCCATGCCATAAATTTATCATAGTCACTGGAGTCTCCAGTTATATATTTTTCATCTATTCCGTTACTCCTCATCAAACGCCATTTGTAATGATCACCATATAGCCATGCATCCGCTATGTTTTTAAATTTCCTGTCCTCATAAATTTCTTTGGGACTTAAATGACAGTGGTAATCAATTATAGGCATGTCCTTAGCATAATTATTGTACAGCTTTACAGCTGTAGGAGTAGACAACAAAAAATTTTCATCCATGAATTTTTTCATAATTACAATCCACCTCAATTTTAATTTTTTAGATTATGTTAACGTGAACATAACTTATGTGTTAATTATAACTTATACATATTAAAAATACAATATTTCACTGTTAACGTGTCCGTATAAAAACCAGCATTAAAAACACATTCACAAGAACTGTTTTCAACGCTGGTTTTAACTTGATTGCTGATGACATTGAGTTTATTTTTTTCTATTTCCGGATTTTTGGCACCTTGCAGCAATTTCAACCATTTCATTACAGGATTGTTCTACACTGCAATTTTCAACAAATAATCCCGAAGATCCCCCAGTTAAAATATCCGCTCCTGCCTTTACAACCTGAGGGATTGTATATATGTTGATATTTCCATCCGCCTCTATTCCAGTATTCAATCCTGCTTCGTCAAGCATACATCTCATACTGGCTATATGTTCCACTGCCTGCCTTTGAATTTTTTGTCCTGAAAATCCAGGCTCCACGGTAAGCTTCAGTATCCACGAAACTTGCTCTGCAAGGGACGGAAAATCATTTTCTGGAGCTGTATTTGATTTATATGCAAGAACAGGCTTTGCTCCAAAGTCACGTATCATCTTAAATATTTTATACGGATCTTTCAGTGATTCATAATGCACCGCAATATAATCCGCTCCCAATTTTGCACAAGCTTCTATAAATTTTTCAGGTTCGTAAACTGCAAGATGAACTTCAATAGGGATACTTGCTTCTTCTCTCATGCTTTTTAACGTTGGTTCACCCAGCATAAAACAATTGTTGAACCTTCCATCGACTACATCAAAGTGATAAAACGACACTCTGGATTTTTCAACCTCCTGCATGTCCTTTTTTAGATTGCAGAGATTCATGCATGATACAGAAGCTGATACATTAATATTTTCCTTTTTTACAGTTTTCATAATAAACCTCTCAGAGATTAAAGATCACAAATTGAAGTCCCTTTTCCAAATACACCTTCCCAGTCAGATGTAAAATCATCTACAGCTCTTCCTATCAACGCCATGTTGAGAGAATCTTTGAGTATCTCAGGTGCTACAGTTGCAACCTGCGCTCCTGCTGAAAAAGAGTCCATTACCTGTCCTATGTTTTTAAAGCTTGCAGCAAGTATCTTTGTTGGATAATTATACCTGTCTATCATGTCTGCAACCATTTGTATTGTAGCACGAGGGTCAATATTCATATTTTCCATTCTATTAAAATATGGTGCAATAAAATCTGCTCCTGCTTCAAGTGATAGAAGTGACTGGACTTTTGTATAAACCGCAGTTGCCGTAATGCCAACACCTTTTGCTTTAAGTATATTCATAGCCTTTAATCCTTCTGCTGTAACAGGAATTTTGATATAAACCTTGTCGTCCACTTTTTCCCTTATTGTTTCTGCTTCTTTTACTATACCGTTGCATTCTTTTGATACAACTTGTATATGAATGCTTTTTTCCTGTCCAAGGATATTTCTGATTTCTTTGAAATGATTGAAGAAATCAATCTTTCCTTCTTTTTTTATAATGCTTGGATTGCTTGTAATTCCAGTTATAGGAAAAGTATCCTTATATTTTTTTATAACCTCAATATTAGCAGTATCAAACATAAATTCCATTTTTAATTATCTCCTCTTGTTTTAAATTTTTATTTTAATTTTTTACATTCCACCAATAACTACTTTTACTCCATCAAACCTTTTCTCAATCATTTTTTTTATGTCATTTGACTCTTTCTGTCCAAGTGGCTCGATGTCCTTCAGGCTGTATTCCTTGTGCAAATACTCATACTTTTCACTTCCATATTGATGAAATGGAAGTATATGAATTTCACGAAGACCGAGTTCTTTAGTAAATTCAATTATCTGCTCGATATTTTCTTTTGATATGGTATATCCTGGAATAAGTGGTATTCTCGGTATTACTTTCTTGTGATTTTCAACAAGCATCCTAATATTTGTTTTTACAAGTTCCATATCAATTCCTATAATATCTCTTGCCTTTACTTTATCCATTATTTTAAGATCAAACAATACAACATCAAGATATTTACTCATCTCAAGCAAATCGTTGGTACTTCCATTTCCAGATGTCTCAATAGCTGTATCCACACACAACTTTTTAAGTTTTTTCAACAGTTCAATGGAAAACTTGGACTGCGCGAGGACTTCACCACCTGATAAAGTAACACCGCCTCCAGAAGTGTTATAAAAAATCATATCCTTTTCAACCTCTGCTGTAACTTCATCAACTGTCATATACTTTCCAAAGATTCTAACGTCACCTGAAGAAAATCTTGAAGTACCTTCCGTTTTTCCAACCGTTTCTATATCAAAGGATTGAGACTCAGGATTACAACACCAGGGACAATGAAGCGGACATCCTTTTAAAAAAACCACTGTTCTTATTCCATTTCCATCATGAATTGAATATCTCTGTATGTTAAAAATCAATGCCTTCATAAATAAACCACATCCATTTATTATAATACGTGCTCGGTTCTTGCAATTATATCATCCTGTATTTTCTTATTGAGTTCTACAAAGAAAGCGCTGTATCCTGCAACCCTTACAACAAGTCCTTTATAGTTTTCAGGATTTTTTTGTGCATCCACAAGCATACGCCTTGACATTACATTAAATTGAATATGCTGTATTTTAAGTTTCATGAATGACATAAGGAAATCTCCAAATTTTTTAATTCCCTCGTCACCGGATAAAGTTTTTGGATTGAACTTAACGTTTAAAAGACTTCCATTTGTAGTCAGATAATTGTCAAGCTTACTCACACTCTTTAAAACTGCAGTTGGTCCGAGAAGGTCTCTCCCAACCATAGGTGAAAGTCCGCCATCAGCCAGCTGGCTGTGTGCCTTTCTACCATCAGGTGTCGCTCCAACCGCCTCTCCAAGTGGAATATGCGCTGAAACTGTATATGCACCAGGGATAAATCTCCCTCCTCTTGGATTAGAGTACTTCTCGAGTTCCTTTGCATAATACCTAAGTATGTCTGATGATATAAAATCAACCTCATCATTGTCATTTCCATACTTATCATAGTTGTTTATGAGCATCTGTCTCAAATCGGGATAATCTTTCCCTTCAAAGTCTGCGTCAAGTGCATTTACAATTTCTTCAAAAGATATCCTCTTTTCCTCGAATACTATTTTCTTCAATGCATATAGAGAATCGCTCAAATTAGCCTCTCCTATACCCTGTATTCCTGAAAAATTGTATTTTGCTCCGCCTTCAGTCACATCTTTTCCACTTTCAAGGCAATTATCTATTAAACAGGAAAGCATTGGAATCGGTGCAAATTTCCTATGTCCTATATCCACTATATTTGAACCATCACATACAAGTTTGACATAGTGTGTGATTTTCTTCTTTATATCCCCAATTATAAAATTAAAATCTATTTTTTTGTTATTCCTGTTTTCCTTGAGTGATATTTCCATAACCTTAAGCAAATTGAAAAGTGCTATATCATGAAGTCCATAGGTCTTGCCAGGTATTGAAAGCTCGACACATCCAACTATGCTGTAATCTCTTGCATCTTCAAGGCTTACTCCCCTATTTAGAAAACCAGGAACAATTACTTCATCATTGAATATCTGAGGAATGCCTGTTCCAATTTTTATAGTTTCAGCTGTCAGATTCAAAAACGACCTTGGAATAAGTTCGTTAAGCCTTACTGCCAAATTAGGCTGTGGAAGCCTTATATCATGATAACTTTCAAGGCACAAATGTGAAAGTTCATTTACAGCAGACCTGCTGTTTTCAGTAAGTCCTCCAAGAGCTATGGTATACCCTGTTGGAAATCCTGCAAAGTATTTTGCACTGTTTGCGCTTCTAATAAGCACAACATCATTTGTTTTTATCCAAAAACATTCAAGCAGCTCTTTTAAAAATTCTTTTTTACAGCCTTTCTCGAGATCATTTTTATAAAAGCTGTACATATACTGGTCAAATCTCCCCAGGGAAAGTGAACTTGCATTTGATTCATACTGTGCGCATACACTTACATACCAAACAAGCTGACATGCCTCCCAAAAACTTTCAGGCTTTTCTGTAGAGATTTTCTTGGAAACTTGGGCACACTTTAATAGTTCATTTTTCCTGTCGGGATCATTTTCCTTTGAAGCTTCCTGCAAAGCCAATTCATGATATCTCAAAATATGCCTCTGCATGGCCCTCATAGTTATGGATGCAGCTTTATAGAAAAGATTGTCCGGATTTTTATTCATCTTTGAATCAATTTTGTCAATTATGGAACTTATTCCGTTTTTGAGGACAAATGGGAAATCCATGATAATATGTCCCTGTCCTTTATCCGTCTGATTTAAAGATATAACATCGGACTCCACAGCTTCTTTTATCTCTTCACTTATCATCGAATTTATGAAATCCTTCATGGATTTGTCTTTCCAATACGGATATAACTTTTCCTTGTATACCCTCTTGTCTTCTTCACTTATATAAAAAGGATCCTGCGCCCTGGAACAAATAGTATCAAGCTCTTTATAAATCCAATAAGGGTCCATTTCCGGTGAAACAATACCGCTTCTTGGTTTTACAGTTCTGTTTCCAAGGATAAGCTCGCCTTCCCTTATAGATATCTCAACATTATCCATAATATGCGCTGAAGCTTTGGCTCTCCTTATCATAACGGGCTCTCCTACGGTTTTCTTATAGCTTTCCGTATACAAAAGTGCTCTTTCCAGAGAAACTTCCCTTTTTTCACTAAACAGTTGATTTTTCAGCCTATTGATTCTTTCATTCACTTATTCCACCCCATTTCTTAATATGTATTGTTTATTATTGTTTTATCTTTATAATTATTGTACTACCAAATAATATAAACTTCAATATTGTTTTTTGTGAATAAAATAGTATATAATAATAGTAAATTCGAACTTCAATATTCACAAAAGGATGATTGCTATGTTTATGGAAGAGCGGCATAATGAAATACTACACATTTTAGAAAACAGCGGTAAAGTCATAGTAAATGATTTAAGTAAAAAATTTAATGTTTCAAAAGACTGCATACGCAAAGACTTGAAAATACTAGAAAACAATAATATGCTGAGAAGAACCTACGGTGGTGCGGTATCAATAAGAAAACCCGCACATTATAAAAAAATAGAAGCGCGCAAAAAGTACAATACTGAATCTAAATCAAAGATTGCCGAAAAAGCCTTCAATCTTATTGAAAACGGTGAAACCATATTTCTGGACATATCAACAACTAATATTCTACTTGCAAAATTACTTTCAACATGCAGTAAAAAATTAACCGTTGTGACAAATATGGTGGATATAATGTCCACAATAAACAATGAAAAGAATGATATACAAATTATATGTCCCGGTGGCATAATGTGCAAAGACTTGAACGGCTTTACAGGATCACTGACAATTGAAAACCTGTCAAACTACAAATTTTCAAAATCATTTATAGGAAGCTGCGGAGTTGACATATCTGAGGAAAGTGTAACTACCTTTGATTTTGAAGACGGGAACACAAAAAAAACAATAATAAAGAATAGCAAATCCGTATACCTTGTAATGGAGAACAGGAAGTTTTATTTTGACGGAAGCTATAAATTTGCAGACCTAAGTCAAATAGACACTATAATAACCGAAAATACTCCAAATGAAAACATACTTGATTTATTAAACAGGACAAACATAAAAATCATCTAGAAACTATGTATGCACAACTCCAGTTATGCAAGTCATTATGCCGTCAGCCCACAAATCAATCCTACTGTTTTAAAATAAATTTACAATAATTACATGTCCCATACTGGAGGTTTTTATATGAATTCTAAAGACAATAAAAAACAAAATTTAATATTTATTCTTCTAAAAAACAGCACTCCAATTACAATAAAAGAAATTGCCATTAAACTCAATACCAGCCAAAAAACAATACGAAATTATTTAGACGAATTAAAATCTACTTTTGACAGGCTAGAAATAACTTTGATAAGAAAACCCGGTGTAGGAATATATATCGAAGCCGATCAAAATCAGAAGAAAAAACTAATTTATAATTTTACTTTCAAAAACAACAATACGTATTCAAAAGATTACAGACAAAAATACATATTGAAAACTCTTTTCAACAACAGATATACATATACCATTCAATTGCTTGCAGATGATCTCTATTGCAGTAAAAGCACTATAATAAACGACTTGAACTATGTTGAAAAGTGGCTTGAAATTCATGGGCTTCAACTAAAGAGAAAACAAAACAAAGGTTTGTGGATAGCAGGAAATGAAAATACATTCAGAAATTCAATGATGAGCTTGTTTTCCGAATTGAACAATGAAGCAGACTCATCTCAGAAGAACTGTGATGAAATGCACAAGGAACTCGACTACAGGATAGATTCTTCAAATTACAAAAAAATCATGCAATTTTTTCCAAGCCTTGATATATTTAAAGTTCAAAAAATAATCCAGAAATCCGAGGAAAAGCTTGGATATTACTTTACCGATCAAGCTTTCATAAATTTAATAGTTCACATTGCCATAACACTTGAAAGAGCCAAATTCAACAAAAAGATTGATATAGACCACGATTATCTCAAAAATATAGAGATGAACAAAGAATTTAAAATCGCAGTCCTTGTTGTAAACGAATTAAACAAAACGTTCAAATTAAAAATACCAAAAGAAGAAAGTGCATACATATGCCTTCATATGCTCGGTGCAAAAATACAATACAATGTTTATCCATATACCTTAAGCAACATAATAAACTCCAAGAAAGAATTAAATGTTGAAATAGCAAATAAAATTATAAATCTCGTAAGTGATATTTTAAATATAAATCTGAGAAATGACAAATTGCTTCTTGCAAACCTGTCCATACATTTGAGAACAACAATTATACGACTTAAATACGGACTTCAGCTTAGAAATCCAATTCTAAAAAAGATAAAAGAAGAATATCTAAGTATATTTGGAGCTACTTATTCCTGCAGCATAATATTTGAAAACGAACTTGGAATTTCAATAAATGAAGACGAGATAGGCTATATATCACTTCATATCGCCGCTGCAGTTGAGCGCATGAATTCAAAAATAAAGGTTGTGGTAATCTGTTCCAGTGGAATAGGTACATCACAAATAATCGCAACCAGACTATCCAAAAAGTTTCCACAGATAGATATATCTGCGATTCTTCCATTAAGGTACCTTACAGAAGATATAATAAATTCAACAGACCTGATAATAAGTACAGTACCCGTAAATATAAACACAAAAAAAATCGTATATACAAGTACATTTCTTGATGAAAAAGACGAGACAATAATTAGAAAATATCTTGAAAACATCCACTTGGATGCAAATATTGATGCAAAAAATGAATATTTGGACGATATAATATCCAGTAATTATTGTTTTATAGATGATGGATGCGAGCCTTATCTTGAAATAATAAAAAAGTATGCAAATATAATGGAACAAAGCGGCATTGCAAAATCGGGCTTCTATAAAAATGTCATCCAAAGAGAACAAAATTCATCTACAATAATTGGAAAAGGAATAGCAATTCCCCATTCCAATGAACAATTCATATTGCATCCTAAAATAGGAATTGTAAAACTAAACAATCCTGTTGTATGGAAAAATGAATATATAGATCTTATTTTTATACTTGCATTAAAATTTAAAAATATAAACAGCACAAGAACTTTTTTTAAAAAGTTTTACTCACTTCTGGATAATGAAGAGTTAATAAACAAGATTAAAAAATCTGCAACTAAAAGTGAACTAATCTCATTCTTCTCCAATTTAAACAAATATATATAAGAAAACCTTCTATGATTTTCAACTTATCATAGAAGGTTTTTCTAATTCATTTTTAAACTATTTTCCACTCTGAGCCAAATGTTTTTCAAGCTTTTTAACCATGGCATCAGACTTTTTGATGGCATCTCCAGCTGTAACTCTGACAATTGATTTTCCTTTAAATCTTTCCTCACCTTTTATAGTTACATTTTTTGTAAGTATTACAAAATCTGCTTCTTTTATTTCCTGTTCAGTTAATTTATTCTCTACTCCAATGGATCCCTGTGTCTCAACTTTAACCTTGTGTCCCGCTGCCTTAAATGCTTTTTCTATTGCCTCCGCTGCCATATAAGTATGTGCAACACCTGAAGGGCAGGAAGTACATGCAACTACCTTCATTTAAATCACTCCCATTATTATATATTTTTAATCAAAATCTAAATCTATGTCATCATCATCTTGGTCGTCTTTAGCCAGTACATCAACTTCAGTTACAGGCTTTTTCAATATATTTACCATAAGTGCCGTTACCACAACTCCAACTGCAACTGCAAGCAAATATCCCAATCTGTTATCAACTACAGGCAATACTATAAGTCCACCCCATGGTGCATGGTCTGCAGCACCGATTAGAAGAGACATAACTGAAGAAACTGCACCACCTACCATTATAGACGGTATTACTCTGATTGGATCTGATGCTGCAAATGGAATTGCACCTTCTGTTACTCCTACACAGCCCATGATAAGCGCTGCCTTTCCAGCTTCTCTCTCCTCAACACTAAACTTTTTCTTGAATAGAAGAGATGCAAGACCAAGTCCAAGAGGCGGAGTACAAATTGGAACTGCTGCTGCTGCCATCAATTCAGGATGAGTTGGAACCATCGCAATCGAGAAAAAGAAAGCCGTTTTGTTCAAAGGACCTCCCATATCAAAAGTTATCATTGCACCAATTATAATCCCCAATATAACTTTTGAACTTCCCTGCATTCCCTTTAACCATATATTCAATGCCGCCATCAAATCTGCAATAGGCTGTCCTAAAAATAATACTATTATAATTCCGACTACAAAAGTGCCTATAAGCGGAAGTATAAATATAGGCATTACAGATCTCATGGAATTAGGTACTTTTATTTTCTTCAAGTAGTAAACAATTATACCTGAAAGTATTCCAGCTATCATGCCTCCAAGAAAACCTCCACCTTTAAGGTTTGCAAGATACGCACCAATCATTCCTGGAGCCAGACCCGGTTTATCTGCCATTGAATATGCGATAAATCCTCCAAGTATAGGAACAAACAGTGTCAATCCAGCACTACCTATATCTGACATCGACTTCAAAAATCCCGTTTTTGGAACTGCAGCCTGACCTGACAACATTACGGACAACGCAAGCAAAACTCCTCCAGATACTATAAACGGTATCATATATGAAACGCCAGTCATCAAATGTTTTTTGGTGTCTTTTAATAATTCTAACATAACTTTTACCTCCCTGATAAATTTTTATAATTTAGTTTTTTCAAACATATTTGAAAACATTTTTAGTAGCTCTTCCTTATCATTCATATTGAACAACTTTTCTCTGAAAGCTTCATCGAGCAATTTTCGTGACAATGCAGCCAATATCTTTAAATGTCCATCCGAAGCCGACTCCTCGGGAACTGCAAGTAAGAATACAACTTTAATAGGCGTATCATCCAGTGATTCCCATTCAACTTTATTTTTTAATCTTCCAAATGCAATAGCTGGTACTGAGACAGCGCTGCACTTGCCATGTGGAATCGCTATGCCAAATCCGATCCCAGTTGAAGTCATACTTTCTCTCTTTAAGACCTGAGATACATATCCGTTATAATCATTAAGCCTTTTTTCTTTATCTATCAAATCAGATAAACTTTTTATTACATCCTCTTTTTTTGTACATTGAATATTCAATTCTATAAGATTTTTATTTATAAGGTTCATAAAATTCTCCTTTCATTGCAACAACGTTTTTTGAAATGTTTCTATAATAAAATGTTATCATGTAACCGTTTATTCGTATATACATCAATATATCAAAATGTTTACACAACATTGTGGTAATTTTAAATAAATAAAAAAAGCGTATAAAGACCTGTTGCTTAAAAGTCCAAATACGCTTTTTTCAAACTCAGCTGTTATAATTTTATTCTATTTATACTTACCTCTTTCATTATCCTTCGAACCAGCTCCGGTTCTATGTATCCCGTCTTTTCAAGCATGGCATTGGCTGTTCCACATGCTGTACCTAGGGCTATTATATCATCCATAGAATAATCTCTCTCTATTCCAACAGCAAACCCGCCAACTAACGAGTCTCCCGATCCAACAGGATTAACCGCTTTCACACAAGGTACCGTTACTCTGAACATCTTGCCATCAAAATACACAACAGAGCCCTGTGCCCCAAGCGACACAACAATGCACTTGATGTTTTTTCTGCTTAAATCCATTACACATTTTACAACATCTTTTTCATCTGATATTTTTCTTCCTGTAAGTGTTTCAAGTTCCTCTTTATTAGGTTTTATCATAAAAGGCACTGCATCTATACCCAGCCTTAAGAGCTCACCGCTTGTATCCAGCAGGAACTTTCTACCTTTTTTATTTGCCATATTTATAAGATCAGCATATACGCTTTCAGGTACGTTTTTAGGCACGCTTCCAGATGCCGCAACAATACCAGAATCCTCAAGCATACTTTCATACATTTTCATAAAATAGTCTTGTTCTTCTTCCGTTACATAGGGACCAGGTTCCAAAATTTCAGTTTGGACTTCATCATCGGTCATAAAGGCTAAACACTCCCTTGTCGTGCCTTCAATTTTTACAAACTTGCTTTTTATTCCCTCTGCATCAAGTCTGGCCTGTATAAATTCGCCTGTATTACCGCCAATGTATCCTGTTACTAAAGTGTTCTCCCCCAATATATGTGCTATATTAGCCACATGAATGCCTTTTCCTCCAGCCGTATTTTCAACTGATCTGGCCCTCATTACTTTTCCTTTTACTATATTGTCTATATTATACTTCTTGTCTACAGATGCATTTAAATTTACAATAGTAATCAAGCTTTTCCACTACTCCCACACATAATAATCTTGTCATAAACAACCTGTCTCATTGCCTTTTTTCCTGGAGTCATGTAATTTCTTGGATCATTTGCATCTGGATTCTTTTTAAAATATTCTTTAACTGCACTTGAGAAAGGTATTTTTAGGTCTGTAGCTATATTTACCTTGCATATGCCAAGTTCTATAGCCTTTTTCACCAGATGTTCCGGAACATTTGAAGCTCCATGAAGCACCAATGGTATGGATACTTTTTCTCTTATTTCCTGAAGTCTTTCAAAATCTAGCTTCGGTTCTCCTTTATACAAACCATGTGCAGTTCCTATTGCAACTGCAAGTGAATCTATTCCAGTCTTGTCCACAAATTCTCTCGCAGCATCCGGATTAGTATACATTGCATCCTTGTCATCAACAACTATACTTTCCTCTCTTCCACCAAGCATTCCAAGCTCGGCTTCCACAACAGTGCCATTTAAATGGGCATATTCAACAACTTCCCTTGTAGTTCTGATATTATCTTCAAATGACATCCTAGATGCATCTATCATTGCAGACGTAAAACCTACATCTATGCAGTGCTTAATCCTCTCTACATCCTGAAAATGATCCAAATGCATTGCAATTGGTATCTTAGTATATTTTGCAGCTGCAGATTTGGCAATTGCTATCAGGTAATCCTCGCCGCTGTAATCTATAGTTCCAGGTGTCCCTGCAATTATTACAGGAGACTTTAATTCCGCAGCAGTTTCAACAACAACCCTGAAAGTCTCAAGATTGTGTATATTGAATGCCGGCACTGCATAATTTTCCTTTTGAGCTTTTACAAGCAAACCTTTCGTTGTAATCAACATAATGCGATTTCCTTTCCTCAAATTTATTCAAACTAAAACTATCTACTTTGTCGGATAGTAACCATTTTTCCATTTTTCCATAAATTCATCAAAGAAATGCTCATTGCCAAACTGTTTGCTGTCATCCCCTGCCAAGCCATCAATTTCCTTTATTATCTCTTTGTTTTCGGCAGTAGGCTTATACTTAGTTTCAAGAAATACATCGATTATATTTTCAATAAGTCCTATTCCGGTTATTCTTCCTCCAAATGCTATAACATTTGCATTTAAATATTCTTTTGCGTATCTTGCAGAACTTACATCCCTTACAAGTGCAGCTCTTACTCCTTTTACCTTGTTTGCAGAATTCGATATTCCAACTCCAGTTCCACAAAGAACTATTCCAAGTTCAGCCTCTTTTGATACAACCCTCTCAGCTGTCTTTTTACCGAATATAGGATAATGTGTTCTTACAAAGTCATAAGTACCATTGTCTATAACTTCATGACCCTTCGATTTTAAATACTCTGAAATCTTCATTTTAATATCAGGAACTATATGATCACAACCAAGTGAAATTATCATTATTATTACCTCCCCATTTATAACATTTTATTTAGCATGTCCACTCTTATCTGATGTCTTCCTCCGGCATATTTTTCCTTCAAATAAGCATCCACAATTGCTTCAGCCAGTTTATTTCCAACAATTCCTGAACCAATCGTAATCATGTTTGCGGAATTATGCTGACTTGTCATTTTTGCAGAATGTTCATCTGAAACCTCAGCACATATTATTCCCTTGTGTTTGCATCCAACCATGAATGATCCTGCCCCATACAGATCTATTGCCACTCCCCTTTCAACTTCCCCGTCCAAAATTGACTTTGCAACCAATTTTGATGACTGAACAAGATTAAATCCTTTTTCAGGAGTTTTATCAACAACTTCAAATCCTTTACCAAGTAAATATTTTTTCAAATATTCTTTTAATTCAAAACCATCTGTATCAGATCCAATTGCTATCTTCATAAAATCATACCTCCCTGCAGCTTTCATATTTTTGTTAAAACTTTTATATTATCATCCTCTATGGTATAATTTAATTGGTTTATATAATCTAATCCATAGAAGATTATAATCTTCTATAATTTTTTATTTTTTAATCTCTATTCTGGTGATGCGAGATTATTTTTTTTTGCTAATTTTGTTTACAAATATATATTATCACTTTATTGTATCATTTTCAATGCTATTCATGATTTATTTTATACTTTTTATGTTCGATTTTATTGTCAATCCGAAAATGAATAAAACAAGAAGTGGATACTTCAAAAATATACTGCTTTTGCAGCATCCATCATCCTCTAATATATTACTTCATTTTCATTTACAATTTTCTTGCTTTCAGATACACGTTTTAACCAATATGCACTTTTCTTTGGATACCTCTTCTGGTTCTCAAAATCAACATAAAACAATCCGTAACGCTTATTATAACCATTACTCCACGAAAGCAAATCCATAAGCGACCATGAGAAATACCCTTTTACAATGACACCTTCACTCTTGGCTTTTAAAATGGCTTCAAGATGTTTCTTTATATAATCTATCCTTGGAGTATCATCTATCTTTTCATTTTTAAAATCGTCTTTATATCCCATACCATTTTCGGTGATATATATCTTCTTATAATTAGGATACTCATTTTTTATCTTCACCAGCATGTCATGAAGTCCTTCTGGATAAATCGGCCAATCCCAGTCTGTAGTTGGAACTTCAGGATTATTTACGCGCTGTCCTATACCTTTAAGTGCAAAGATACTTGTGCCTTTTTCACCAGTGCCATTATGATGTATTTTGCTTTCACCTTGATATCCCTTTAAAAAGTGACTTGAATAGTAATTCATGCCTAGAAAATCAATTTTTTCGGACGCAGATTTTAAAATATCCAAATCCCCATCATATATTTTAAGCTTTCCTCCGTTTTTATACATGATTTCATTGACTGTATCAATGGTTCCTTTGGGATATTCCCCTTTAAAACACGCATCCAGCATAAATTTATTCGACAAAGTATAATCCAAATAAGCAGCTCTTTTATCCTCCTCGGAATTGCTTATCGGGTATTTTCCCTCAAGAGTATGTACAATGCCAATTTCACCATCCAAATTCATGCTTTTATATAAACTAACTACTTTTCCATGTGCAACCATCATGTTATGCATTGATTGAACTGCTTTTGGTATATCATATTTTTTATTCGGCGGAAAATTTCCTATTATATACCCATTTTGCGCAACAGCCCAGGCTTCATTAAATGTTATCCACTTTTTAACCCTGTCACCAAATTCATTGAAACAAATTTCTGCAAATCTCACGAAATGATCTATATTGTCCCTGTCCAACCAATCACCATTTTTAAACAGCGAAAGCGGCGTGTCAAAATGATGTAGTGTCACAAATGGCTCTATATTATTTTTTATACATTCATTAATAAGATTATTATAAAATTCAATTCCCTTAGAATTAACCTCTCCTGTTCCATTCGGTATAACTCTTGACCATGCAATAGAAATTCGTATGCCATTTATACCAAATTCCCTGGACAACTTCAAATCTTCTTTGTACTTATGATAAAAATCACTTGCCACATCTCCGTTGAACTTGCTTTCAGGTCTAGAAAGATACTCATCCCATACACATGCTCCCTTCCCGTATTCTTTTGCAGCTCCCTCTACCTGATAAGCCGCTGTTGCACCACCAAAAATAAAATCGTTCTCAAACTGCTCCATAATACCCCTCTCCCTTTCAATTATTCTCTTATCTTATCCAATGCAAATTTCAATGCACCAACAGGATCCCTGGTCAGTTTTACATACTCCTTGCCCGAAGTTGTAGCTGATTTTGTGCCCTTTGATTCACAGTCACTTTTCAATTCTTTATACATTGATGCCATTTGAGGTGCCAATACAATCAAATCATAATCCGGTATTACATCCTTATGCTGTCCGTATGCCATAGCTATTGATTCCAAATTTACACCTTCCTGTTTTGCACCTTTTGTTATTGCATTTGCCAGCATACTGCTTGTAGCACCGCTTGCGCAAAGCACAAGTACAAGCTTTTTCTCAGCTGTATCATCCTTTAAGTTAACCTTTTCATCAAGCTTCTCAGCTTCTTTTTCAATTACTTCTTTAACTGATGCCGGATTCTCTTGAGTTGCTGCTACATTTTCATCTCCAATTCTTACGAGTTCCTCTGCAACTAGTTGTTTATCATAAACTTTAAAAAATGGATAATACATGACAAAGTCTATTATCAATAACAGCGGAGCCAATATAAATGACAATTTGGCAAAGCCTGTACCAAGTATCAATCCTATAGGACCTGGCGCTGTCCATGGTATTATATAGATAAATCCGTTCATCCCCAGATTGTCTACAAAAAACTTGAACAACCAGACATTAACTATGGGAGTACAGATAAACGGTACAAAAAATACAGGATTGAGTACAATAGGCGCTCCAAATAAAACAGGTTCATTTACAGCAAACGATACAGGAATTATCGATGTCCTTCCGACTGCTTTCAGCTGTTTTGACCTGGCCATAAAGGCAAACATTACCGTGAGCATCAAAGTAGCACCGGTACCTCCTAAAGTTGCTACAAAATAGGAAGTTCCATGAGTCAACACATATGATGCATGCTGTCCCGATTGGTAAAGTTTCAAATTTGCCCCTACATTTGCGATATAAATAGCCGTTACTGCAGGTTCTACTATGGAAGGTCCATGAATACCAACAAACCAGAACATGGCCATTGCTCCATATATTATAGCCAACCCTATGTATCCATCCGCAGCTGTAAATAACGGTTTCAATACATCCAAAATCCATTGACTGAACACTTCACCGGCTACATTTCTAAATATCAAATCGAATATCCAAAAAAACAAAATAGATGCTGCAAGTGGAAGTAAATCTTCAAAAGTCTGCGCTACATTTCGCGGCACCTCGTCAGGAAGCTTAATTGTTACATTATTTTTTATGAAAACTTTGTATATGTTAGGAACTATAAAAGCTACTACAAATGCAGACAACAATCCTTTGGTTCCCATATACTCACTTGAAAATCCATCCTTAACCGGTTCCACAGCTACCAGCAAAAAACACGCAATAGAAACAATCATCACAGATATACTATTAATTTGTCTGAGTTTTGGCAGTTTATTATTGATATTATCCGTTAAACTCTTGGCGATTGTTGCCACCATTAATGTTGCCAGAATTCCCATTGAATAGTTATATGCTTTCATAATTATATTATTTATATTATCAGGCCAGTAAAATCCCCATATATTAGGCACACAAGCTACGAGTAAAAAAATACTTGAAAATAAAATAATAGGCATACAGCTTAGAAATCCATCCCTAATCGCCCTTAGATATGGATTATTTGAAACCTTTTCAAAAAACGGTTTCATTCTTTCAATCAAAGCAATTAATTTTTTCATAAAAATCTCCCCTAAATTTTTATCGATTTACTTTTTTATATAAGTTTATCAGGCTGTTTACAAGATCTCTTAAAAGCATAACTGTCATTAAATGATCCTGGGCATGTACAATTAAAAAACCAACTTGTATCTTTTCTCCTGATGCCTCCATTTGGATCATCTTGGTTTGGACATTATGTGCTTCTGTTATAAGCTCGTTTCCTTCATTAATTAAATTTTCAGCCTCCTCATAGTCCCCATTATCAGCGGCATTCAAAGCATTTATATACTTAGACCTTGCATCCCCCGAATATGCCACTATCTCCATGGTTGTCAATTCCAATTCTTCATTAGTCATAACATCTTCCTCCTTTTCAGTAATTTTATACTTCCTTTTTTGAACTATTATGTTTGATTATGTTTGAATTTACATTTATATATATAATATATCTTTTCATATTGCTTGTCAATATTATTTATGTGTTATTATTATTCTATTTATGTTTGATATTTTCTTTATTCTTATTATTTATTAACAATAACCGCTTAAAAACATTACATTTATTTTCTTAAAATCGTTTACTTTGTAATTATTTCCTGATATAATTTGTTTGAAGTGTGTTCCACATTAGAATCTATTTTAAATTTAAGGGGGAGATTAAACTATGTTTAAGAAAATCTTTAGCTTGTTTTTGGTTCTATCTACATTTTTATTAATTGGCGGAGCCTTTCCAAATAAAGTTTCAGCCAAGTCAAATTTCGCAAAAGGAGCTGATATCGGATGGCTAAATCAGTTGGAAAACAAAGGCATACAATGGGAAGACACCAATGGAGTAAAAAATGATGCTCTGCAAATTTTGAAGAATCATGGAGTAAATTCAATAAGATTAAGGGTATTTGTAAATCCGCCATCAAGCTTCGAGTGGACTAAAAAAGACGGTACAAAATGTATCTTGGGCTATTCCGATACAAAAGGGGTATTATACATGGCCCAAAGGGCAAAAAAACTCGGAATGAGAATAATGCTAGATTTTCACTACAGCGATCACTTTGCAGACCCCGCTTATCAGGACAAACCAGCTGCATGGAAGAATGACAACTTCTCACAATTGGAGAGTGATGTGTATAATCATACCCACTACTTAATGTCAGCCCTAAAAAATATCGGCATATCACCTGACTGGGTTCAAATCGGCAACGAAACCAATTCAGGCATGCTGTGGCCTGATGGAAGCTCATACAACTATACAAAATGGGCATCTTTAATCAATGATGGCTATAACGCAGTCAAATCGGTGAATTCATCTTCAAAGGTTATAATTCATTTGTCAAACGGTGCCGACAATACTCTTTACAGAAATATATTTGACGGTCTTACAAAAGCAGGTGCAAAGTTTGATGTAATCGGCATGTCCTACTACCCATATTGGGACAAAGTAAACTACACTCAAAACATTGACGCATTGGGATATAACCTGAATGATATGGCAAAACGCTATAATAAAGAAGTTATGATCTGTGAAACCGGAGGTCTTGAAAACGACCCTTCAAACACTTACAGTATAATCAAAGCTGTAATAAATAAAGTAAAATCTGTTCCAAACAACAAAGGACTTGGTGTATTTTATTGGGAACCAGAAGCCAATTCACACGTTTTACCGGATTCATATCCACTTGGAACCTGCAGCACCGTCTCCAACACAACCTTGAAATTCACTTATGCAATAGACGCATTCAAATAAACAAAGTAAAACCAGACTGCCTGCATCCAGGTAATCTGGTTTTACTTTGTTTTTATGAACTACTTGATACTTCAGTTTATTATATCCACATACTTTTGATATTTTTCTTTTACCTTGTCATCTATATCTCCATCTGTTATTATGCCCGTTACATCGTGCAAATTATAAAAACTGAAGAAATCCTCCTTGCCTATCTTTGTACTGTCACAAATTATATATTTCTGCACTGCATTATCAAGTATTATTTTCTGACATACTCCTTCTTCTTCATTTGAAGTTGTTATATTGTCACCACAAATACCATTTGTACCAACAAAGGCCGTCTTCACCCTAATACTCTTTAAAATTTCATTCGTAAAATTGCCGACAAATACATCAGTATGCAGCCTATACCTTCCACCTACAAGTATAATTTCATAACGTTTGTCCTCCCTGAATTTTAGAAAAACTGGCATGGAGTTAGTTATCACCTTGATATAGGAAACATCTAGATAATCATATATTAACTCATTGGTAGTTCCGGGTCCTATATAAATGATGTCATTTTCATGAACTCTTTCACTAGCAAGTCTGGCAATGTACTTCTTCTGTTCTATATTTATCTTTCTCTTCTCATTACTTGAAAGTTCTTTAAATTTCATCTCATTCGATTTTTCAATCTTTTTAGCTCCGCCATAAATTCTTTTAAGCATTCCTCTTTCTTCAAGAACTTTCAAATCTCTTCTAACAGTTATTTCAGTAACTCCAAGTTCATCATTTATATCGGTTATTTTTATTATATTGTTTTTATCAAGCATATCCAATATTTTTTGGAATCTTTCTTCTTTCAACATACTGTAATCCTCCACAAGCGAGCCAACAAATGAGCTAATAAGAATGCTTAATGATATATTATCATTCTTTTATAATGATTTCAATATTGTTTATGATTTATGATATTATTTTTTTGTACTTTTTTAGTCTATTTGAGGCTTGCCTGTTCTGCTGCATTTTTTCCTACCTCATATTCTTTATTTCGTTTTTTCATCTGTTTTGCATACCATACAAACAAGGCTACATATACCAAAAGTGCCAGTACGACATACAAACCTGTAGTTACACTTCCACCACCAAAGAATTTTCCTATAAGTATTGAAATGAATTTTTCTACTGGTCCCTCGCAAGTTGAATGTGATATCATTGTGGATGCTGCAAGTCCATTTGGAAATGCTCCAACCTGTTTTGCTAAATTTGTTACACAAGGTGCCATGGCAGTTCCTGCCCACAAAAATATTGGTATTTCAAGTATTCCTATCAATATCATTCTTATCATTTTACCTCTGGTAACTACAAGAAGTGCAGGTGTTACACCCATTGCTATTATTCCACCAAGTGGCAATATTCTATTTCCTGGAAGGAACAACGAAATTGCAAGTAGTATTGGAGCCAGTATATTTGCTACAGCCCATATTTCAGCTCTGCCTGCTACAAACGGCCAATCAATTCCTATGTTAAATTTTCTATTTGACATTCTTTTACTTAGAAAATTAGTTATACCTTGAGATAACGGTTCCACCGCAGCTATAAACCATGAACCTATTACAGAAAATAATTCCAAACATGTTGCACCTATAAATGCCAATGTAAATATCTTTACAGCACTTTGATGGCCCAATATTCCTACAAACACTCCAAGATAAGCGCCTATTGCAAATTTACTTCCCCAGAATCCTATCTTGTTATTCAACTGTGCTGCATCAAAATCGTACTTGTCAAGAAACGGTAAAAACTTGTCTATCAATTTATCAAATACCATAATTATAGGATTCATCATATAATTAAGATGAGTTGTTGTCGTTGGATTGCTGTCTGGCATATCCAACAAATCATTAAATGTCGGCTTCATAAGATCAGAGTTAATTATTTTCAAGATTCCTATAAATACAACAAATATCGTTGCAACAAGTAAATTTTTTGAGTAGAACATTATAAGAATTCCGCAAAATGCAGGATGCCATACATCAAATATATCAACATCAAGTGTGTTTGTCTTGTTAAGTACAAGCATTACAATGTTGACAATTACAAGTATAAACAGAAAGAAAAGTGTGTACATTGACCCCCATGTTATAGTCGCCACCGGTGCCCATCCTAAATCAGTTATTGAAAGATTTATGCCAGTAGACTTTACAAACGCCTGCAAAGCATCTGAAAAGTTGGTTGTCAAAAGTGAAATTATCTGACCTATTGCTGTTAGTGCAATTGCAAGCTTAAGTCCTCCTTCTATGGCTTTGCTAACCTTTACACGCATTAAAATTGCCAATAAAGTTAAAACTATAAACATCATTGGCGCTGCTCCCAAATTTATCAAAGGTTTAAAAATTGCATTGGCAAACTGAATAATGCCTCCCATATTAATACATCTCCCTTATGTTATAGTATCATTTTGTCTCAAGTTTTTTTATTATATCTTCAAGCTGGTCAAAAACTGGCTGTGCCATCGCAGGAATTCTATATAATATAGGTCCGGCTTCAACTACAGGTATATTGATTTTAAAACCAACTTCAACTTTGGTTATAGGCGTAAAGATATCATACTTTGATATTAATTCTTCAGTTATGTCCTTTACCATGACTGCATCTGCCACAACCTGATGTCCTCTGTTTTTCATTTCCTGTTCTACTGCATCTTTGATTTGATGACTGGAATTTACACCAGCACCACAAGCAGCTAAAATTTTTATCATTTAAATCATCTCCACTTTATTTATTTTTTATTTAAAGGCAGCAATTCAATTATTGCCCACCTTTATTCCAGTTATAAAATCATATAATTCTCCCTCATCATTTATTTTCTCCAGCATGTCCATATTATTTTTATTAGTTATAAAATCCATAATATTTGATAATATATTCGTTTGAGCTTCGTTTTCATTGTTGACAATAATAAATAAATACTTTACTTTCAATTCTTGATCCGGAGATATCATATTTTTAAAACCTATCTCGTTTTTAATCTTCACAAAAACTATACACTTGTCACGGCAGTATTCTATTTCTGTATGCGGTATTGCAACATTATATTTTTGACCTTCAACCACACTCAAATCTATTCCTGTTGGATAATTTTTTTCTCTTTCTATAATTGCATCAACAAAGTTATCCTTTACAATCCTTTTCTGAATCAATTCTTTACCAATTATCTTAAAAAGCATTGTACTGTCCTCTGCATCCTTTATATAGATCAAATCTTTTCTGAACAAACCGGATATTTTATTAATCATCGTACATTACTCCTTTATACATTTATGTAGCATTTATGTTTACATTTATTTCATCTATATCTATATATTATATCCTTTATGTACATTTGTCAATATTTTATGTAATATTTATGTTTAAAATTGTATCATTTATGTTTGCTTATGGTTTATTACATATATTTATATCGATTTGTAATTTATTACATTTTATGATAGATTTACTTAAGAATACAATCTCTAAAACTTTATCAAATTCCAAATAAACCAACTATAACTGCAATTTTTACAGAATATCATACTTAATGTCATCTCCTGCAAATAATTTATATTTGAACAATGCTTATTTATAATTTATAATTAAGAAGTCTTGAAAATTATCAATATATAGTACATACATGTGTGTTCTGAATACTACATATTGTTCGGCTTAAATATTCAAAGATATAAGGAGGAAATCAATTGAACTCTATAAATGATATATTCAAAAGATATTACACAAAAGAGCTTGATAAAGATAAAGGCAAGACAGTGTATGATCTTTTCAAATGGAAAAAAGTTGATGTATTTTTGAAGGATTATAAAACAAACAGAGTACTTGTTGATATGAAGAATCTTGAATTTCCAGAGCACTATTCACAAAATGCCTGTGACATAATAGCCTCAAAATACTTCAGAAAAGCAGGAATTCCTGAAAAGCCCGGTTATGAAAACAGCATGAAGTCTGTTGCAAACAGACTGGTAAACTTCTGGTGCCAGGCTCTAAAAGATGAGGGACTTATAAAATCAGAAGATGCCGCTCAGATTTTCTATGATGAATCAGTATACGCTCTCCTTAAACAAATGTATGCGCCAAATTCGCCTCAATGGTTCAATACAGGACTTAAGCTCTCCTACGGCATAGGCGGTGCAAAACAGGGAACTTATTACTTTGACGAAATCAAAAACAAGGTCGTGGAATGCAGCGATAACTATACAAGAACCCAAGCTTCTGCATGTTTTATATTATCAATAGAAGACAAACTGCTTGGTGAGCATTCCATATCCGACCAATTCGTCACAGAAACAAAGCTCTTCAAGGGAGGTTCCGGTACGGGCAGCAATTTTTCATCCATACGAGCAAAAGGAGAAAAACTATCTGGCGGTGGAGCCTCCTCGGGACTTATGAGCTTTCTTAAAGCACTTGACAGAAATGCTGGTGCCATAAAATCAGGAGGAACAACAAGAAGAGCTGCAAAAATGGTATGTCTTGATGTCGACCATCCCGAAATAATGGATTTCATAATGTGGAAATCAAAAGAAGAAGACAAGGTGAGAGCACTTGGTAAAATGGGATACGACATGGATATGGACGGAGAAGCTTACGAAACTGTTTCAGGGCAAAACAGCAACAATTCAGTGAGATTTTCAGATGCTTTCATGAAAAAAGTCGACAACCTTAATACAAAACCAGATGAAAAAATAGAACTCAAAGGCAGGATCGATCCAAAAATCACAAATACGGAAAATGTAATGGAGATATGGAAAGCTTTCAATACCTCTGCATGGAAATGCGCCGATCCAGCACCACAGTTCTCAGATACCTTCAACGCCTGGCATACTTGCCCTGCTGGAGAAGACGGAAAGCTTGGTGCAGGCTACAATAAAATAAATTCCACAAACCCCTGCGGAGAATATGCCTTTTTAGATGATACCTCCTGCAATCTTGCTTCAATAAATATATACAAATTCTACAATTCGGATACAGGCCATTTTGACCTTGACGGCTATCTTCACATAATACACCTTGTACAGCTTATACTTGAAGCATCTATCCACTGGGGACAATTTCCTACAAAGGACATAGCAAGAAAAACATACTTGTTTAGAACCACCGGCCTCGGAATTTCAAATATAGCTTCTCTTTTAATGATTATGGGATACCCATATGATTCAAAAGAAGCAAGAACACTTGCAGCATCTCTTGTTGGAATACTTACAGGTGAATCCTACTATGTATCATCACTTATGTCAAAGGAGATAGGCCCTTTCAAAAAATTTGAGATGAATAAGCCTTATATGATGCGAGTAATGCGAAACCATCTTCGAGCTGCAGGTATCAATATCGAAAAGCTTACACAGGATGACAAGATCAATTATTCAAATGACTTTGAGAATCTAAACTATACTCCTGTAAAAGTAAACCACAAAATCCTAGCCGGAGAAAATCTCGAATATATAAGCATCCAGCTTAAAAAAAGTTTTTCAAACGCATTAAAAAGCGGAAACCAGTTCGGTTTCAGAAATGCACAAGTTTCAGTGCTTGCACCAACCGGAACAATATCTTTTGCAATGGACTGTGGGGCTACATCAATTGAACCTTTTTTCAGTCACACAGTATACAAGAAACTCTCCGGAGGAGGATTCATGACAATAACAAATCCAGTCATATCCGCCGCCTTGAAAAAACTTGGATACACAAAAGAACAAATAAACGACATAATGGACTATATACTGGAAAAAGAAAATGTAACGGAAGACGGATTTGCCTATGAAAAAATACTTGATGGTAAAATAGAAGGAGCTCCCCATTTAAAAGACAGGGATCTTGCAATATTTGATACATCAAACAAATGCGGAAGCGGAGAAAGATATATAGCACCAATGGGACATGTAAAGATGGTTGCTGCACTGACACCTCTTATATCCGGTGCAATATCAAAAACGGTAAATCTTCCTAAAGACGCCTCAGTAGAAGACTTCAAGAATGTTATCCTCTCATCCTGGAAACTCGGAGTAAAAGGCATAACTTTATATCGTGATTCTTCAAAAGCAGCACAGCCTTTGAACACAAGTCTTTCAGACACAGATAATATAAAACTTGAAGATCTCACTTACAAGCAGCTGTTAGACAAAGTATACAAACTTAAAAAAGGTGTAAAGTACTCAAAAAGAGAAAAACCGCTTGGAATACGCAGAGGAACTACACATCCTGCACAAATAGACGATGTTAAAATCTATACTACTGTAAACAGACGTCCAAATGGTGAAATATCAGAAATATATATAACTACGGACAGAGAAGGCACAATAATAACAGGACTCCTGAATTCACTTTCGAAATCAATCTCCGTAATGCTTCAATATCATGTTCCGCCACAGGATATTTCGAGAATGCTCAGAGGGCAAAAATATGAACCTTATGGATTTGTACAAAAACATCCTTATATAAAATATGTATCTTCAATTTCCGATCTTATAAGCAAAGTAATTGATATAGAACTTGGCGATTTTTCAAGATGCCAGGTAAAACCGGAAAACTACGATAAAAACACCATATCGAATTCTGAACAAAAAAACAAATCAGAAGGCGAAAGAATTTATGGTTCTACATGCCCTACATGCTCAAGTACTAGAATGATAAGAAACGGCACCTGCATGGTTTGCCTTGACTGCGGTTCCACTACAGGATGCAGCTAAAACACGAAAAAGACCATTTTCCAATCTGAAAATGGTCTTTTTTCATAACTTATTGTAAAAAAAAGCCTACATGGGGGAGCATGCGGCCAAATAGGGGATATTATTTAATGAAACTCTGTCTCATTACTAAATCAGAATAACATCAATTCATAAATATGTCAATATGAATTATTAAAAATAATGTTATTTTGCATACAATTTTGTCATATGGCATATAAAATTATATGTTTTTGTGACACAAAAGTAATAATTATTTTTTATTTTTCCTAGCTCTATTAGGTTTTGCCTTAGGTCTTATTTTTATGTCTTTTTTTGCTTTTCTTCCATCATACATATTATCATTATGAAGATCAAGGAACCATAAAAATAAAATAATGAAAATGGCAGTGCCCGTATACTGCAGTACATAAAAACCTATACCTTTCTGCAGTTTAAGTGCCTCACTTGTGACACTCGGCAGGAAAAACGCAATTACGGAAAGTGCAAGAATTATCTTTCTATTTGGATGTAATTTCGAAAGAACTCTTTTTTTAAGAAATCCATATACAAATATAAATATAACTCCTATGAAAATCAACTGAAATATTAAAGTCTTCCAGAACACTAAGATTCCCCCTCAAAAATTATAATTTTACCATTATAATTTTATCCCATTAGTAAAGATTATTCAAATCCAATGCACACTATATGTTTTTCTCCAATTTACACCACTTTCCACAAAGTCCCGCTTTTTTGTTGCAGACAACCCTTGCAGATCCACAATTAGGACATGTTTGTCTGTCCTTTTCTTTCTTTATTTCATATATACTTCCACAATCAAAACACCTGAACTTACAAAATACAGGCCTGTAATTTCCCCCGCTTATCCTTATAGAATTTCCTTCCATCAAAGCAAAAGCTACTTTTTTTCTTGCTGTATCTATGATGTTCTGAAACGTCTGTCTTGAGACCTGCATTTTTCGAGCACATTGTTCCTGGCTCAGGTCTTCTATATCCTTCAATCTCATTGCCTCAAGTTCCTCAAGCTTTAAACCAGTTTCACTCATTTCGCATTTAGGTTTTCCCAAAGGAACAAAACAAGTGTACCTTGGAAAAAATTCCACTCTTCTAAACTTCACCGGTCTGGACACTTTAAATTCCTCCATGTATTCATATAACAAGATTATAAAAATTCTTTTAACATATTGTAACTGTACTCTATTATTTCATTACAAGATACATCTTTTCTCTTAAGCTCCATACATTGAAAAGTTTCATACTTTTCCCTGACTTTATCCATTAGTTCCCTGGTGACTTGTTTAGTGCCATTTACATTTTCGCTGGATTCTCTTCCTTTCAATGCACCTATAGCCATAAGTGCACCTGTAACAGCTCCACAGGTTGATCCAACTGTCATCCCTGATCCAAAAGGACTTGCCATAGAAACTGGAATATCCAGACCCTTTTCCTCATTTAAAGCCTTCAGAATAGATTCTGCACAATTGTATCCTTCTTTATGAAATTCCACTGCTCTGTTCATTTTATATCCACCTCAAACTTTATTTATCATAATAACTCTATTATATCACTTATTGTGACATCCATGTTCATGCTGGTGGCAACACTCACCTGAATCTACAAGATTACCTGCAATCCATTTTTCTGCCACATCTTTTACATCTCCAGAGCACCCTCTAAGAACCTCTATCCCTGAATTATTAAGTACTTGAACTGCACCTTCACCCATATTCCCTGCAAGCATAACCTTCACACCTTTGTCAGCAAGGACGGAGGCAATATTGGACTTACAGCCGCAGCCCTCCGGTGATGCAACAGTTTCCGAGCTAAATATCTTTCCCTCTTTTGAATCCACCTCAAATAAAGTAAAATATTCACAGTTTCCAAAATGATCATCAATTTTATTATTACGTGACGGTAATGCAATCTTCATAAAAAGACCTCCTACAATTCAAATAAAGTAGCATATGTGAAAAATAGTTATTAGCATATGCCCCATATATAATATAATACATATAAATGGCATATGTCAATAACTATTGCATTAATTTAAATTTTTATACTTTCTAGCCTCTTGTTTTTCCACCAGCTATATTATACGTTACACCATGTATATAACTTGCTCTGTCGGATGCCAGATAGCATACAAGATCTGCCACTTCTGAAAGTTTTCCTGATCTTCCAAGTGGTGTAGTTGAAGTTTTGCTATACCCTGCTCTGAGATCTTCTACTGTAATTCCTCTAGTATATGAAAGTGCAGTTTCATATTGTATCGTCCTCAAACCAGTTGCCTCAAGAATACCAGGCGCAACTCCAACAACTCTTATTCCCTTTTTGCCGAGTTCTTTTGACCAGGATCTTGTAAATGAATTTACTGCATTTTTTGTAGCCGCATAAATACTCTGTCCTTCAGAGCCTTCAAGCCCGCTCTCTGAAGACATGTTTATTATAACTCCAGAGCCTGCCTTTAGCATTTCACGTGCAGCTTCCTGTGCGCACAAAAATACGCCTTTTTCATTTACACCGACTACTTTCTCAAAAACAGCCTCATCCAGTTCATACTGGCCATTGGGTTCAGCTGGATCAACCAATAATCTTGGAATGTTGATTCCTGCATTATTAATCAGAATATCTATTTTTCCAAAAGAACTTTTGGCTTTCTGTACCATCTGCTTTACACTTTTCGAACTCGTTACGTCAGTTTGAACATATAATACTTTTCCATTATTGCCTTCAATTTTGAACGCAGGTGTTTTATCACTTACATCTGCGACAACAACATTACTTCCATTCCTTAAAAATTCCTCGCATACAGCCTTTCCTATTCCTGAAGCTCCCCCTGTAACAATTACAGTTTTCCCTTCAAGTTCAAGCCATGACTTCATACTCTTCTGCCTCCAATACAATAATTATAATTGACCATATTTTTGTTTAAGGTTATACTTTTACTATACAAATTTAATTTCTAATTATTTTTATATTTGTGCCTTTTTCAATAGGCACTATTTTTTTATCTTCTAAGAATAATGTTCCCGGAATAGTTGCCTCACAAGCTCCGTTAAACTTAAAAGTTATATGTCCAAGCTGCTTCAGATTCTGACCTACAAGACTTCCCACAGCAGTTACCTTATATGAAGTATTATCTATATATAATACATCTCCTGGTTTTATATCATCTGTCAAATTATTTTCACTATGAACATAGCAGTAATCCGCAAGTTCCAAAGGTACATTTTCTTTAAATACTATAAACATATTATTTTCTAAAAAATCATTTGCTCTACTTCCTATACTAGTTATCTGCGTATTATATACTACTTTCATCATTAAAAATCCTCTCTATTTCCCCTGTATATGCTAACTATTTATTGTAAAGACCAAAACTTGCAAGCCATGCAATAACTACAGTAGGTGCTCCTGTTAAAAATCTTGAATAAAGTACGGATGGCACTCCAACCTGCACCGTTTCCGGCTCTGCTTCCGCAAGTCCAAGTCCTACAGGTATAAAATCGCAGGCTGCCTGGGAATTAATTGCAAATACAGCTGGCAAAGCAAGACTTGGAGCTATATTTCCTTTTCCTATTTCCACTCCTATAAGAACACCGACTATTTGTGCTATTACCGCACCAGGTCCTAAAAATGGCGAAATAAGTGGAAAAGAACATATAAGAGACAATATTACAAGTCCGAATATATTACCTGCAAGTGGTGACAATAGATGTGCAAACCAGTTTCCTATGCCTGATGCATTTATAATTCCTATTAATGCTGCAACAAACGCCATAAAAGGAAGTATTGTATGGATAACTGTATCTATTGTATCTCTTCCTGCTTGGAAAAACATTGATGTTATCTTTCCAATAGCTATTCCAACTTTCGCAAGGATACCTCCACTCTGTTGACTTATTTTCTTATTAACATCATAACCCATTTTACTTTCCCCCATAAATATTGTATTATATCTTTTTTACATTTTTAGATTTAACATCTGATACATATATATCTTCTTTCATAAACTGTGCAAGCGGACCACTCTTGCCCGTTGACATTATATTGACTGTAGGTATTTTCTTTTGAGGATAAATACCACATCTCAGAGTACCTCCACAATTTATAACTACACAGGCAGTTTCACTGTCTCTTACTCCATGGGTAAACCCGTCTATCAATTCACAACCTGTAAGCTTTGCAATTGTTTCAGCCACTTCAGGTTTTGCACCGCCTGTAACATATACTACTTTATTTTTAACATCGTCAGGTGAAACTATTACAGGACCTCCCCATCCCCCTGAACCTCTCGTTATTTTTACTTTGCTATAACTCATTTCCATTACCTCCCAATAATTTAATTCTACATTTCTGCAGCATGATTTATATCAAGTTCTCTTTTAAGCTGTACTCCCTGCTGTTTTTCCACAATTGATGTCGTAAAGTCAGTAATCCATCCTCTAAAAAAGTTTGTAATCAAACCCACTAAAAAGTATCTAACTGCAAGATCCCCTGTTGACAGGCCTAATTTTGTAATTCCATTTGCAATTCCCAAGAACACAAAAAGCTCTGATGGATCGACATGTGGGAAAAGGCCATTCATCGTATGACACGAAAAACTTGCAGCTGCATAATAACTAGGTTTATATTTTTCAGGTAAAAATTTACCCAAAGACAGTGTCATAGGATTTGTGAATATAAACGTACCCACAAACGGTAGTACAAGATATCTCAGAAATGCATTTGAAGAAGACTTTTTTGCAAATCTTTCAACTCTCTCAGTTCCAATAAGCTTTATAATAGCATTCATTACAACCAGTAGTGCTACAAGTAATGGTACTATTCCTGTAACAAAACTTACAAATTGATTTCCTCCAGCTTTAAACAATTCCATAAACCTGTTTGCTAAATCAGAAACAACATTTAAAATCTCCAATTAATAAAACCCTCCATTCAAAATTTTCTTAATTAATATAATATTAAGTCAATTATTTCTATTAAACACCCTCTTTCGCATCACCACCTTTAAATGTATTGTAATTATTAACAGCATCTAAAATTGCATATCTTATATACTTGTTGTAATCTCCTAGAATGTTTTGGGTTATGTCACCTAGATTGATACCTTCAAGTCCATTAAAGCTCTTGAATCTGGCGAATACCGATACCCCGTGCATTTTTACTGAATGGAGTATATTTCCTCTATCATCTATCAAAAACATAACCACCGTTCCTGCCTGTAAATATCCACGTTTCTTTCCTATTGCAACTCTTCCTTTTCTCCGAAGTCTAGAATAATTTTTATTGAAATCTTTAATTTGTATCATTCCAAATATAAAATTAAGTATCCACATTATAATACCGAGAACTATAAGCAATATTACTTCATTCATAAATTTACCTCCTCCAACAAAATTTTTTTGAAGTCTTCATAACTTTTTGACATTGATAGTTTGTCTACTATTTTCCTGTTTTGACCTATTCTTAAAATCTCCTCATAAGCTTTGATCAAAATATCGGAATCTACTTTATCCTTCGGTGGAATTATCAGAAGTATGATTATCTTGACTTTTCTTTTATCATATAAAATAGGCTTATTTAAAACTCCCACAGCCATATATAGTCTGCTTGCCTTCTTATCAACTGCATGAGGCATAGCAATGTAATTTCCTAAAATTGTAGGCGATTTCAATTCTCTCATTATGACAAGTTCCTTGAAACTTTCATCTATATCCGGTGCCTGAGAAATCCCTGTCAGCATGCTGCTCAGACATTCAAAGTAATCGGTATCGTATAGAAGGAAAAAAAATTGCGGTTGTATTATTATGCTTAATATTGACATACTATTCTCAACATATTTAACATTACATTTTTTTAAATTTATTATTTTCTTGAGTTCCTTTTTTAAAATATTCTCGTTAAAAACTGCATTCACTTTTATTACAGGACACCTCGTCACAACATTCAAATTAACAGTTGTGAATATCACATCATAGCTTTCAAGTACACTGTCATTTATATCCGAATCAGAAAATGTATCTATAACTATACTTTTATCAGAAAACATCTTATTTAATTTTATTTTTAGAAGTTGCGCTGTTCCAAGCCCTGTCCCGCAAACAAGTGCAACCTTTTCAATATCACCTGAACTGTTTTCTTTCTGCTCTATATAGCTTTGAAAATACAGAGCTATATAAGCCATTTCATTTTGATCCGCAGTAAGATTGTAATTTTGTTTTATGATCTTTGCAGACAACTTTGCCATCTCATACGAAAGAGGATAATTTCTTTTTATGTCATCCAAAAGTACATTTTTTATTCCTATATTGAAGGTGAGCCTATTCAGCATAAAATTAAGATGGTATTCAAAGTTTTTTACTATTTCGTTTTCAATATCCATATGAAGTCCAAAATTATCATTTACCTCGTATATTATCTGTGATACAAGCTCCTTTATGTTGGATGCCACCTTTAAATTTGTTATATCCACAGGTGCCTCTCTTCCAAGCAAAGGCAAAGTTAGAAAAACAGTTTCATAGGTATTCATCTTATATTGGGAAACTTCCTCGACCACATTGCTAATCTTCTCTGCTATCTTGTATTCTCTACTATTTAGAATATCAAAATACTTTCTATCCACATTATCTATGAATTTGCCCTGACTTATCCTGTAAATAGAAACCAAAACATACATCATACTCTTGTTTACAGTCTCATCTGTAACATTAAAGTGATTTTCATTGAAGATGGAAATTAGTTTATTTTGAATTTCATTATAAAATTCATCGTCATAATTGCTGCAATAACTTTTAATCAAATGGTTCAAAATGAGAAACCTTATGTTTAACTCACTTCCCACAAGCTTTATACCACTATTCTGCCTACCCATTATCTTTATGCTATAAGTCTTCAATATTGATTTTAATTTCTTTAAGTCATTTACAAGAGTTGTTCTGCCTATCCTGATTTTATATGCAATTTCATCTATAGTTATAAAATCCTCACATTTCAAGAGAAATTCCATGATATACAAAATACGATCCTCTGAAGTATTCAGCATTGAAAATTTATAATTTTCTTTTCTATAATTTTTCATAAGACTTTCAAACTGTAACTTGTCTTTAATAATCAGATGATAACCTGCTTTCTTTACTTTTACAATTTCGGCAATATCACCTCCAATTATTTCATTTATACTCTTGACATAATTCTGTATAGTCCTTGTACTTACATTCATAAAACCAGCAAGTTCTTCAATATTACTAAACAATTTTTCATCAAGCCTTGACAAAAGTTTAAACAATCGACTATCAATAGGCGCTAAACACATTTTAAACTCAACTCACTTATCCTCGTTGTTTTTATTATATTATATAATCCCTTATAAATTAATGCATACTTTTTCGCAGACCTTGTGAAAAAATGTGTACTAATAATTCATATAAAAAAAAAGACACCCTATCAAAATGCCTACACATGAAACGCCGAAGGCACAAAAATCTTCCACATTCCATTCTGTCCAGTTATCTGAATTATAGGAAACATACTACTTTTTGTTTTGAATTGTGCCAACATGTAAAAACCTTCAATACTTAATAAACTTAAATTGTATATTTAGTTTTCAGGAAGGAATTTATATTCTTTTTATAATAACTTGTCAATGTATAAAAGCAGAGTATTTCAAACTCTGCTTAAGCATATTCAAGAACCCAGAACTGTTTTTCTGCCATTCCTGCCTTTGAAAATATCAAGTTGTGATAAAATTGCACCTGAAAGCATAAGAAAACATCCCAAAAACTGCTTTGCCCCCATACTTTCTCCAAGTATCAAAAATCCTCCTAATGCTGCAAACACAGTTTCCATGCTCATTATGATAGAAGCACAGGATGGATCTGCATTTTTCTGACCAAGTATCTGAAATGTATAGGCAACACCAACAGACATTACTCCACCATACAATATAGGACCCCATGCAGAAAATATGCTTGAAATATGTATTGTTTCCAGCGGCAAAGCTACTGCAAAGCTAAATCCCGAACATACAACAAACTGATAAAATGCAAGCTTTATAGGATCTACTTTCTTTGAGAAATAATCTATCAAAAGTATCTGAACTGCAAACAAAAATGCAGATACAAGTTCAAGAAAATCACTATGGGAAATGCCTGTCCCACTTTTTACACACAGAAGGTATAATCCAATCAAAGCTGTTACTGCCCCAATCCATGAATTTATTTTTATGCGTCTTCCCATAAATAATCCGAATATGGGAACAATAACTATATACAATCCTGTTATAAATGCAGCTTTTCCAGCTGTAGTTCCCTGAAGCCCAATCTGCTGAAAAGATGATGCAAGAAAAAGAAAAATTCCACATATGAATCCCGGCATAAAAGCTCCCTTTACTCTCATGTCGTTTCCATTCTTTCTAAGTACAAAAATAACAGGCAGAAGTGAAACCCCTCCAAGTATAAATCTCACTGCATTAAAGGTGAATGGTCCAACAAACTCCATTCCAACTACCTGGGCTATAAATGCAAATCCCCATATTGCTGCACAAACTATCAAAAAAATATTGGATCTTGTTGTTTTCAATTGTATTCCTCCCAAGAGATATTATATGCTGTCATATTTACATTATCTATTTTATCATGAATAAAATATGTATATTTTTTAAACTTAAAAAATATTTTCTACAATAACGTTTTTTATTGCCGATTTAATTAATCTTTTTGTTATAATATATAATAATGGTTTAAGTATATATTAAAATACGTTAAAATATAAGTAAGTTTATCGTAATAAATTTTTATTGTATTCCTTTTTTAAGGAAATTACTGCTAAATCAGCTAAAAAAAGTAGTCTTGATCGATTTATATTACATATAAGGAGTGTTTTCATATGAATTCAAATTTAAAAATTAATGGACTTGATGATCTAGATATTCAAATTCTGGATATAATGATTAAGGACTCAAGAACTCCTTTTCTTGAAATAGCCCGACAATGCCACGTAAGTGGAGGAACTATACATGTCAGAATGAAAAAAATGGCTGACATGAACATAATAAAAGGAACAAAACTTATAATAGACAATTCAAAACTAGGATACGATGTATGCTGCTTTGTAGGGATTTATCTTGACAGAGCAAGAGACTTCAACGAAGTTCTAGAAGAAATGAAAGCAATAAGAGAAATTGTTGAGCTTCATTATACCACTGGAGAATATTCGATATTTGTAAAAGTATTATGTAAAAACATTGCAGATCTTCAAAATCTTCTAATGAATAAAATACAGGCAATAGACGGAATTGAAAGAACAAATACCTTCATATCATTATATCAGCCAATAGACAGAAGCATCCAGATAGATCTTGGAGATAAACGAAAAGGCAAGGACTCCGCAAAATCAAAATAAATTAACAACTTTGGATTTATAATTCACCCTCATATTACACATACTATATTTAACAAATAAAAAAGGAGATGCAGCTTAATGAAAACATTGGATGCTACAGCCTTGATATTGGTTATCATAGGTGCAATAAATTGGGGGCTTATTGGGTTCTTCAGATATGACCTGATAGCTTCACTATTCGGTACCATGTCTGTTGTAACCAGAGTTTTATATGCACTTGTCGGAATTTGCGGAATATATGCAATATCATTTTTAGGCAAGAACAGGGAAACTTCTGAAGAATAAGCATAAAAACTTATAAAAAATTACAGGAAGTCCAGCAGGATTCTCCTGTAATTTTTATTTTGGATATCATTTCAAATTTTTCTTTATCCCTCTATCAAGCGAATTTTTATAATCTATAAAATCATATACGTCATCTTCAAACAAATCGCTGAACTTTTTCAATTCTTCAACTGAAAGATCCTCTATAGGTTTTACTTTCTGTTCACAATAAAGAACTATTTCACCTATAATCCTATGAGCATCCCTAAATGCCATACCTTTTCCTACAAGATAATCTGCGGCCTCGGTTGCATTTAAAAACCCGGTTTTAACGGCATTCAGCATTTTATCTTTATTTACTTTCAAAGTTTCAAGCATGCCTCCCATTATCTTGGCACAGCTTAACACCGTTTCTGAAGCATCAAAGAACCTTTCCTTGTCTTCCTGCATATCTTTGTTATATGCAAGTGGTATACCTTTCATTATGGTAAGAATAGCAGTAAGGTCACCATAAACTCTTCCTGTTTTTCCCCTTATAAGTTCAGCCGCATCCGGATTTTTCTTTTGCGGCATTATACTGCTTCCTGTTGAAAATTCATCGTCTATTGTCACAAATCCGAATTCCTTGCTGCTCCACAATATAAGCTCTTCGCTCAATCTGCTGAAATGCATCATCACTATTGAAAAACACGATATAAGTTCAATTACATAGTCCCTGTCACTCACGCCATCCAAAAAGTTTTCAACAGGTTTTTTAAAGCCAAGCTCCTCTGCAGTAAAGTTTCTGTCTATATCATAAGTCGTTCCTGCAAGTGCACAACAGCCAAGGGGGCTTTCATCAAGTATTTCCCGGGCATTTTGTATTCTTTTTCCATCCCTTTCAAACATGTTCCAATAAGCCATCATATGATGCTTGAAGGTCACAACCTGCGCTCTCTGAAGATGAGTATATCCCGGCATTATAAAATTATTTTCCTCTGCAAGTTTTTTTACCACAGCCTGAAGTTTTTTAATTTCTGACTCAATCTCACCGGACATTTTCTTTGAGTAAAGCCTGAAATCCAACGCAACCTGATCATTTCTGCTTCTTGCCGTATGCAGCTTTTTACCAACTTGCCCAACCCTCTCTATAAGGTTGCTCTCTACAAAACTGTGTATGTCTTCATAATCGCCTTCAATTCGAAGCTTGCCACTCTCAATATCTGAAAGTATAGATTCCAATCCAGAAAGTATGTCATCTCTTTCAGGCTTTGAAAGTATACTGCATTCGGCAAGCATTTTTACATGTGCCATGCTTCCTTCTATATCTTCCCTGTACAATACCTTGTCAAAGCTCAAGGAACTATTGAAATCCTCCATTAACTTGTTTTCAGATTTTTTGAATCTTCCACCCCATAACTTCATACAATTTCTTCCCTTTCCAAATATTACTCCACCTTAAAAGGTGGAGTAATGTTTTCTTATTTTCCAGATTCTTTATCCGCCATTGCCTTTATTTTGCTTGGAAGACTGAATACTTTTATAAATCCGCCTGCATCCTTGTGGCTGTAAAGCTCACTTGCACCAAAAGATGATACATCTTCATCATACAATGCGCTTTCAGCTTCTATTCCTGCATTTATTAAACTTCCCTTGTATATCTTAAGTTTAACACTACCTGTAACATTCTTCTGTGTCACATCTACAAAAGCATCCAGTGCCTCCCTAAGCGGACTGAACCAAAGCCCGTCATATACAAGTTCAGCATACTTGTTGGATACAAGCTGCTTATAATGATATGTGTTTTTATCGATAGTAAGTCTTTCAAGGCATCTATGTGCTGCATAAAGTATAGTTCCACCAGGTGTTTCATATACACCCCTTGATTTCATTCCAACAAGTCTGTTTTCAACTATATCAATTACACCTACTCCATTTCTTCCACCTATTTTGTTAAGTTCACTCAAAAGATCCAAAGGCGACATTTCTTTGCCGTTTATCTTTTGTGGAACCCCTTTATTAAAATATATTTCAACATATTCAGCCTTATCTTGTGCCTTTTCCATAGGTGTAATCATGGAATACATTTCTCTTTTATGTTCATTCTTAGGATCTTCAAGATCCCCTCCCTCATGGCTTACGTGCCATATATTCTTATCTTCGGAATATATTTTCTTCTTTGTAGCAGTAACTTCAACACCTTTTTCATGTGCGTAATCTATTGCATCTTCCCTTGATTTTATATCCCATATTCTCCAAGGTGCAATTATTTCTATGGAAGGATCAAAACATGCTATCCCCACTTCGAAACGCACCTGGTCATTTCCTTTTCCTGTACAGCCGTGTGCTATATATTTTGCTCCTTCTTTATGTGCAATCTCTACAAGTTTCTTAGACATAAGAGGTCTAGCAAGAGATGTTCCAAGCATATATTCATCTTCATAGAGAAGGTGTGCTTTTACAGCCTTGAATATATAATCTTTTACAAATTCATCTTTTAAGTCTTCTACATATGCTTTGGATGCTCCTGTTCTTAAAGCCTTCTCTTTTATGGCATTAAAATCATCTTCCTGTCCAACGTCCATACAAACAGCTACAACATCCAAATCGTAGTTTTCTTTAAGCCAGGGAATTATAATTGAAGTATCCAATCCTCCTGAATATGCTAGTACAACTTTATCTTTCATAAACCAAGACCCCCATCTGAGTATTTTATATAAATATTTTTTGTTTTCAAAAATAAACTATATTATAATTATACATACATTATTATAATTATGCAATATTTTTTTCTGTATTGGTAGAAATAATTTTATGTATTCTTCTTCAAAATCGTTTTCATACGGTGTATAAACACTGTTTTTTTAATATTGAGCTTTAAAGTATCATTTTGATATTTTATGCATAATTATAAACCAGTAGATATTCTCCACCGGTTCAAGATAAAAAATTTTAAAATTAAAATTTACATATTTCTATACTTAAACATAGTTTCTTTGAACAACTCAGCTGTAGAGGGCGGTGTATATGAAATTGCATTTGCACCGGATTTTATAGTTTCAATTATACTCTCGTCACTTCTGCCTCCAGTAGCCATTATAGGAAAATTTGGAAACTTATTTCTTATATTCTTTACAAGCGAAGTCGTTTTTGATCCTGCAGATACATTTAAAATAGACGTTCCCGCCTCTATCCTGCTCTTTATATCGTCTTTCTCCGAAACTACAGTTACAATGACAGGTATGTCTATAGTGCTGCTTATAGCTTCAACAACATCATTTGGAGTCGGACTATTTACAACTACACCCATGGCCCCTGTAAATTCAGCGTTAAGCGCTAAGTTTATCACTCTTTTTCCCGTAGTGAGTCCACCTCCGACGCCGCAAAAGATAGGAACATCGGATGCTGCAACAAGAGCCTCTGTTATAACAGATTGTGGAGTAAAAGGGTACACCGCAAAAACCGCATCTGCATCTATATTTTTAATTACTGCAATGTCCGTTGTAAATGCAAAGGACTTTATCCTCTTTCCAAAAACTTTAATTCCAGTTGCCTCTCTTATCACACTTGGAACGTGTATCATGTGACCCCTAAGCGTTCCATTTATCTGAGGTATGTACTTATTTAACTTTCCATTAACTCTTTCCATGATTTTTTCTCCTAAAGACAATCAAAATTATTTTCTAACTATATTCTATATTAATTGATTGAATTATTCCATACAAATCAAAAAGAATTTTCTATTTCGGCCCGCATGGTCTTGATAAATTTCGGATTTGTACCACAGCAGCCTCCCAGCATTTTCACACCACTTTGGGCCATAATTTTCATATAACGTGAAAACTCGTGTGGGCAAATGTCATAATAAGCTCTATTTCCATCATATCTTGGAAGCCCGGCATTAGGCTGTACCATTACCGGTGTAGATGAATATTTCAAGATTTCATCTACTATTTTTTTAATCTTTTTTGGGCCTGAACAACAATTTACACCAATAACATCAGCCCCAAGACTTTCAAGCGTAAACACCATGGTTTGAGGATCCGTTCCAGAACGTGTAATTCCATCTTCTTGAAAAGTCATTGTACAAAATACCGGAATAGAACTGTTTTCTCTGGCTGCAAGTACCGCTGCCTTCATCTCGCATATGTCCATCATAGTTTCAATCAGTATAAAATCTACGCCTTCCCTTTCTCCAACAAGAACCTGTTTTTTAAACAAGTTGTATGCAGTTTCAAAGCTCAAATCTCCAAAAGGTTCCATAGCCTCTCCTATAGGTCCGATATCAAGTGCCACAAACTTGTCATCCTTTCCACTGACCGCAGACATGGCAATCTCTATGCCTTTTTCAAGAACTTCCTCTTGAGAATATCCAAGATATCTGCATCTTAATTCACTTGTTCCAAATGTATTTGTGGTTATTATATCCGCTCCTGCCTCAAGATATGCCTCATGTATCTTTTTTATCTTCTCTCCACTGGTTATATTCAAGATCTCCGGAGGTTCTCCCTTCTTCAATCCATATTTTTGAAGCATGGTTCCCATAGCTCCATCAAAGAAAATAAATCTGTCCTTAAATTTATCCATAAACTCCTCAAAAATCATTCAATCCACCCTCTTTTAGAAAAATATCCGGCCCGTATTAAAACTTGAAATCCTGCTCAACGCCTCTCCTTGACAATAATAATATTATAGTATATCATATTTATTAATTAAATATAGTCTTATCAAGAGTGGCAGAGGGACTGGCCCAATGATGCCCGACAACCAGCATTTTTCATTTGAATGCACGGTGTTAATTCCTACAGATTATTTCTGAAAGATAAGAAAAATAGTTTTAACCGAAAGTTGTTTTTCTTATAGAAGGACAGCCTTTTATTTTTTTATGACTATTTTCCATACTCGTAGCTTGAAATAAGACTCTTATTTGATAATGCTATTATTTGTAAAGGATGAGTTTGATGCCAATAAATATACCCAATGACTTACCAGCCAGTAAAACATTGAAGTCTGAAAACATATTTGTAATGAACGAAGATCGTGCAACAAGACAAGACATAAGACCTCTCAACATAGTAATATTAAATCTTATGCCGGTTAAAACCGTCACTGAAACACAAATTTTACGGCTCCTTGGAAATTCACCTCTTCAGGTTGACATAACTTTGATGTATCCAAGATCCCACAGTCCAAAAAACACTTCGGAAGAATATTTATTTAAATACTACGAAACTTTTGATGAAGTAAAGTACAGAAAATTTGACGGTATGATAATAACCGGAGCCCCTGTGGAAAAGCTTGATTTTGAAGATGTAGACTATTGGGATGAACTTGCCAAAATCATGGACTGGTCCTTGATGAATGCATACTCTACACTTCACATATGCTGGGGTGCACAGGCAGGATTATACCATCATTTTGGCATTCCAAAATATCCGCTGGATAAAAAGATATTTGGTGTTTTTGAACATACCATAAATAAAAAAAATATAAGACTTCTAAGAGGATTTGACGACATATTCTGGGCACCGCATTCAAGGCATACCTACAACAAACGCGAGGATGTCGAAAAAATTCCGGAACTTCAGATATTATCCGAATCCAAAGAAGCCGGAATGTATATAATAGCTACAAAGGGCGGACGCCAGATATTCGTTACAGGTCATTCAGAGTATGACACAATGACTTTAAAATCAGAATACGACAGAGATCTAAATTCAAACCTCAAAGTAGACATTCCAAAACACTATTTTCCTAATGATGACATGTCGAAAACCCCATTGTCAAGATGGAAAGGTCATGCAAACCTTCTGTTTTTAAACTGGCTAAACTACTATGTATATCAAGAAACACCTTATGATTTGAACAAACTTATGTAAATATAAAGAAACCACAGGTTCCAATAAAAATTGAAGCTCTGCGGTTTCTTTCATATTATAATTTACAGTTTTGAAATTATTTCATCGGTAAACTCGGAAGTACTTGCATCTCCTCCAAGATCACATGTCAAAATTTTTCCTTCCTTCAAAACCGACTCAACTGCACTCTCTATCCTGGCTGCAGCTTCATTTTCACCAATATGTTTAAGCATCATTACAGATGAAAGAATTACAGCCGTAGGATTTGCCTTCCCCGTGCCTGCGATATCAGGTGCAGAACCATGAGCAGCTTCAAAAACCGCAGCATTTTCTCCTACATTGGCACCAGGTACAAGTCCAAGTCCGCCTATGAGACCGGAAGCCATATCAGAGAGAATGTCTCCGTATAAGTTCGGCATAACAAGTACATCATAATTTTCAGGATTCATAACAAGCTTCATGCTCATTGCATCTACTATAACATCTTCAAATTCGATATTTTTATATTCCTCTGCAATATCACGGGCAGTTCTTAAAAACAATCCATCTGAAAGTTTCATTATATTTGCTTTGTGAACTGCAGTAACTTTCCTTCTTCCATTTTTAACCGCATACTCAAATGCAGCTCTCACTATTCTCTCGCTGGCTTTTTTCGATATAATCTTTACACTCTGAGCTGTATCAGGATTTACCATAAACTCTATTCCTGCATATAAGTCTTCAGTATTTTCCCTGAATATCACAAGATTTACATTGTCATATCTTGTCTTTACACCATCATAGGTTTTTATAGGTCTTATATTAGCATACAAATTCAGACTTTTCCTGAGTGTAACATTTACACTTCTGAAACCCTTCCCTACAGGAGTTGTTACCGGTCCTTTAAGAGCAACCTTGTTTTTCTTTATATTTTCTATTATATGATCCGGTATTGGAGTACCATATTTGTCGAGCACTGCCGCTCCTGCCTCAAATATGTCCCATTCTATACAAGCTCCGCTTTCATCAACAACCTTCTTTGCAGCCATGCATACTTCCGGACCTATCCCATCACCTTTAATAAGAGTAATCCTATGTTTCATTTAAATGCCTCCAAACAATTTTTATCTGTAATGTTTCATCATATTCAAGAGTCCGCCGAATTTTATCATTTCCCTCTGTCTGTCTGTAACATCAAATATCATTTGATATTCCTCATTCTTTTTCTTGTCCTTTACAATTATTACATCTTTCTTTATCTGATCAAGTGCATTTTCCACAACAAGCTCATCCATTACATCTATCCTGTCATAATCGGATTCATTTTTAAAAACAAGTGCCATTATGCCGTTGTTTATCAAATTTGCCTTGTGAATCCTTGCAAAAGACTTTGCAAGTACCGCTTTTACTCCAAGATAAAGAGGTGCAAGAGCAGCATGTTCTCTGCTGGAACCCTGTCCGTAATTTATACCTCCAACAATAAATCCACCGCCATTTTCCTTTGCTTTCTTTGGAAAATCCTCATCACATGGTGTCAGGCAGTATTCCGCAAGATGAGGTATATTGGATCTGTATGGAAGCAGCTTTGCATTTGACGGCATTATATGGTCAGTAGTTATATTATCTGAAACCTTGGTAAGAACTTTTCCAGACACAATTTCCCCGCATGGTTTTGCCTTTGGAAAAGGCTTTATATTAGGTCCTCTTACAACTTCCACATTTTCTCCTCCATCACATGGAGCAACAATCATATTGTCCTTTACAAGAAAACTTTTAGGAAATTCTACACAAATCGGGTCTCCAATATCCCTTGGATCAGCAATATAGCCTTTAAGTGCTGAAGCTGCTGCGATTTCAGGACTTACGAGATATATCATTGCGGATTTCGTTCCGGATCTTCCCTCAAAATTCCTGTTGAATGTCCTCAAAGATACTGCATCTGTTGCTGGAGACTGTCCCATTCCTATACATGGTCCACAGGCACTTTCAAGAATTCTCGCACCTGCCTCCACCATTGAAGACAGAGCGCCGTTTTTGGCAATCATGTTAAGCACCTGCTTAGAACCTGGTGAGATTGTAAGTGATACATTCTCATTTACAGTCTTTCCATCAAGTATTTGTGCAACCTTCATCATATCCACATATGAGGAATTCGTACAGCTTCCAATACATACCTGATTCACCTTTATATCCTTAAGTTCTGAAACAGGCACTACCTTGTCAGGGCTATGTGGACAGGCAACCATAGGCTCAAGCTTAGATAAATCCATTTCCATCTCTTCATCATACACAGCATCGGAGTCAGGTTTTATATACGAAAAATCATCTTCTCTTCCCTGAGCTTTAAGAAAATCCCGAACTACATCATCACTTGGAAATATTGAAGTTGTGGCTCCAAGTTCAGCTCCCATATTTGTAATTGTAGCCCTTTCAGGCACTGAAAGTGTTTTTACTCCGTCACCGACATACTCGAATATCTTTCCAACTCCACCTTTTACAGTAAGCCTTCTAAGCATTTCTAGAATTATGTCTTTGGCAGTTACCCACGGTCCAAGCTTGCCCTTTAAATTTACCTTCACAATCTTCGGCATATTTATATAGTATTCTCCGCCTCCCATTGCAACAGCAACATCAAGTCCACCTGCACCTATTGCAAGCATTCCTATTCCTCCGCCTGTAGGAGTATGGCTGTCTGAACCGAGAAGGGTATCTCCCGGAACCGAAAATCTTTCAAGATTTACCTGATGACATATTCCATTTCCAGGTCTTGAAAAATAAATTCCATGCTTTTTGGCAACAGTTTGTATATACAAGTGATCATCTGCATTTTCAGGTCCCGATTGAAGTATATTGTGGTCTATATACGCCACCGACCTCTTTGTTTTTACCTTGTCTATCCCAAGAGCCTCAAATTGCAGATAGGCCATTGTACCCGTTGAATCCTGAGTCAAAGTCCTGTCTATCTTTATTGCTATTTCTTCCCCTGGTATCATTTTTCCTTTAACCAGATGGTTCTTTATTATCTTTTGTGCTGCATTCAATCCCATCTATATTCAATCCTCCATTATTTTAAAATACAAAATTTGCTTTAAGATTACATTAATTATATCAATTTATCCCTAACAGGTTCAACATGCTTTCTCTTCCTTTTTTTCAAGTACTTCCGGCATCAATTTCTTTACAAGAAGCTCCATTTCACTATTTCTTATTATGGTTGTCCTTCCCATCTTGTACTGGTCATCAACCCACTTTTTTATCGCAAGGACTCCTTCATCCCTTTTATCTATCTTATTTTCGCCCTTCAATTTATAATATTTATTTATCCATGCAGCAATACCTGCAAGACCCGAATATTGATTAACCTCTATTACAACTGGCCTCGACAATATCTTTTCAGTATTGAAAGCATTGTATATCTCCTCATCCTTAAGCATTCCGTCTGCATGAATTCCTGCTTTCGTCACATTGAACTGACTGCCTACAAAAGGCATCTTCGGATTTATATCATACCCTATAGTATTTTTGAAATAACCTGCCAGCTCGGTAATTACATGAAGATTCATGTTCTTTATGCCGCCTTTTATCTGCGCATACTGAAAAATCATAGCTTCCATAGGACAATTTCCCGTTCTCTCGCCAATTCCAAACAAAGTCGTATTTATAGACGATACCCCATACAACCAAGCCATCGTAGAGTTGTCCACAGCAGCATAAAAGTCATTGTGACCATGCCATTCCATGCATTCTTTTGGAACATTGCATATTGTTCTAAGTCCATGTACAAGTCCCTGCACACTTCTTGGTACTTCCGTCTGACCGTATGGAACACCTAATCCCAGGGTATCACACAACCTCACCTTTATCTTGATTCCCGACTGTCTTGATATTTCCATAAGCTTGTTTACCAGTGGAACAACAAATCCATAAAAATCAGCTCTTGTTATATCCTCAAGATGACATCTTGGCACTATTCCATTTTCAATTGCTTCCTGAGCTACGGAAATATACATATTCAAGGCTTCTTCCCTGGACATTTTAAGTTTTTTGAATATATGGTAGTCCGAACATGACATAAGCATTCCAGTCTCTTTTATCCCCATATCTTTTACAAGCTTGAAGTCCTTCTTGTTTGCCCTTATCCATGAGGTTATCTCTGGAAACCGATATCCTTTTTCCATACATTTTTCAACGGCCTTCCTGTCTTTCTCACTGTACAGAAAAAACTCGCTCTGTCTTATTATCCCCGAGTTATTGTCAAGTTCGTGAAGATAATCATATATTTTAACCATCTCTTCCAGAGTAAATGGCTCCATGGACTGCTGTCCATCCCTAAAAGTCGTATCAGTTATAAAAATGTCCTCTGGTACATCCATAGGAAGTTGTACACCATTAAACACTATCTTAGGAATTTCATCATATGGAAATATTTCTTTATATAAATTCGGCTCCTGTATATTCTCCAGTTTATAGTCATACATATGCTCCATCTCCTCCTCAATATTGGCACTATAAAAAATAATATAATTTTGCATTAAATTACACCCAATTATTCAATTTATGAATTTTATCTTTTTTCGTGCAATCATAAATTATTTGTATCAAAGCCCGTAAGTCCTTATCTTATATAGTATATTCAAGGCCTCTTAAAAATATCATGCTACCATTGTAACATTTTTAACATTTATAATCAAACAAAAAATTTTCTTATTTTTGATTGATTTTTATTAAAACTTTCATTTGCTTGTGTTAAATGATTTCAATTAAATATATTGGACTCTTGAGGCTCAATTTTATAGTATTGAATACATATATGATATAATAGGATAGTTAATAAAATCATTTTAGGAGGAATTACTATGTTAAGGAGTATATTTCTTTATTTTCTTCTCGTACTGTACATGTTTTATTCACTGTTTAAAAAAATAAAGCTTGAAAGATTAAAACGCAGTGGAACAGAGGAGGAAATTGAATCATATATATATAATTCTGTAAAAAGCTGGTCAAATTTCGTTATAAAAGCAATAGGTGCTGATATAACTGTAAGCGGATTGGAGAATATTCCAAAGGAGCCATGTCTGTTTGTATCCAACCATCAGGGATTTTTAGACATACCAATTATAATTTCAGTTATAAACAGAACCGTTGGTTTTATTGCAAAAAAAGAAATACAGAAGGTCAAGATAATAAGCTACTGGATGAAACAAATCAACTGCATATTTATCGACAGAAGCAACATACGTGCCTCTGTAAAATCAATAAACGAAGGTGCCAAAACAATCAAAGATGGTCACAGCATGATAATATTTCCAGAAGGTACAAGGAGCCGTGGACCTAAAATGGGTAATTTCAAAAAAGGCAGTCTAAAACTCGCACTTAAATCAATGTCTCCAATCGTACCTATTGCACTGGATGGAAGCTATAAATTAAGAGAAGGAAATCCTCACGGCAATTTAAAATCCGGAAGCGTCAAAGTAACGATATGCAATCCCATATATCCAAAAGATTTGTCAAAAGAGGAAAAGGATGCCCTTTCTCAAACAATACACGATAAAATAGAAGAATCACTGCAAAAGATATAAAACAAACAGGTGGTGACATATAAATGAAACATTTTAAAAAGCTGTCATGTACATTTCTAATTGCACTGTTTCTTGCATTTCCGCTTTCTTCATGCAGCAATACTGAAACTGCAACAAAAAATGTACCCAGTTCCGGACTCAAAGTGAGCTTTATAGATGTGGGACAGGGAGACAGTGAACTTATACAGGTAAACGGTAAAAATATTCTTATAGATTCAGGTCCCAACGACGGCAGGCAAAAACTTCTGAACTACCTTGAAGAACAAAACATAAAAAAATTAAACTATGTAATTGCAACCCATCCTGACGAGGATCACATAGGTAACATGGACGATGTAATAGACAAATATGATATAGAAACATTTATAGCTCCAAAGAAAGTATCAAATACACGCGCCTTCGAAAGTATGGCAGATTCACTCAAGAAAAAAAATATGAAAATAGATGTTCCAAAACCAACAGACGAACTTGACCTTGGAAAACAAACGAAAGCTGAGATTATTGCACCAAACAGCGAAAGTTATGCTGACACAAACAATTATTCTGTAGTTTTGAAAATAACCTATGGTGATACGCGTTTTCTATTTACAGGTGATGCTGAAAAGGAAAGCGAGTCTGAAATGCTTGAAAATGGATATGACTTGAAATCAGATGTACTTAAGGTAGGACATCACGGAAGCTCGACTTCCACCAGCGAAAAATTTCTAGACAAAGTTAATCCTGAAATAGCTGTAATAAGCTGTGGACGAGATAACAAATATGGTCATCCAAATAAAAAAACAGTAAACAGATTAAATAAAAAGAATATTAGAATATACCGTACCGACGTTGACGGCACAATAGTTTTGACAAGCAACGGGACTAAAATAAGCAGGCAATAATAATTCAATTTAACTAAAAATACGAAATTCTCCAATCCTCTGCGAGAAGGAGAATTTCGCCTTTTTTAGTTGTTTTTATAATTCAATTTATATATGAACAACTCCAATTATTACTGAGGTTATAAGCATTACAATAGTCACAGCAAAAGCATATGGAATTGTCTTTTTCTGATGTTCCCCAAGTTCGATTCCCGCAAGTGATATCAATAAAAATGTACCTCCTGTTAGCGGACTTACTGGAAATCCCATATTCATTTCTCCAAGGAATGCCGCCCTTGCAACTTCCACAGTTGGCACTCCAAAACTCTTTCCTGCTTCTGCAATTACAGGCAAAACTCCAAAATAAAATGAAGATGGATCAAATAGCAAACTTGCCGGCATTCCTATTATTCCTGTAATAACCGCTATATGCTGTCCAAGCGCATTTGGGATTACACTGACAAGCACATTTGCCATTGCCTTTATCATTCCAGTACCTGTCATAACTCCAACAAGAGCCCCCGTCGCAAATACTATTCCTGACATTAAAAGCGCTTCTTTTGCATGTGCATTTATTCTTTCTTTCTGATCTTTTGCATTAGGATAATTTATAATCAAAACTACAGCAAGAGCTACCATAAACGCAATAGCCGGTGTAATTTTACCTGATATTAAGACACCTATTGTTAAAAGTACGATTAAAACATTTACAATGAAAAGCTTTGGTCTTTCCACCCTGCTATCCCCGCTATCAAACTCCATATTCAAATCATCTATATTTGACAAACCAAGTTCACCAATTCTCTTTTTCTCTTTTAATGCAAGTCTGTAGTCTATAAACAATATAAATATCGCACCTACTATGAAAGGTATGATAAGAGGTGTCCAAAGTTCTCCCGTAGTCAATTTAAGCGCAACGGTACATCTTTGCGCCGTTCCCGCCCATGGTTCAGTATTCATGAGTCCCGCACTCAATGCAACTACAGTGGCCAGTGTAGTCCTTTTCATTCCAACTGCATCGAACAATGGCATCATGGCTGGAATTGCTATTAAAAAAGTAACTGCACCATTTCCATCAAGATGCACCATCATTGCCAGTATTCCGGTACCCATTACTATTTTTACAGGATCTTTTCCGACTATTTTGAAAATTTTCCTGATTATAGGCTTCAAGGTTCCTGTATCAATTATAATTCCAAAGAAAAGGGTTGCAAAAATAAACATTGTTCCCATAGGAGCCACATCCAGAATACCATCAACTATAAACTTGCTGGTTTTTCCACCAAATCCAGACAATATACACGTGATAACCGGAATTATTATAAGTGCAGGTATAGGATCCATTTTATTCTTCATTATCAATATAACCGCAGAACCTACAGTTATAAAACCAAGTAAAGCTATCATTAGCAACTCTCCTTTATCTATTTATGCAAAATTCGATTGTAATAGGCACAAAAGAAGTACCTATTACAGCAAATTTCATTTTTTAACTACCTGAATCTATTTCTGATTATTAAAATAATTTATATCTTCCTCATTCATGCAAAGAAGCTTACCAAGTACCTCATCATTGTCTCTGCCAAGGATTGGAGCCTTTTTGTAATCCATATGATCGGACTCCATGAATTTAATCGGGCATCCTGTTATTTTCATTTTTCCTTCTATAGGATGTTCTATTTCGCATATCATTTCTCTTTCTTTTACATTCTTGTCGTTTACTACCCTGTCAATAGTATTTATAGGCGCACACGGAACTTTATAGGATTGAAGAATTTCTATTATTTCGTCTATTTTATGGAGTTTTGTCCAATCTGTAACAATCTTGTTTAATTCCTCATGTCCCTTTACCCTGTCTTTATTCAACTTGAACCTTTCAATCTCAAGGAGATCTTCTCTTCCCACTCCCCTGCAAAATTTCTGCCATATAGAATCATTCCCAACGGCAATAACAACCCATCCGTCTTTTGCCTTAAAAGAATCATATGGATATATAAATTCGTAACGATTTCCAATGGGCTTCGGTATCCTGTTTTCAACCATGTATATTTCAGTTATAGTTTCCATCGCACTTACAGAACAATCAACCAGTCCCACATCAACCCTGTCACCTTCGTTATGAAAATTCTTTTTCTGAAGCCCCGCAAGAATACCTATGCAGCAGTTGAGTCCGGCAAGAACATCACCTATTGCAGTACCTGTTCTTGTAGGTGGAGAATCAGGCCATCCTGTAACACTCATCATCCCACTCATCGCTTGTGCTATAACGTCATATCCAGGAAGCTTTCTATAAGGACCTGTCTGTCCAAATCCTGAAATTGATGCATAAATTATCTTTGGATTTACTTCCTTTACAGCTTTATATGAAAATCCAAGCTTATCCATGGTACCAGGTTTAAAATTTTCAACTACTACGTCTGATATTTTCAACAATTCAAATAATACTTTCTTTGCCTTTGGATCTTTCAAGTTTAAAGATATACTTTTCTTATTTCTGTTCAAATTTGCAAAATATGCACTTATTCCTTTTTGGAAAGGAGGGTATGTCCTACTATCATCACCTTTTTCAGGTTGTTCTATCTTTATAACCTCGGCACCCATATCAGCCAGAAGCATGGTGCAATATGGTCCCGATAAAACACGAGTTAAATCAACAACACGTATGCCATTAAGCGGTTTCGTCATATAAAATCATTCCCTTTCTATTTTATTCGTCAAGATTGATTTCAAATCTGAGCAATGCAGCCTCCATGCATTTTCCAAGTGTATCAAGTCTTAAAGAACGAGTTGCTCCTCCGTCAAGTGCATGATGAAGAACAAAGTTAAATCCATAGAGCTGAGGAATATCATATCTTATTACATCCCCCTTTACAATTCCGCTGTAATGTTTCTTTACAGCTTCGGGAGTTAGCTGCTTTTTCATAGCATCATAATATTTAGGATCTCTTGCAAATATACAAACATTTTCTGTATCACTTTTATCTCCTGATCTTCCATGGGCTATATCCTTTAATTTAACTATCATACTATTTTACCTCCTCTACATGAGCTTCAAGTTTAACTGCATCCCTTGGGATAAGTGTAGGCCAAAGTGCAAATACCTCTGCCGGTCTTGTCCTTCCTCCAAAAAAGCAGGATGCTGGTGGTCCATTTAAAATAAAAGGTGCAATTTCAGGTGTCAATTTACTTGCTTCTTCCTTCGTTTTTGTCTTTATTGCAATCCTCAGTACAACCTCGTTTAATTCCTGTTTTATTTCATCTGCAAGAGGTCCGTGAAGCGAATTCAAACCTACAAACTCAACTCTCTTCTCTATAGCATCAAGCTTTTTATTCGCAAGCCTGTCACCCAATATTTTTGCCGCCCTCTTTGCCTTGTCAAGAGCATCCGGCCAGCTAAAAGGAAGATATGCAACATTTCTGTATCCTTCTGTATATCCGACACAAAGCTTCAATGTATCAGGCCTCTCATGACCTTTCACACCTTCAACCAAAACTCTGTCCTTGCCGATCTGTTTTAAATTTATTTCACTGAAATCGGCTACAACGTCAGGTGTAAGATACTTTTTAGGATCGTGTATTTCATAGAAAAGCTGCTCTTCTATCGACTCAACAGTTACAAGTCCTCCTGTGTCCTTTGTTTTCGTCATTATTATCTTTCCAGGCTCACTTACCTCCGCTATAGGATAACCTAGATCCTCTGGATTAGGTACTCCTCTCCAGTCATAATCATAATTTCCTCCTGTTGCCTGAGCTCCACACTCTGAAAGATGTCCTGTCAAAATTCCTGTTGCCAGAGAATCCCACTGACCTTTTTTCCATCCAAATTCATGTTCCAGAGGTCCAAGAAACAAAGCAGTATCTGTAGAGCGTCCTACTATTACTATATCAGCACCGCCTTCAAGGCACTCCACTATCGGTTCAGATCCATAATATACATTTGCATTTACCATATGAGGCAATATTGAATCTATACACTCTCCAGTGTCCATATTACTCATGGATATTCCCTGTTTTCTGAGTTCAGGTATTATATCCATTACATCATCGCCCAAAACATAACCCACTTTCAAATCATATCCGGATTCCTTGATTATATGTTTTGCAGCCTCCACTGCAGCCTTTACATTCATACCTCCTGCATTCGTTAAGACCTTTATTCCCTTTTCCTTGATCATAGGAAGCATTTCTTTTAACGCCTTTATAAAATCCCTGGCATATCCTGCTTCCGGATGACGTTCCTTCTGTCTCTGCATTATTGATAAAGTAAGCTCGGCCAAATAATCACATGCAATATAATCTACATTGTCCTTTTTTGCCATTTCTATCGGAGCATCATTGAGGTCACCCCAAAAACCCTGTGCCCCTCCAATTCTTACTGTTTTCATGTATTCACCCTCTTCGTAAAATATGTGATCTATCCATCACTTAAACAATCAGCAAATTGCATGCCAAAAAAACAATGCCCTCTCAGGGGCACAATAGGGTGAATAAGTTGTATACGTTGTATATAGTTATATACAACGTATACATATTATCTAGTATACATATTGGGATTTATATTATATATCTTTAATTTTTTATAAAAAGTTCTTCTGCACATGCCAAGCTTTCTCATCGCGTCACTTCTATTCCCCTTAGATTTTCTCAGCTGATTCGTTATTTCCTGTCTTTCCACATTTGATATCTTGTATTTCAAATTGCCTTCATTATGTATACAATCTTTTTTACTTTCTTTGGATTTTCTTATATCCTCAGGAAAATCACAAGGCTCTATAAGACTTTTTTGACAAATTATTACGCAATATTCAATACAGCTTTGGAGCTGTCTGACATTTCCCTTCCACTCATTATCAAGCAGTATCTTCAAGGCGTCTTTCGATATTGCAAGTTTCTTGTTGTATTTTTTTCCATATAGTTCTGTAAAATATTCTGCAAGAATAATTATATCCCTGCCTCTTTCTCTAAGGGGAGGAATCTTTATTTTGAATGTATTCAATCTAAAATATAAATCTTCCCTGAACTTTCCGTCTTTTACCATGGATTTCAGATCCCTGTTCGTAGCAGCTATTATCCTAACATCAACAAATTTTACATTGTTGGAACCAATTTTTTGAATTTCACCTGATTGAAGAACCCTTAAAAGTTTAGCCTGCATGAAAAGCGGCATCTCACCTATTTCATCGAGAAATATTGTACCTTTGTTCGCCATTTCAAACTTTCCTATCTTTCCACCTTTCTGTGCACCCGTAAATGAGCCCTCCACATATCCAAACAATTCACTTTCAAACAAATTTTCCGGAATCGCAGAACAATTAATACTTACAAAAGGCACATTTCTTTTATTATTGGCTTTTACTACTGCATTTACTATAACTTCCTTTCCCACACCGCTTTCACCTTCTATCAAAACAGTTGCATCAGTTGGTGCAACTATCGATGCCAACTTGAGGCAATCCATAAACTTGGGACTGTTTCCTATAATATGTGAAAAACTCTTTGGAAAATTCTTATGAGGTTTAATACTGTCATTATATATAATCCCGGTTAACTTCCTTACATCCTTCAGCTCCTTATTCAATGTGGATATTTCAGTAATATCTTTAAAAACCGATATTGCACCAAGAAGCTGACCGTCTATAATTATAGGATTTATATTGACCACAATTTCTTTTCCTATACTTCTAACCTTTGCAAGAGTATTTATCTTCGATTTTTTTTCCTTTAAACTTTTTAAAATTACAGCTCCCGGCTCTATTTCACTAACAAACTTGTCCAGTACCTTGTCTTTAGAAACATTTAAAATTTTAGAATACGCTTCATTCACATATATTATTTTAGAATTCTTATCTACTATCACAATACCATCATGAATGTGTTCTATAGCCATCAAAAACATATACATGTTTTTCTTATTCTTGATGATTTTCATTATATCTGATTCCAAATAAACACCCCCATAACAAGTAACTACATACTATTATAATGACATTTTTATAACAATTTTTCAAGAAAACCATTTAAACGTCAAAAATCAACTGCTATAATATTATCTGTATAAATACCAAACAGAATAGCGAGGACAGACATATGAATAATCAAATAGCAGTAAGACCAAGGATGAAAGGCATATATTTGGTTGCAACTTCTTCAATGCTATGGGGTATATCCGGCCCTACGGCACAATACCTTTTCCAGAATCAAATGATAAACACAGAATGGCTCACAGATACAAGACTGCTCATGTCAGGAATAATATTTCTTATTATTTTGTATATTAAAAAGGGCCCGGATATCTTTAATATATGGAAATCCAAGCTTGGAAGACGAGACCTTGTACTTTTCAGCACACTTGGGCTTATAGGAACACAGTATGGATATTTTGCCACAGTAAAATACGGAAATGCCGCCACTGCAACAATACTCCAGTATTTAAATCCAGTAATAATACTAATTTATTTTTCAATTCATTCAAAAAAATTTCCAACTTTAAAAGAATGCATTTCAATAGGACTTGCTCTTATTGGTACATTTTTTATAATAAGCAATGGAAACCTTCATTCTCTTGCAATATCAAAATATGCTTTATTCTGGGGAATACTTTCAGCTTTTTCAGCTGCATTTTATATAGTACAACCAGAACATATAATCAAGGAATGGGGGTGTGACATAGTCCTTGGATGGGGGATGTTCCTCGGAGGACTGTTTTTCAGTTTTGTACATCCTGTATGGAAAATAGAAGGCAACTACAACTTGGCCTCTATTACAGCCATTTCATTTGTAATTATATTTGGTACTTTACTTTCCTTCTACTGGTATTTGTCAAGTACAAAATATATAGCGGCTTATGAAACAGGAATATTATCATGCATTGAACCACTTTCAGCCACCATTATATCAATAGTATGCCTGAATATACCTTTTGGAACATTTGACATAATGGGAGGAATTTGTATCATAAGCACAGTACTTATACTTGCAAAAAAATAAATTAGAGCAGACTATTTAAGTCTGCTCTGTAATTTCTTTATAAGTTCAAAAAATAAAAATGGCTCCGTGGAGAGGGCTCGAACCTCCAACCCTTCGGTTAACAGCCGAATGCTCAACCATTGAGCTACCACGGAACAACTTACCTGGCGGTTACCTATCCTCCCACAAGGCCTCCCCTGCAGTACTTTCGGCACTATGAAGCTTAACCTGCCTGTTCGGAATGGGAAAGGGTGTTGCCTTCACGTCATTGCCGCCAGATTATGTAGTTTTCAAGGGATCATTCTATTCCCTGAAAATTGCACAGCAGTATCATAATTTATTTGGTCAAGCCCTCGACCTATTAGTATCAGTCAGCTTAACATGTCACCATGCTTACACCTCTGACCTATCAACCTCGTGTTCTTCAAGGGGTCTTACCAGCTTACGCTGTGGGAAATCTAATCTTGAGGTGGGCTTCACACTTAGATGCTTTCAGCGTTTATCCCTTCCCGACATAGCTACCCAGCTGTGCTCCTGGCGGAGCAACTGGTGCACCAGAGGTCAGTCCATCCCGGTCCTCTCGTACTAAGGACAGCTCCTCTCAAATTTCCTGCGCCCGCGACGGATAGGGACCGAACTGTCTCACGACGTTCTGAACCCAGCTCGCGTGCCGCTTTAATGGGCGAACAGCCCAACCCTTGGGACCTACTTCAGCCCCAGGATGCGACGAGCCGACATCGAGGTGCCAAACCTCCCCGTCGATGTGGACTCTTGGGGGAGATCAGCCTGTTATCCCCGAGGTAGCTTTTATCCGTTGAGCGATGGCCCTCCCACGAGGTACCACCGGATCACTAAGCCCGACTTTCGTCCCTGCTCCACCTGTATGTGTCGCAGTCAGGCTCCCTTATGCCTTTGCGCTCTTCGAAGGATTTCCGACCCTTCTGAGGGAACCTTTGGGCGCCTCCGTTACTCTTTTGGAGGCGACCGCCCCAGTCAAACTGCCTGCCTAACAATGTCCCGTGACCAGGTGATGGCCGCCGGTTAGAATTCCAGTACTGTCAGGGTGGTATCCCAAGGATGGCTCCGCCAAGGCTAGCGCCCTGGTTTCCATGCCTCCCACCTATCCTGTACAGACAATACCGAAACTCAATGCTAAACTGCAGTAAAGCTCTACGGGGTCTTTCCGTCCAATCGCGGGTAGCAAGCATCTTCACTTGCACTACAATTTCGCCGGATTTGTTGTCGAGACAGTGCTCAAATCATTACGCCATTCGTGCGGGTCGGAACTTACCCGACAAGGAATTTCGCTACCTTAGGACCGTTATAGTTACGGCCGCCGTTTACTGGGGCTTAAGTTCATACCTTCGCCTTGCGGCTTAGTATTCCCCTTAACCTTCCAGCACCGGGCAGGCGTCAGCCCCTATACTTCAGCTTTCGCTTTAGCAGAGACCTGTGTTTTTGATAAACAGTTGCTTGAGCCTATTCTCTGCGGCCCCTTTCGGGGCACTCCTTATCCCTAAGTTACGGAGTTAATTTGCCTAGTTCCTTAACAACAATTCTTCCGATGGTCTTAGGATTCTCTCCTCACCTACCTGTGTCGGTTTGCGGTACGGGCGCAGCCCTGCTCCATAGAGACTTTTCTTGGCAGCGTGAAATCGGATACTTCTCCAAAATTGGATCCCTGTAACACCCCAGCATTGATAGAGCGGATTTTCCAGCTCTACCTGCCTCAGTGCTTAGACACACATCCAACAGTGTGCACATCCTATCCTTCTGCGTCATCCCATCTGTCAAACGCATGACTGCGGTATCGGAATATCAACCGATTGTCCATCGCCTACGCCTTTCGGCCTCGGCTTAGGTCCCGACTAACCCTGGGCGGACGAACCTTCCCCAGGAAACCTTAGGTCTTCGACCAATAAGATTCTCACTTATTTCTCGCTACTTATGCCAGCATACTCTCTCCTGTACAGTCCACAACTCCTTCCGGTGCTGCTTCAATCCGTACAGGATGCTCCTCTACCACCCTTTCGGGTCCATAGCTTCGGTGGTAAGTTTTAGCCCCGGACATTTTCGGCGCAGGACCTCTTGACTAGTGAGCTGTTACGCACTCTTTAAATGAGTGGCTGCTTCTGAGCCAACATCCTAGTTGTCTTAGAAATCCCACATCCTTTTCCACTTAACTTACACTTTGGGACCTTAGCTGATGATCTGGGCTGTTTCCCTTTTGACTACGGACCTTATCATTCGCAGTCTGACTGCCGTGATTCAAGTATATGGCATTCGGAGTTTGATAGGGTTCGGTAACTGTTGTCAGCCCCTATCCCATTCAGTGCTCTACCTCCACTACTCATTCACGACGCTAGCCCTAAAGCTATTTCGAGGAGAACCAGCTATCTCCGAGTTCGATTGGAATTTCTCCGCTATCCACAGCTCATCCCATGGTTTTTCAACACCAACGTGGTTCGGTCCTCCACGGAATTTTACTTCCGCTTCAACCTGGCCATGGATAGGTCACTCGGTTTCGGGTCTACAGCATGCAACTTCCCGCCCTATTAAGACTCGGTTTCCCTCCGGCTCCGCACCTTAAGTGCTTAACCTTGCTGCATACCGTAACTCGCTGGCTCGTTCTACAAAAAGCACATCGTCGCACGTTAAAGTGCTTCGATCGGTTGTGGACACACGGTTTCAGGTTCTATTTCACTCCCCTTCCGGGGTTCTTTTCACCTTTCCCTCACGGTACTGCTTCACTATCGGTCACCAGGTAGTATTTAGCCTTAGGAGGTGGTCCTCCCTCATTCCCACAAGGTTTCTCGTGTCTCGTGGTACTCTGGTACGGACTCGGATTTTTCGGCTTTCGCCTACAGGGCTTTTACCTTCTTTGGCGGAGCCTTCCAGCTCTCTTCAACTTTCCTATTATCCGGTTATGTCCGCCCGAACCCCAGGAACAAGTTCCTGGTTTGGGCTCTTTCCCTTTCGCTCGCCGCTACTTAGAAAATCGATTTTTCTTTCTCTTCCTCCGGGTACTTAGATGTTTCAGTTCCCCGGGTTTACCTCTCTCATACTATTTATTCATATGACAGTGCAGTGCTCCCACTGCGGGTTTCCCCATTCGGAAATCTTCGGTTCACAGACTATTTGCGTCTACCCGAAGCTTATCGCAGCTTATCACGTCCTTCGTCGGCTCCTGGTGCCAAGGCATTCACCATGTGCCCTTTGTAGCTTGACCTTTTCATCTATCTACAAAGGTTATTTTATAACCTTAGCTTGTATCTAGTATATATAAGCCTACGGCTTAACTATACATA
>NZ_JBZAYZ010000004.1:0-52333 GCF_058242705.1 Clostridium pabulibutyricum
AAAAATTAATTGTTTCTAAGGTTTGTTTGCCATACCTTAAATTAATAGCATCAAAACAATAAAGCACCAGCAAAAAACTGGTGCTAATAATTAAAACTTTTTGGGACATTTTCAAAAATGCTTGACATAGCAAATGCAAAATTTAATAAATATTTATTTTATGAATTTTTTTGGCGGCAACATTTATTATTAATGTAAGCAGATAATCATAGGATAAAAATGAAATCTCAATCAATATAAAAGTCACATATATTGAAAATCTGAAATTTAAAATCGAAGGAAAAAATAACTTGTATATTAGAACCATTACGGCACAGAATATATTAAAAAAAATCAGCTTCAATATTAGTTCAACGACAGTTTTATGGATTTTTTCAATATAGAGTTTTACAAATCCATAAATTCCAAAGAACAGTACATAGAAAATTACAGTGAGTCGTATACCACATATTAAAAATGAGAGTATGGAGGTTGCGGCATAGACTGCAATAGTATTTTTTACATCTGTAATTAATATGGACAAAGGTATCATAATAGAAGCAATCATGAGAAGATACAACCTGTTTATAGGAATAACTCCACTTATGTATATAAGAATTACACCTATAGCTGTCAAGATACCGCCCTTTGCCATATTGGACGATTTGTTTTTCATATTGGACATTTGTCAAACCTCCATTTCATTTTAAATTTCGTACATTCTAACATGCACCACCGTCGCACAGGCAGTCAAGACAGTATAGTGTGGCACATATGTTGCATATGTCCGAATCACCACCACGCCTGGAATTGTAATAAGGCTGTCTGTATGTATTGTTGGTGGTTTGCATGCGGTTCAATGCGGATCTGTACTTGAAGTTGCTTGGTTCCATGTTGCAGGCGGTGCTTAAATTTGTAAAAGCCTCATTGTACCATCCTCTGCGCATATTTAGCATTCCCATGAGATAATTCCATTCGGCATCTCTTTCAGTACATCGTGAAAGCTTTTCTTCAGCGCCATTTATATTACCGTTGTTTATATCCATTTCAACCGATCTGTATAAATCCGAACTTTGCCCGGAATAACTGTCCTGGCTTTCATATCCAGAGGAACTGTTGCTGTAACTGGAGCCTGATGAATTTTTCATCAAATAGTCATAGGCGGCATTTATGTCACGCATCTTGTCCTCAGCCAGATCTTTCAAAGGATTGTTTCCGTATTGGTCAGGATGATATTTTTTTGCAAGTTTTCTGTAGGCTGTTTTTATTTCTTCTTTTGAAGCATTTTCATTGATTCCAAGTACTTCATAAGGATTTTTCATTTTTATAGACCCCTCTCTTAAACACTTTATCCATTTTTTCTAAAAGACCATATTGCAATATATTGTAAATTAATTCTTGGTTTTTCATTATAGGAAGCTTTTTAAAAATTTCCATGCATTGAGAAGCACAGGTGCCCAAAATAAAATCAACTTTGTCTTTAATGCTTTTATAAAATTCATTGTAGCACAAATTTTCTGTGTTGAAGCATCTATTTAGAAGGTTGAAGTTTTTATTTTCCATGTCATCTTTAAGATCATCAAAAGCATCAATTATATATATCCATTTTCCTAAATTGTATCCAAAATTGTAAAGTTCATCCCCTAAGCTCTTACTATAATTTGAAACTATAAAAGCTGTCAGACTTGAAAAAGGTTCGCATATCCCGTCAAATGAAGTGAAAGTTGCATCTGATTCAAATTTTGAAAGCTTTTGCAGACTCTTTTTTATATATTCCATATTATTTTTGAATTCCTCAGGGAACTTTTTTATATACTGCTTTAAAATTTTATACAGTATTATATCCTTTGCAGATTTATCATCATTTATGTTGTCAAGAAGTTTGTAGTAAACAAGTGATACATTACAAAAAGCTGCATATTTCAATGGATCGTTATCCTCAATCCATGTTTTTTTGCGAGTTGGATGAATCATGCAAAGACTCCTATTATACTTTGATTTATCTTGATACAATCCATCGAGAAGTATTGCAAGGAAAGTCATGTCGTAGTTTAGTGATGCTCTTGGAACATTTCCTATGTTGTATTTTATTGATTTGCAGAGTCCGCAATAATATGCCTTGAATTTTTCATAGTCTTTTACTTTTAGTTCAGGAATATATGGGGTGACATAACCAAACATATTTATAGATTACCTTTCTTTGCGCATTATATCGTATATGGTGTCCGATGTAGTATCTTCCAGTGTATAACCTAGAAAACCGACTATTTCTCTAAGCTCCTGATTGCTTTTTGTTTCAATTTCAATATATGGAAAGGGACAAAAAGATTTATCATTTATATCTATTTCTACAAGGCTGTTTTTGTATTTATAACTTTCCCTGTATTTTTTTATACTTTGTTTAAGTTCAAGCCCAAGAGATTTAAAAATTTTCTCGCCGGCTTTTTCATCGGATATAAGGATTTCGTTTTCTTCCATTATTTTATATGTATCTTGTGATATAAGTTTTTTTGTAGTCATGTAATATTCATTTGAATTATTCATAAGATTATCCACTATTCTGATTCTAGCATATCCTTTTTGTCTTATAAGTCGATTATCGGGAAAATCATATATTTTGTTTATCTGATTTTCCATCTTGACTTTTGAAGCATGCATTGATTTAAGTCTGCTTTTTACATCTTCTATATCTATTTTTATTATTCTGGTTTCGAACTCTTTCATAAAATCACTTCGTTTCTAAATGTATTGCTAGTTTGAATTATATCATAAATAACTTTTATATAAAATAAGGTTAACTTCTATAGAAAGAAGCTAACCTTATTTTAAGTTTTTATTAATTTTAGTTAAATGGGGTTTAACTAAATAGCTAATTTAATGAATTGGCTGAGCCTAATACATTGTCTATTTTTGATTCTACGACTTTTTGTATATAGTCTCTTCCTGCCCCACAATATTTTCTTGGGTCAAATACTTCAGGATTTTCTGCAAGAGTTTTTCTTACAGCGGCAGTCATGGCAAGTCTAAGATCTGTATCCATGTTTATTTTACATACTGCCATTGATGATGCCTTTCTAAGCATGTCTACAGGAATTCCTCTAGCGTCTGCTATTTTTCCCCCGTATTTGTTGCAGGTATTTACAGCTTCAGGATCTACAGCTGAAGCACCATGAAGTACTATTGGAAAATCAGGTAATTTTTCCTGTACCTGTTCCAGTATATCAAATCTCAAAGCGGGTTTAAAGTTTGGTGGAAATTTAAATGCTCCATGAGATGTTCCGATAGCTATTGCAAGAGAGTCAACATTTGTTTTCCCTACGAAATCTACAGCTTGCTCAGGATCTGTGTAAATATGTTCTGATGCAGATACGTCATCTTCAACTCCTGCAAGTATTCCGAGTTCGGCCTCTACAACTACACCATGTGCATGTGCGTAGTCAACTACTTCCTTTGTCTTTTTTACGTTTTCATCATAATCGAAATGAGAACCGTCAAACATTACTGAAGTAAATCCATTTTCAACACACATTTTTACTGTATCGAAATTTGGACCATGATCAAGGTGAAGTGCCACGTCAACACCGGTTTCAGCTATTGCAGCATCTACCATTGCCTTTATATATTTTGGACCGGCATATTTTATAGCTCCTGATGAACATTGAACAATTACAGCAGAATTTCTTGCCTTTGCACCTCGAATTACGCCTTGGAGTATTTCAAGATTATTGATGTTGAAAGCACCAATAGAGTACTTTCCAGCATAAGCTTTTTTAAACATTTCTTTTGTAGTAACTAATGCCATTTGTATTCCACCCTTCCACAATTTATTTAATTTTCATTTAGTTTTACAAAATAGCATAAAATAATCCGAAAAGGGACATATAAAATCCCACTGGGACAATAATGTTATTTTCTATAATATATTATAAGCTATAAAATGTTTATTTTCTACAGTTTAATTATAAATTATTTTATGGATTTTGTTAATTTGTTTGAATTAGAATAAATTATATATACTTACTCTTTCCATTTCGTCTATGCTTGCAAGTATGCTTTTTATTGTATTTATTGAAATCATTGAATCTTCCTTGTTCTTATATTTTATGTTCTGGCTTAAATTTTGAAGCTGGCTGTTTATATCGTCAATTTCATTATGATTTGTAAATAAAGATATTTTGTAGCAGTAATTATTCCATTTTTTATTAAACTCTGAAAGGGCTTTATCGGCATGTTCAAAGGAGTTGGATTTTAAAAAGTTTTCTACTTTAACGGCAGAATAATCAAGTTTCCTGACCGTTGCTTTCAGGTAGTTTACAGATAAAAAGGTGCATATTGTCATCAATACAAATATAACTATGGATGTTATTGAGGTTTTCATATTGTCACATCTCCTTTCTCATACTAATTTTTTGGATTTTTACATTGGTAAAAGAATTTACCCTTTGAATCCAATGTGGCTATAAGCACATCTTGTATCGAATTTACTTTGTTTTTCTGCAGTGTGTTTTTTAACCAGTTTTGATTCTTTTTTATTATTTTAAGACTTTTGAAATTGATTTTCCCATCCAGTATGAGTGTTATGGGAAGGGTGTCCTGAGAACATTTCACATTCATGTCTTCTTTTGTTACAGGTGATAGATTTGTTTTGGGTATTACAGAAAGTTTACCGCTTGTTTCAAGGACAGCATATTCTACATCCGATATATTGTAATATCCTTGAAGCCTCAATTCTTCAAGAAGATCGTTTAAATTGAACTTCTCTTTTCTGAGTTCGGAAAATTTTAAGATTCCCTTGTCTATGAGAAGGGTGGGTTTCCCACTGAAGAGAATTCTTAGGTTATGGCTTTTTAGCTGCATTAGTGCAATGGATGTTTGAAGAAACAACAGGGTAATTATAGGTATTATGCCTCTGAACACGGATATTCTAGTATCCTGCATTGGCACGGCGGCAAGATCCGATATCATTATTGCAACAACGAGTTCAAAGGGCTCCATTTCACCTATTTGCTTTTTACCCATAAGTCTCATTGCAGCAATTACGACTATGTAAAGTATTATCGTTCTAAAAATTATAATCAACACAGAAAATCACCTCTATATTATGTTTAACATTAATTATAAAAATATGACTAAAAATATCACATTCTTGTTCAATCATGACGTATAATGATAGCATAGGTAAAAGTGGGGGGATGAAACAAATGGATAAACTTAAGCATAACGTTGATTGTGGTACATCTGCGCTAAATGCAGGTAATCCAAAGTTGAAATTAAAAATACATGGTAAGACCGTTTATGCTGAAAAGGGAACGGTTTTATACAAAATATATAGAGAAAATTTTAATAAGGATATTAATGGGATCATTGCAAAATTAAACGGAAGATATATGGAGTTTACGGATACTTTGAATGAAAGTGGAAATTTTGAAGTGATGGATCCATCGGATGATGTTGGAAACATGACTTATATAAGAACTCTTGAATTCGTTCTTGTGAAAGCAGTGCATGAAGCGTTTGAACACTCGGAGGTCATAATAGAGCATGCCCTTGGAAAAGCGGTGTATGGAGAGGTTTTAAAGGATCTGCCGCTTGAAAGTAAAGATGTGGAAAAAATAAAAGAAACCATGATCAATATAATAGACCGGGATGTTCCAATAAACAAGGTTAAGGTTTCAAAGGAAAAAGCACTTGATATATTTCAGAGTTATGATATGGAGGGCAAAGTAAAACTTTTGAAACAATCCAAAAAAGAATATGTTGAACTTTATGAACTTGAAGGAAGATATGATTACTTTTATGGACCTATTGCATATTCTACAGGAGTATTAAAATCATTTGATATTCGTTATTACCCGCCGGGTTTTCTTTTGTTTTATCCAGATGCAAAAAAGTCGGAAATTATTCCGGAAGTAGTACAATACAGAAAACTTAATAGAATATTTATTGAGACGAAAAAGTGGCACAATATACTTGAAATTTCCGATGTGGGTTCATTGAACTGCAAAGTAGATACTCGTGACATGCCATATTTGATAAGGGTTGCCGAGGCACTGCATGAGAAAAAGATAGGATATATCGCAGATATGATAACTGATAGAAGGTCTGTTAAGGTAGTTTTAATTTCAGGGCCTACATCTTCCGGGAAAACTACATTTTCAAGGAGACTTGCAATACAGCTTGGAGTTAATGGATATAAGCCTTTGCCAATATCACTGGACGATTATTTTGTAGACAGGGAGCATACTCCAAAAGATGAAAACGGGGATTATGATTTTGAGTCCATATATGCATTGGATCTTGAGCTTTTTAACAAGCATCTCGAAATGCTTATGAAAGGTCAGGAAGTTGAAATACCATCATTTGATTTTAAAACGGGATGCAGATTGTGGAAGGGCAGGAAAGTCAAACTCCCGAATAAGGGCATTATAATAATAGAAGGTATACATGGATTGAATGATATACTTACATCTGCCATAGCACCAGAGAACAAGTTCAAGATATATATAAGTGCTCTTACACAGCTTAATGTAGATAATCATAACAGGATAGCGACAACTGATGTAAGAATAATAAGAAGAATAGTGAGAGATTATATATCAAGAGGATATAATGCAGAAGATACTCTTAAAATGTGGCCTTCTATAAGAAAAGGAGAAGAGAAGAATATTTTTGTATTTCAGGAAAATGCAGATGTAATGTTCAATTCAACTCTTGTATATGAGCTCTGCGTTCTCAAAAAATATGCACTTGAGCAACTTCTTAAAATAAAGGAATCGAGTAGTGTATATTGGCAGGCTGTCAGACTTGTGGGATTCTTGAGTTTGTTTAAAAATGTTGATGAGGAACTTGTACCTGATAATTCCATACTCAGGGAGTTTATTGGAGGAAGCTGTTTTTACAGATATTAATAAAATTTATTTATTTAATAAGGAGTGATTTACATGCGAGAGTATGGAATTTTTGACATAATAGGTCCTGTAATGATAGGACCCTCAAGCTCTCATACAGCAGGTGCTGCAAGACTTGGAAAGGTTGCAAGGATCATATGTGGAGGGGATATAAAAAAGGTGGAGTTTTATCTCCATGGTTCTTTTGCAAAAACTTACAGGGGTCATGGCACGGATAAGGCTCTTGCAGCAGGTATAATAGGAATGAATCCATGGGATGAAAATCTTAGGAACTCTCTTGAGATAGCGGAAAAGCAAAATATTGAGTTGGCATTTATAGAAAGTGATCTGGGAGATGTTCATCCAAACACGGTAAAATTTGTTATAACAAAAAAGGATGGCAGCAAAATTGATATAATGGGAGCTTCCATAGGAGGAGGCAGCATACTGGTAAATGAAATAAACGGAGATAAAGTTGAGTTTACAGGCAACTATCCTACGCTTCTCATAAATCATTATGACGTTCCGGGAATGGTTAAAAATGTATGCGATGTATTGTATAAACATGATATAAATATAGCTTTTATGAGGGTCTACAGAACAAGTGGCAGAGGTTCGACTGCTTTTATGGTTTTTGAACTGGATGATTTTATAACACAGCAACTTGTATTTGAGATAGGAAAAATTTCAAACATCATAAAAATTATAAAGATAAATCCCGAACTGGAGGAGGCGTAATATGGTAAGCAGTGGAGAGGAACTTTTAAAAATATGTATGGAGAAAAAAGTTTCAATATGGGAGTATTCTCTTGAGGAAGAGAGCAAATCAAGTGGAATTTCCAAGGACAAGGTCATAAATAAGATGAAGAAAAATCTTGAGATAATGAGAAATTCTGCAGAAAAGGGGATAAATGAAAAGGTAAATTCAATAAGCGGGCTTATAGGTGGGGATGCATACAAGTTAAGCGAATACATAAAAAACGAAAATTGCCTTACGGGGGATTTTACATTGAAAATGATGGCACGTGCACTTTCCTGTTCGGAGGTAAATGCTGCAATGGGAAGAATAGTAGCATCTCCTACAGCAGGGTCCTGTGGAATATTGCCGGCTGTTTTAATAACTGCAGGAGAAAAGTTGAAAAAAAGTGATGATGATATTGCGAAATATCTTCTTACGGCAGGATGTGTTGGAGTTATTATAGCAAAAAAGGCATCCCTTGCAGGTGCCGAAGGAGGTTGCCAGGCGGAATGCGGTTCGGCGGCTGCAATGGCATCTGCAGCTGTAGTTGAGATGATGGGGGGAACTCCCAAAATGGCACTTGATGCAGCTGCAATCGTAATAAAATGTATACTTGGACTTGTTTGCGATCCTGTGGCTGGACTTGTAGAAATTCCCTGTGCAAAACGGAATGCCCTTGGGGCTGTAAATGCCGCTGCTGCAGCAGATATGGCAATGGCCGGAGTTGAAAGCAGGATACCTTTTGATGACACAGTGGATGCAATGCATGATGTAGGAAGGCGTATGCCGTGTGAACTTAGAGAAACTGCTCTCGGAGGATTGGCCACTACTAAAAAGGGACTTGAATTGAAGAAAAAAGTACTTGGATGAAGTATATAAATAATAAATGTAAATCTCCTGTCATATAATATATAAATTATTTAATGGGAGATTTTCAATGCTTGATATATGCAACTATTTTAATTTTGAATCTGCAGTTCACCTTGGAGAAAAATATGACATACGAAATGTGATGAATCATGAAATCAAGGTAGCTTCTTTTGCGGCAGCGGTGTTTGATGAGACAAGAAAAATGCACAATTTGTGTGAGGCGCACAGAAATCTTTTATGCTGCAGTGCACTGATTCACGATATCGGATGGTTTATAAACAAAGTTAAGCATCATAAACATACGAGATATATAATTCTAAACGATTCAATACTGGATAGTGTACCTAAACAGCTTAGGGGCTGTCTTGCAGTGGTGGCGTCGAGTCACAGGGGAAGCATAGACAAGAACATAATAGAGTATCCTAGAAATGTACAGCAAGAGCTAAAGTATCTTATAGCAATACTCAGAATTTCAGATTCTCTTGATCATTCCCATAAATTAAATAATAGTCTTAAAAGAATTTTGTTTCACGAAAGGCAACTTATTTTCTATTTGGACAGCAGTCAATTTCAGAAAACTTTAGTTAGATTTAATACCAAGAGTAAGTTGTTCAATGAGATGTTTGATATTGAAACAAGGCTTGAGCCTGAAATGATTTAATAATTTAAGAGGGGATGTATATGTCTCATAGAAAGGTAATAGACGATTATTATTGCGATATAAGTAATCTTGTTGAAATTTTAAGTAAGCTTACAAATTGTTACAGACTTATGATAGGAGGAGCAAATGAGCTTAATTCTGTTGCATTGGCTCACAAAAAGGATGTAAGAGAGGCTATAGATAGAGCAAATAAACTTGGAGGAACTATAGACAATGTAATAAAGACTCTTGATAAGTCGGGAATTTATTATACTGATTACTGCAGTTTGCACTCCAGGCTTGTTAAAGACAAAATAAAAACAGAATATATGGAAAATGAAATAAACGAGGAATTGTTTCTGAATAATCTGGATGAGCTTTATGAAGAGGATGATGATAACAATGAATAAAAATATGCGGGAAAATACCCGCATTGTTAAAACTTTTTAAATCTATGATTACATATCATAAGATAAGAAAGAACTATAGTAAGCAATATAGCAAAATCCATGTGTATTGGGTTTCTTAATGTTATGAGACAAAATAATGCTATAAACAGTCCTGTCAAAGTTATTGGTATTCCAAAAAATTTTCCATCAAATTCGGTTATGTTGTATCGTGCTAGTCGATAAGCCCCTGACAGTGGAAGAATTAGAACAAGTATATAGCCGGGCAATCCTAGAAGAGAAAAATTATAAAGATTAAAGATTAATACTGAGGGTGCAACTCCAAATGATACCAAGTCTGCAAGAGAATCTAACTCTTTACCCAATTCGCTGGATGCGTTCAGGTATCTAGCGACCCTGCCATCATATCTATCTGCTAAACAAGCAAGTAAAATAAAAAGACCAGCTAACTTGTATTCTTCTTGAAAAGACATCATAAGAGACATTACCCCACAGCCAAGATTCGCCAATGTAAATGCATTAGGCACGGAACTCTTAGCTATTTTAGCCACTGTTATCACTCCCTATAAACAAAATATAAAATCAAATACTGAATCAAGATAATATTAACAGCTTATACTTCATTATAACGCATTTTATATATAAGAGTAAGTGTTCTATTATAAATTTTTTGTAAAAATAATCTCAATAAACTGTATTTATTGAAAAATCGATATTATTTAAACTGAAGTTTTTTATAGTATAATTAGAATATATAAAGATTAAAATGTAATTATACTAAATTTATTATGGAAGCAGTTGTTTTTTATGAATATCGAAAAAGGTAAATCGGAGATTAAATGGTTTATTTTCATGATACTTGCGGCTATACTGATATTTGTTTTTTTCAAGTATGGCGCACAGTTTAGACATATAAAGTTTCACACTCTTGCAAATTACATAAAAAGTTATGGAAGATTTTCTGCATTCGTATTTATTATAATATATACTTTCAAGCCGGTTTTATTTGTTGTTCCATCGTCGATTATGTCTATTATAGCTGGTTTTATATATGGGCCGTATATAGCTTTGATTTTAAATATGGTGGGATGTTTTGGATCTGCAACTGTGGCGTTTTTTATCGCAAAAACCTTTGGAAAATCTTTTGTAGACAGGATTATAAAGGGAAAAGTTATAAAACTTGATGACAATATAGAAAAGCATGGTTTTAAAATCATGCTTGTAATGAGATTGTCATTTATATTTCCCTTTGATGGGTTGAGCTTTGCATCGGGACTCACCAAAATAAAGTACAGGGACTTTATTTTTGGTACTTTGCTTGGAATATTACCTGAAATGGCTGCATATTCATTTATGGGTCATAATATGATGAGACCGTTTTCTATAAAATTTTTCCTACCGATAATACTTTTGGCACTTATAGTTGTAATTGTTATAAGTGTAAAACAAAAGGTAAAAGATATCCAGTAGTTTACATGCAAGAAAATGATCTCTTGGCACATAATAATGATGATGAAAATAAATTTAAGAGGTGATTTTCGATGAAAGTAAGAGATATAATGACAAAGTCGGTAGTGAGCCTTAATGTTGATGACACAATAGAAAGAGCTGCAGAGCTTATGCAGCAGCATAATATAGGATCAGTACCTGTATGCGAAGGCAATCATGTAATTGGAATTATAACAGACAGGGACATAGCTATAAGGTCATCTTCAGAAGGTTATAATTCAAAGACAAAGTCAGTGAGAGATATTATGTCAACAAATCCTGTAACAGCATCACCGGACATGGATATATGCGATGTATCCAGAATAATGAGCGAAAGACAAATAAGAAGAATTCCCATTGTAGAAAATGGAAATTTAATGGGAGTCGTATCTCTTGGTGATCTTGCAGTAGATCCAAAATGCGATCATGAGGCACAGGGAGCACTTTCAAGCATTTCACAGCAGGAAAGTTCCATGTACTGATATCATAACTAGGCAAATGTGATATTCATACAATCCACAAGATTATTTCCAGCAATCTTGTGGATTTGTTATGTGTAATGATATAATATAATAGTTAAAATTTCAACAAGTTAAGTTTATTGTGGAAGTAGGGAATTAGATGAATAAGGTGAAGTTTATTTATAATCCGTATGCAGGTGAGAGTGTGATAATTTCGCATATAGATAGAATTATTATGATTCATCAGCAATATGGGTATGAGGTTGTACCTTTTAGAATAGGCTCCGGATATGAAATAGATCAGGCTTTTTCAGACATAGATGAAAGTTACAAGTACATTTTGGTGGCTGGTGGTGACGGAACAGTTGACAATGTAGTAAATTGTATAAAAAAAATGGGTATTGATATGCCTATAGCAATCCTTCCTGTTGGTACAGCCAATGATTTTGCCAAGTTTATAGGTATGCCACAAAAGTTGGATAAAGCATGCAGACAGATACTTGAAAGTACACCCAAATCTGTTGATATAGGAAAGGTGAACGATAAATATTTTATAAATGTAGCAAGTACGGGACTTTTTACAGATGTGTCCCAAAAAATAGATGTAAATCTCAAAAATACCATGGGTAAGCTTGCATATTATATAAAGGGAATGGAACAACTTACAAATCTTAGGAAGATCAAAGTTAAGGTTAAATCCGAAGATGATGTTTTTGATGGAGATATGTACCTAATACTTGTGTTCAATGGGCAGACCGCAGGAAATCTCAATCTTGCTTACAAAGCAAAAGTTGATGATGGAAAACTTGATGTAATTATAGTTAAAGCCTGTGTTATAAAAGATCTTATTGCATTGTTCATAAAAATGATAAGAGGGGATCATCTTGAAAATACATCGGGACTTATATATTTTAAAACTGACAGGGTTAGTATTGAATGTGATGAAGATATAGTAACTGACATAGATGGGGAGAGAGGACCTGATTTCCCGCTTGATATAGAGTGTATTCAGGGGGGACTTAAAATACTAGGGGTAAAATAGGCGAATAAAAATAATTGTAATATAAACTGAATATAGGTAGTAATATTTAATATAGCACTGAAAGGCGAGGTTTGTTTATGTTGTTTGATGTTTATATTTTTATTCTACCAGCTGTGTTTATATTGCTGTGTTACTTGCTTTATCTGGTTTGGTTTTGTCCAAACAAGATTAAAATTGTAGCTAGTGTGTGTATAATTTTATTTTTGCTGAGGTATGTTTGTATATTTATAATGCTTTTGGCTCATAAAATGACATATTTGTACATGCTGAAATTGCCGTATTTCTTAAATTTGCCGGCAGGTGCAATTTTGATATTTATTTCTTTCTACATATTTATGAGAAAGAACAATGTAAATTTTAACTACATATTTCTTATGTCGGCTGTAGTGGCTGCGGTTTATATGTTTGAAGTTTTGAAATATAATGTATACGTTACTGGAGTTGATAACTTCGGGTATACGATGTTTTTCAAATATGATATAGGAATATATTGGACTTATATAATTATTGCAACTGCGGGATTGTTTGGGTCGCTTGTATTTTTGCAGATGTCGTATGTAAATAAAATTGGCTTCTATATGCTTGCTTTTGCATGTGTTTTCGTAATAGCTGAGAATATTGGATCCATTGTAGGGTTCAGAATTTTTCCTGAAAGTATAATCGGGGATCTTGTTTTAGTATGTACTTTTATTTATGCTCTTTGGAAGGTGAAGAAATAAACTGTAATTTTGAGATGTATTTATCCTGCAGACGGGAACACTAAAAATGGAGTGAAACATATAATGGATATTGTAAAACGATTAACGTGACCGGCCTATAGGAGATATGTATTTTTGAATGCAGTACGTGGGAAAATTATATTTTAGGGTTGTATTTTGATGTAGTTGTATTATAATTATTAGTAGTATAGTTGGCGTGTTCCAAAGTTGTATAGTGCCAAAACTCACACAGTATTCAAGGAACCTAACAAAGGTTCTTTTTTAAATTTTTTAAAATATTTTTTCAGGTGGTGTATATTAAATGGATATTGACCCTTGTGGAGGTCGGTGTGATTTAACAAAACAAAACAGAATATTTGATATACGGAAAAATATTTTGAATTCACTTCAGTTCAAATTTCTTTAGTTAATATTCATGATATTTCTCTGTGTATCCAAAGAAGGAGGAATATTCATGAAAAAATTATCCAGTTTCTTCCTCAGCAGTGTTCTTCATAAAAAAGTCTACAATGAGTTGAATGAGTTCGTAGGCAAGCTATGGGATGTCTATGTTTCAACTGATCTTGGAATGCCAAGAGCAATAGCATATCAGATAAAAAATGGTTCGGAAATATCCAATTGCGAGTTTAAAAATATTAATTTCTATGAAAATGAAGGCAGGATAATAATAAGGGGTGAAGGCATAAGGGATATTATGCTTCAGAAGTACTCTTATCTATTGTCAAAGCATCTTCTTGACCGGCAGATAGTAGATATAAATGGGAAAAAGCTTGTAAGAGTCAATGACTTGAGAATTACCGAAATGGCTGGAGAATATAGAGTCGTGGCCGTTGATACAGGAGTTATGGCTCTTGGGCGAAGACTTGGAATAGAGAAACTTATGAAGAGATTCTGTGAAAGATTGAATAAAAGGCTTGAAAATAGTCTTATAGTATGGGACAGTGTAGAATCCCTCGAAATGGTGAGCAAAAATTTAAAGCTCTCTGTTCCATATAAAAAATTGTCTAAACTTCATCCTGCAGATCTTGCCGATATAGTTGAAGATATGGATGTTAATTATAGAAAGAAGGTATTTGAAAGCCTTGACAGGGATCTTGCAGCAGATACGCTTGAAGAAATTCAGCCTGACATGCAGCTTGATATTCTTGAAAATCTTAGTCAGGACAAGAAAAGTGAAGTCCTGCAGAATATGCCTAATGATGAAATAGCGGATATGCTTGATGAAGTAGACAGCGAAACTGCATGGAACATACTCATGAATATGAAGAAAGAGGATGCGGAGGAAGTAAGATCACTTATGGATTACAAGGATGAAACTGTAGGAAGCATTATGAATACGGATTTTATATCCTTTAATATAAATATAACTGTAGGTGAGATTATAGATATAATTAGGCAAACAAATCCGGATGATGAAGTTTCGCATTACATTTATGTTACCGATTCTAATGGAAAGATAGAGGGAGTAGTATCTTTGAAAGATCTTATACTTTCAGATTTAGACTGCAGGCTTAAGGATATAATGTTCCTCGAAGTTGAAAGAGTAGATCACAATGAGAATATAGAAAATGCCATAGAAATTTGTACAAAGTACAATCTTCTTTCGGTACCTGTTGTAGATGACAGTGAAAAACTCTGTGGAATAGTTATAATGAATGATATAGTTGAGAAAATACTTATGCCAAGCTGGAGAAAGAAGTTAAAGAAGGTAGTATAGAAAGGGTCAATGATGAGATGAAGAATAAAAACGGGTCGATTCTTGCATTTAGTGTTTTTGCATCGGGGGTTACGACAGCTGCAATTTTGAATGATGCGGGAGCCTTGAATGTTTTTTCAGTATTTGGTTCGTCATATGGATATTCAATATTGTGGGAACTTGTTGCAATGGCGGTAGTTCTGATTGTTGTTCAGGAAATGATGAGCAGAATGGCGGTGGCCACTGGAAAGGGATTGTCAGATCTTATAAGGGAAAATTTCGGTGTGAAGATGTCTTTCATTGCAATGAGTATTCTCTTTGTTTCAAGCATATGTTCTGCAGTTGCAAATTTTTCGGGAATTGCAGAGTCAATGGAACTTATAGGGGCAGGCAAGTATATTGGAGTTTTTGCCGCTGCCACCGCTGTAATTTTAATTGCGCTTGCAAAAAACAGATACAGGGTATTTGAAAAAGTTTTTATTATACTCCAGATTGGTATTTTCTTTTATATAGTTCTAATATTTTGTTTGAAGCCGGATTTTAGTTCTATAAGCGCTAAGATGATGAATTCAAATTTTGAGCTGAGCAGCAGTTATCTTATGATGGTAATTGCTGTAGTAGGTGCGGTTGGAGCTCCGTATATGCAATTTTACATGCAGTATTTTTTTGTAAACAAGGCAATACCTGTAAAAGATTACGGCTATGAAAGGGTTGCAGTCTATACAGGCAGTGCTGTTGCAATAATACTGGATTTTATAATAGTCATATGCTCATTTGAGGTTTTTGGAAAAGGCGGTATAATGCCGGATACAATATATAAAATGTCTTTGATATTCAGTCCGCTGTCTGAAAATTACAATGTAGTCTTTGGAGCGGTAATGTTCAGTGTTTCGTTTCTTGGATGTCTTGTAATACCTGGATGTACTGCATTTTCAATCTGTGAAGCTTTTGGTTTTGAAACAGGTGAGGATGGAAAGTTAAAAGAGGCACCTGTGTTTTTGGCAATATTTATATTGATTGTTGCTGCAAGTGCAATTGTGGTTTTGATGTCCGAAAAAAATCTTTTTCATATTATTTTTGCAGCTCAAACAGCGGCAGGTATTTTATGCTGTATAATGCTTGTTTTTATAATAAAAATTGCAGGTGACAGGGAAGTAATGGGCAGCAAGGTAAATAATAGAGCTCAGAATATTATAATGTGGACCTTTATATGTATATGTACGGCGATTTTCATTGTCGCCGTATTCGTAAAGCTATTTTTGTAGTCAATTTCAAACTTGTTTGAAATTGACTTTTTTATGTATTTTTTTATAGCTTATGCACAATATATATTTATAAATAATGTGAATTAGTTTGATTTTATACCGAATGAGAGGTGCACATTCAAATGAAAAAAATATCTGGGTTTAAAAGAGAAATAATACTGGCTATTGCACTTTTGATTACATATGTAGGAAATTCCATTTTTATAGCACCATATAACAATGCGGTAAAGGCTGTATCGTATTATTATGGCTCAAAAGGAGATGTAGTATCACAGATACAGAGAAAATTAAGAGACTGGGGATATTATAATGGAAAGGTTGATGGAGTATATGGGTATCAGACATATACTGCTGTAAAGTATTTTCAGTCAAAGAACGGACTTAATGCAGACGGAGTTGCAGGAGATGCTACTTTAAAGGGGCTTACCATAAAGACAAATTCATCTTCAGGTACATCTCAAGCAAACAGTCAGGATGAACTTCTTCTTGCAAGGCTTATAAATGGAGAGGCGAGAGGAGAACCATATGAAGGCCAGGTAGCTGTGGGGGCAGTGGTGCTCAATAGGACGAGAGATCCCAAATTTCCGTCAACCGTGGCCGGAGTTATATATCAGCCAGGTGCTTTTACGGCAATAGTTGACGGACAAATACACGCAAACCTCGAGCAGAATTCAATAAACGCTGCAAGAGATGCCCTTAATGGATGGGATCCTTCTGGAGGCGCTATCTATTATTTTAATCCAAGTACTGCAACAAGTTCGTGGATATGGTCCAGACCGCTTATAAAGGTAATTGGAAAACACAGGTTCTGTAAATAAGCAAACATCTTTTGAAGATGTTTGCTTTTGTCTGTATATTACAGACATCATTTAGTATTCCGCAAATAAAGAATAAATGTTAATCTTTGAGTATAGAAACACATTACTTATTCTCACAGTTAAAAGTTGAAGGGAAGAATGATAATTATGTTGATTACAGGAAAAGAAATGTTGGAAATAGCTCAGAAAAATAAGTTTGCAGTACCAGCTTTTAATGCAGGTTCAGGTCAGTTGCTTACTGCTGTTATGGAATGCGCAGAAGAGAGACAGGCCCCATTTATAATGGCCATTCATCCAGACGAATTGTCATTTTTAAGAGACAGTTTCATTTCGCAAGTATTGTATGAATGCAATCACAGCAAAGTTCCAATTACAATTCATTTGGATCATGGTGCAAGCTATGAACAAGTTATTCATGCCATCCAGCTTGGATTCACTTCTGTTATGATTGACAGTTCGCATTTACCATTTGAGGAAAACATAAGTGTAACAAACAAAGTGGTAGAAGCAGCTCATTCAGTAGGTGTATCGGTTGAAGCAGAATTGGGAACTATTGGAGATACAGGCAATACAGTTGAAGGCGGAGTTACTGAAGTTATTTATACAGATCCGGAAAAGGCGGCAGAATTTGTTGAAAGAACTGGAGTGGATTCACTTGCGGTTGCAATAGGCACGGCTCATGGTATCTATCCTAAGGATGTTAAACCTAAATTGCGTCTTGATATTTTGAAAGATATAAAAGACAAAGTATCTGTTCCACTGGTATTACACGGAGGATCAAGCAATCCTGACAAGGAAATAGCTGAATCAGTTAAAATGGGAATTTGTAAAATTAATATTTCTAGTGATATCAAAATTGTTTTTGCGAACAAACTTCGTGAAATATTGAACGGCGGAAACACGGAAATACGTGAACCAAATGTATTGTTCCCAGGATGCATTGAAGAGTCAAAGAAAGTGGCATCACACAAGATAGATTTATTTAATGCGGGAGATAAAGTGAAATTTTACTGATTATTTGTAATAAATTTAGTCGGACCAAGGAGTGTTGATTATGAATTTGGTTGATGTGCTTGATGAGAGAATAATTAATCCGCATTTACCTGCTAAAAACAAGCAAGAAGCAATTAATATGATGGCTGAAGAACTGAAAAGTGCAGGTTACATTGAAAATATTGAAACATTTGTTAAGGATATATATTATAGAGAATCACAGGGAATTACAGGAATTGGCGATTACATTGCCATTCCCCATGGCAAAAGTGACAGCGTTGTAAATATTGGTGTTGCGATTGCAAAATTGGATAATGAAATTGACTGGGAAACACTTGATGACAAGGGAGTCAAAATAATTGTTTTGTTCGCCGTAAGCAACAACAAAAATTATGCTGAAAATCATATGCTTTTGTTGGCGGAAGTAGCTTCGAAACTTGGCAAAAAGGAAGCAGTAAGAAAGTTAATTGATGCAAAAACCAGTGAAGATATTATAAAATGTTTCTCATAAGGGAGGTATAAGTTATGAAAATAGTTGGAATAGCAGCTTGTACTGCTGGAATTGCACACACATATATTGCAAAGGAAAAGTTAATAGAAGCGGCTAAAAGTGCCGGGCATACTATTCATATGGAAACTCAGGGAACCATAGGAACAAAAGACAAACTGGAAGAAGCAAATATTAAAGAAGCAGATGTAGTTATTATTGCAGCAGATGTTAAAGTAAGTGGAAAAGAAAGATTTAAGGGAAAGAAGGTTATTGAGGTACCTACTGAAATGGTTATCAAATCTCCAAATAAGTTTGTAAAAAAGGTAGAGGAGATAGTGAATAAATAGAAGACGAACAGTAAATTATAAGATCGAAAACATATTTGCAAAAAAATTTGAATATTTAATAGAAAACTATTATTCTATTAATAAAGATGTCGAAATATGTTCTGAATTTGACGAATAATATTTAAATATCAGGAGGTAGAGAGATGCAACTGCAACTGTCAAAGAGGCAAAAGAATTTGCTAGATTATTTAATTCAAATGGATGATTTTATTACAGCAAAGCAATTGTCTGAAAAATTGGGAGTTGCTGATAAGACGATTTATCGCGATATCAAATCTATAAAAGATTCACTTAAACCTTTTGATGATATTATATTAAATATTCCAAGTCGTGGTTATAGGATAGACTATGAAAAATATATTAAAAATTTTATAAATATTGAAGGGAAACAGGATAGCAAATCTGTTTCAGCAGAAGAAAGAAGAAAAGATATTTTGTTGAAATTGCTGCTTCAATCTCCCAAAGAAACTTCCATCAATAAATTATCAGAATATTATTTGGTGGGTCCGGCATCTATTGTAAATGATTTTAAAATTATTGAAGAATATTTGAGCGAAGAAGATGATATAAAATTAGTTAAAACAACGACGGGAACTTATATAGATGGAAAAGAGTCATCTATTCGTAAAAGGATAATGATTGAGCTTAGCGAGCGGGCGCTGCTAAAAAGCCTTGAGATTCAAATGCTTGATAAAATAGACAGCAAAGGTATTCAATTACTGGAGGAAAATTTTGGACAAGAAGATATATTAGTGGTAAAGAATATACTTGATCATACAGAAAAAAAATTGGGATTTTTAATAGAGGATCCGTATTATATCAATGTATTTACACACATTCTCATTTTAATAAAACGTTTTAGAGAAGAAGGATGTATTCAAAGTGAAGATTTGATTTTACAGGAAGAAAAGATAGACAAGGTAATGCTGAAAGTTGCCAAGTCTATTCAAAAAAAACTTGAAGAATATTTAAAAAGCCCGTTGCCGGTTAATGAACTTCAATATATTTATTCATTTTTATCATTTGTACACAGCAATGAAAGTATTAAAGATGAAAAAGAAGATTATGAGGCTAATCCGTCATCTGTTTATGTGGATTTTGTTCATAATTTGATTGACAAAATTTCTTTCAGGATGAAGATAGATTTTTTCAAGGATTCTCAACTGTTTAGATCGCTGCTGCTTCATGTAAAGCCTATGTTTAAGAGAATTAAGTATGGCATAAGGGTGCAGAATCCCTTGCTAAGCCAGATAAAAAAGGAATTTAAGATACCGTATCAACTTGTGAGTGAGACAGTAAACAGTATGATTGAAGACTATGATTTAAAAGAAGTTCCTGAAGATGAAATAGGATATCTGACTATTTATTTTCAAAATGTAATTGAAAGTTTAAGGGTGCCTTTAAAGGTTTTAATTGTGTGTTCAACTGGTATAGGAACTTCACATCTGCTTAGAGCAAGAGTTGTAAAGTCATTCCCGGAATGGAACATTGTAGGAGTTGTTTCTGCTATCAAAGTCCAGGATTTTTTAAAGGATAATGATGTGGATTTAGTGCTGAGTACTGTGAATTTAAATGAGATGCCTGTACCCACTGTCTATGTAAACGTATTTTTCGATGAAAAAGATGTGAAAAAAATTTCAAAAGTTATTTATCACTATCAAAATGGAGGCAGGCCGAATGTCGAAAATAAAAGTATTGAATTCTAAATCGATCTTATTTGATATAGAAGTAGAAGATAAATTTGATGCCATTTTAAAAATCTCAAATAGACTTTTTGAAGAAGGATATATTAAAGATGTAGTTTCGTTTACAAATGCTGTTCTGCAAAGAGAGAAAGAGGGAAAGACAGGAATAGGTTATTCGGTTGCAATTCCTCATGGAAAGTCTTGTGATGTTAGGCAGACAGTTACAGGTATAATGAAACTTCAAAGGGCAATTGAGTGGGAGGCAGTGGACTCTCTGCCGGTTAAATTTATTATTCTATTTGCCGTCAAATCCGATGAAAACGATATAGAAAGATTGGATGAAATGTCAGAGATAGCGGTCAGTCTTGCCAATACTTCTTTTATTGACAGGCTTCATAATGCCAGAAGTCCTGAGGAGATTGTAGAATTATTTCAAACCGAACTGGATTTAAACTGAAAATTAATAAATGAAAAAAAGTAATTAAGGAGGGCGTTCTATATGATTAATAGTTTAAAAAAGCATGCTATGACTGCTATATCGTATTTGATTCCTTTGGTTGTTGCCGCTGGTTTCTTATTGGCAATAGGTAATATTATGGGTGGTTCAAATATAGAGAATATAAAAAGTGGATTTAGTATTGCAGACTGTTTTACAACGATGGGTGGCTATGGATTAGGTCTTTTGCCTATGATTGTAGCTGCAGGTATTTCATTTTCAATTGCTGACAAGCCTGGAATTGCGCCTGGAATTATTGTTGGAATGATTTCAAAGGGAATAGGTGCAGGTTTCCTTGGAGGTTTTGTAGGAGGATATATTGCAGGATATATTACAAAGTTAATTAGAGACAAGATAAAGCTGCCTGATTGGGCTGAAGGTCTTATGCCAACTTTGGTTATTCCGTTTATTGCATCGCTTTTGTCAGGACTCATAATGTATTATATAATAGGAACACCTATTATTGTAATGACGGACTTTTTAACAAGTTATGTATCTGGACTCAATAGTTCCTCCAAGTTCTTATATGGAGCTATTATTGGAATATTGGCATCAGTTGATTATGGTGGTGCTGTAAATAAAGTTATCTTTGCTTTTGTACTTGGACTGCAGTCTGAAGGTATCAATCAGCCTATTACAGTACTGATTCTTGCATCTATGGTAACTCCGTTCGGTATGACATTTGCATACTTCATTTCAAAACTATTCAGAAAAAATATCTACAATAAGGTAGAGGTCGAGACTTTGAAAACGGCTTTCCCTATGGGAATATGTGAAATAACAGAAGGTTGTTTGCCGATTGTCATGAATGATATAATTCGCTGCGTAATATCTACAGCAGTTGGAGCAGCAATTGGAGGCGGACTCAGCATGCTTTGGGGATGCGATTCAAAGATTCCTGCAAGTGGTATGTTTGCGATGCCTACAATGAGTAATCCGCTTCAATTCTTTATCGCTCTTATGATTGGTTCACTTGCAACTGCAATTATGCTTGTAATTTTGAAAAGACCGGTAAATCCAAATGATCAAGAGAAAAAAATTGATGAAAGCGAAGAAGCAGATATCGACTTATCATCTATAAAAATAATGGAGTAGTCTAGTAATTAGAGAGGAGAATATGAATATGATAAAAGATGAATATAAAGAAAATGTTCTGGAGATGTACAGGAAGGCTCATATAGCTTTGAACAAAAAAGAGATTGAAAATTTGGAATGTACGGACTTCGGCTTGGACAATATTTATGAAGAGGGATTAAATCTGATTATATATGTAAACAATGATCGTTATTGTGCAAAAGAAATGGTCCTTCTTCCAGGGCAGACTTGCCCGGAACATCTTCATCCGCCGATAGATGGAAAAGGAAAACAGGAGACTTTCAGATGCAGATGGGGAAAGGTTTATCTATATGTAGAATCGACGGATGTGAATATGGACAACCTTTCATTGAAGATACCGGATAAAAATAGAAAATATTACACCGCTGCCAAAGAATATATTCTCCTTGAAGGCGAGCAATATACAATTCCACCAAATACCAGACATTGGTTTCAGGCTGGAAGTGAAGGTGCTGTAATAAGTGAATTTTCTTCACCAAGCGATGATGCATCGGACATATTTACAAATCCTAATGTAAAAAGAGTGGCACAGGACAAATAGTTGTGACGGGGACGGTATTTAAAAAAGTATCGTCCCCGTTAAATTTAAATGAAAGAGGTTGTTTAAAGTGAAGGTGGAGAGCAAAGTAATAGGAAGCTTTTATGGTCATGATGTGATTGAATATACGTGTATAAATGATGCACAAATGAAATTATCGGTTTTAAACTATGGCGGAATAGTTACAGGAGTGGAGTTCCCTGATAGAAATAATAAAAATGAAAATCGTGTATTAGGTTATAGAGACTGGAATATGTACAAGTCTAATCCAATGTACTTTGGAGGATTAATAGGCAGAATTGCAGGAAGGATTAAAGATGGCAGATGTACACTTCAAGGCGAGAAGCTAAGCTTGGAACAGAATGAAGGCTGCAACCATTTACATGGAGGAACTGTGGGTCTGCATTCAATTTTTTATTCTGTAGAATTCTTAACCGGTGAAGAAAAAGCAAAACTAATTTTAACTGCGCAGGACGAGGATGGCAAAGGCGGATATCCTGGCAATATGGACATTAAGATTGTATATTCTCTGACAAATAGAAATGAATGGATTATAGAATACAGTGGAAAAACGGACAAGACCACATTATTTAATCCTACAAATCATACTTATTTTAATTTAAACGGTGATGGAAAAGGCACGATTTTGGATCACAAATTGATTATCAATTCAGAACAGGCTGCAGAAATAAAGGAAGCCACGCTGCCAACATGGAATTTTCTTCAGGGAAACAGGGAGCCTGCTTTTGATTTTTTAGATACCAAGCTTTTAATAAGAGATCACATTGAACCATACATGGACAACAGGCAGATAAAGCTGGCAAGTGGCGGAATAGACCATGCTTTTTTACTTAAAAATGGCGATCCTGAAAATTTACTTGCCGATGCAGTCCTTTTAAATGAAAAGACAGGAATCAAAGTTTCAATGACGACTACAGAAGAATCCGTAGTTGTTTATACCTGCAACAAGGTAACCCCGTCAATCGAGCTTAAAAGTGGAATGCTTGAAAAATATTCAGGCGTAACTATGGAAACACAGGCATTGCCTGACAGGATTAATTCTGATTTACCACTTAAAGTTGTTTTACAACCGGATAAAACCTACTATAGTCGTACATGTTTTGCTTTTTCCAATTTTTGAATTAAAAATTATCAAAAAATTATTGACAAAAACAGAGGTAGATGTATAATATAAATATATAAATCATAGTAAATTACTCGGAAATGAAAAAGACTTTGATAAAGGAAAGTAGTTTAAAAGTAAATTTCCAAGAGAGGAAATTTAATGCTGAAAAATTTCTAAATTTGCTTTAAATGAAGTGCCCTTTTGAGTTATGTACCGAAACTACAGTAGGCTGCATCGGATTCATCCGTTATAATGATTAGGTATAATTTTGTACCGAATAAGGGGAGACCTATCAGTCTAATTGGAGTGGAACCGCGGAGCTTGAGCTTCGTCTCTATAATGAATAAATTATAGAGACGGGGCTTTTATATTTGCAAAGATGTTTATAAATACTAATTTTTAGGAGGATATAAAATGATATTTGATAATGCTATACAACTTATTGGTGATACACCACTTTTAAAATTGAACAATTTAAAGAGCGAGGGAGCAGCAGACGTATATTTGAAACTTGAAAAATTCAATCCAGGTGGAAGTATAAAAGACAGAGCTGCACTTGGAATGATTGAAAGGGCAGAGAAAGAGGAACTTATAAAAGAGGGAGATACTATAGTAGAACCTACTAGTGGAAATACTGGAATAGCCCTTGCAATGATAGGCAAACTTAAAGGGTATAAAGTTATAATTGTAATGCCTGAGACAATGAGTATCGAGAGAAGAAATACCATAAAAGCTTATGGTGCAGAACTTGTGCTGACAGATGGAACAAAAGGAATGAAAGGTGCAATAGAGAAGGCGTATGAGATAGCAAAAGACAAACCTGGTTTTTATATACCACAGCAGTTTACAAATACCGCAAATCCTCAAAAGCATTATGAGACTACGGCAGAAGAAATTTTGAAAGACTTGAAGAATATCGACGCTTTTGTTGCAGGGGTAGGTACAGGAGGAACTGTTATCGGAGTGGGAGAGAACCTAAAAAAACATGACGGGAATATAGAAGTTGTTTCGGTAGAGCCTGCAAATTCGCCTGTACTTTCGGGGGGACAGACAGGACCTCATAAAATACAGGGAATTGGAGCCGGTTTTGTACCGGATATATATAAAGATGAAATAGTGGATAAAATAATGACTGTTACCGATGAAGATGCATTTAAATATGCAAGACTTGTAGCTAAAGAAGAGGGAGTACTCGTTGGAATATCTTCAGGAGCAAATGTTTATGCAGCATTAAAGCTTGCAAAGGAACTTGGAGAAGGAAAAACTGTTGTAACTGTTGCACCTGATGGAGGGGAAAAATATTTATCCATGGGATTATATAGTTAAATTTAAACTATCCTGTGGGTTGTAATTCCAATGGAATTTGATTGTATTATATGGAGGTAAGAAAATTATTATGAATGCATTTAAACTTTTAAAGTATGATATAAAAAATGCCATGAAAAGTGATCCTGCAGCTAGAAACCCACTGGAAGTGTTTTTGTTATACCCGTTTATACATGCTTTAATACACTATAGAATAGCACATTTTTTCTACAAAAGAAGAAGATTCTTTATTGCGAGGATGATATCGCAAATTTCGAGGGCTTTTACAGGAATAGAAATACATCCTGGAGCTAAAATAGGTAAAGGGCTTTTTATAGATCATGGAATGGGAGTTGTGATAGGAGAAACTGCCGAAGTTGGAGACAATGTTACCTTATATCATGGAGTAACCCTTGGCGGAACGGGTAAAGAAACAGGCAAGAGGCATCCTACAATTGGGAACAATGTATTTATTGGGAGCGGGGCAAAGCTTCTTGGACCGATAGTTGTGGGAGACAGGGTAAAAATAGGCGCAAATGCAGTTGTACTGAAGGATATTCCGTCAGACTGTACGGCGGTTGGGATACCTGTAAGGATCATATATAGAAATGATTGTGAAGTTATAGAGATAAAGGATTATGCAGGAAAAAGAAAAAAGATATACAATCAAATGATGATATAGTAGTGTTTAAATGAGTTTGGACAGGGAAGGACAATAAGTTTAATTGCCTTTCCCTGTTTATTTGCGGTTTTGGGCTTGTGTAAAGGGAAAGAATATTATTATAATAGACTTTTGAAGCTTTTGAAACTATAATTTATATTAGAAAAGTATTTATTGTAAGGTTTATTGAGGAAAGGTGGATTTATTATGATTTCTCCGTTTGTGGTAAAGATAATAGGGTGTCTTCCTAAAAATCTTGTGGCATATTTGTCAAAGAAAATTTTGAGCGGCTATCTTAAAAAATATGCTGATATAAATGTATCAGGTATGGAGAATTTGTACAATATAGAAAGACCTATATTGTTTGTCTGTAATCATCTAAGCAATTCGGATGCTCTTGTGCTTGGTTATGTGCTGAAAAATGAGAATTTGACTTTTGTGGCAGGTAAGAAGTTGAACAATAATCCGCTTACGAAGCTTGGAATGAGTATGACAAAAACTATAGATATAAAACCGAATTCGGCGGACAAGGAGGCTATTTCAAAGACTGTAAAAGCTTTGAAAGATGGAAGCAATGTGCTTATATTTCCAGAAGGTACGAGGAGCAGGACGGCTTCCATGAACAACGGAAAAAAGGGAGTAGTTCTCATACAGAAGCTCACTCAGGCAAGAGTTGTACCTATTGGCATAAGTTGTACTGAAAAGCTTTTGCCAATAAGCAGTGATGATATGTCGTTGGAAAAGTTTTGTCCGGCTAAAGTCACTGTGAATATAGGAAAAGAACTCCATTTGCCGGAGAGACAGAAGGATGAAAAAAAACATGATTATGAGAACAGAATGCTGGATTTTTTAATGCATGGAATAGCAGAACTTTTACCGGAACAATACAGGGGTGTATATGGTTCTGAACGAGGTGATGAAAATAATGAGAAAGAATATTGAAGATATACTGGAGATACTTGGAGAAACTTATCCTGATGCAAAGTGTGCACTTGAATTCAATTCTCCATACGAAATGCTTGTTTCAACAATACTTTCTGCCCAGTGTACTGATGTCAGGGTGAACAAAGTGACTTCAGAACTTTACAGGGATTTCAATACGCCTGAAAAGATGTTGACTCTTACGGAAGATCAACTTGCAGACAAGATAAGAAGCTGTGGGCTTTACAGAAACAAAAGCAGGAATATAATTGCAGCAAGCAGAAGCATAATGAAAGATTTTAATGGAGAAGTACCGTCTACAATGGAGGAACTTTTGAGCCTTCCCGGAGTTGGAAGGAAAACCGCAGACGTTGTCTTGTCGAATGCCTTTGGAATACCGGCGATTGCCGTAGATACACATGTTTTCAGAGTGTCCAATAGAATTGGTATAGGCAAGGGAAGTACTCCGAGAAAAGTTGAAGAAGAATTGATGAAAAATATACCGCGGGATAAATGGAGCATTTCACATCATTATCTTATATGGCATGGAAGACGCATATGCAAGGCGAGAAAGCCTGATTGCGACAACTGTCCTGTTGCTCCATACTGTGATTATTTTGGAAGTGTCGGAGGGAAAAGCTGATGAGGAATTTAGCCTTCCCCTCCGAAGTTTTTATAATGAAATTAATTTCAATCTTAGAAAATCCAAAGCTGATATGGAAGCTCTGTTTCTAACTACATTTCTTGTTCCTGAAATATGTAGTTCTTTAACGAATGTCTCACCTTTTATAGAGATTCCAACATATACAAGCCCCACGGGTTTCTCGGGAGTACCACCGGAAGGACCAGCAATTCCAGTTGTCGATATTCCTATGTCTGTATTTGAAGTCCTGCTTATTCCAAGGGCCATTTCAACAGCAGTTTCAGGGCTGACTGCTCCAAATTTTTGGAGAGTTTCTTTTTTTACTCCCAGCCTTTTCATTTTTGCTTCATTGCTGTAGGTAACAGCTCCATCCATGAATATGCAGGATATGCCAGGATAATTTATAAGCTTTGCAGCAATAAGCCCTCCTGTACAGGATTCAGCGCTTGATATTGTAAGATTTTTTTCAACAAGCATTTTTGCCACAACTTCTTCCATTGAAGTTTCACCATATCCATATATTTTGTTACCAAGTATGGATTCAACCTTTTTTTCCATGGGTTCTATGAGTTTTAATGCAGCTTCTTCTGAAGATGCCATTGCAGTTATTCTCAAGGTAACGTCGTTTTGTTTTGCATAAGGTGCAATTGTAGGATTTCTACTGCTGTCTATGATGTCCTTGATTTTTTCAGCCATTTCACCCTCACCTATGCCGAATATCCTTAAAACTTTTGATTTTATAGTTTGCTTTTGATACTTTGACAGATAGGGTACTACGTAGTTTAGAAACATGGGACGTATTTCTCTTGGCGGTCCCGGAAGAACTATGAGTATTTTCCCGTTTTCATTTATAATACAGCCTGGAGCAGTTCCATGATCATTTCTAAGTATGTTACATCCTTCAGGGAAGTAAGCTTGTTTTAGGTTGTTTCCCTTACGATATGATCTTCCCATTTTGTCAAAATAGTTTTTTAAATTTTCAACAGTATAATCGTCAAGTATCATTTGCTTTTTAAAGTATTTTGCACCAATTTCTTTTGTAAGATCGTCTGGAGTGGGTCCAAGTCCACCGGAGGTTACTACAAGGTCAACTCTTTTGAAAGAATTATCAAGCTCTTCCATAAGTCTTTCGGGATTATCTCCTACTACGGACTGGTGATATACATTTATTCCTAAATCAGCAAGTTCTCTTGAAATAAACTGGGCATTTGTGTTAACTATATCGCCGAGAAGTATTTCAGTTCCAACACATAAAATTTCAGCTTTCATAAATTATTCTGCCTCCCAGATTGATTTAATATATATTATAGATTTATAATATCATAAAATTACATATACTTTACTATGTAGTATATAAAAATTTACTGCCGTATAGTATAATAATTCTATGTGTGAATTTTATAGGGAAGGTGAGCTATGTGAGTGAATCAAACAACTCAAGAAGATTAAATAGATCTGGAAAACTCGCAGAAAGAAAGTTAACAATTGGAATCTTGTCTGTTCTAATTGTAATTGTGAGTGTGATTACTGGATTTTTGATTTATAATTACAGGGATATAAAGCAGTGGGATAATCGTATATATCCGGGTATTACCATCCAAAATCTTGATTTATCTGGTAAGACCAAAGCTCAGGCTGAGAGTATTTTAGAGAAGGCTGTAGTGGAGAAGATGAATGACAACAAGATTAATATATCTGCGGGAGATAGAAATTATACAATTGGATACCGGGATATAAACGCAAAGTTTGATGTGAAAGATACAGTTAATAAGGCATTATCTTATGGAAAAAATGTTAATATACTTGAAAAATATAGGCTCATTAAAAAACCCAAAATGATAAATTACAAACTTGGCTTTTCCTATGATAAAAAGTATATAAAGAATCTGACAAACAAAATAGCATCTGAAGTTGATCGAGATCCTGTAAACGCATCTATAAGCATGACAGGAGTTGGATTTAACATAACACCTGAAAAAAGTGGTGTGAATATGGATAAAAAACAACTTGAAAATCAGCTTTATTCCAAGATTACAGGTGATTCAGTTGGAGATTTGAATGTAAAAGCATCTATGAAAGTTGTTAGTGCGTCAATAAAAACCGACGATTTGAAAAAGATAAATACACTTGTATCTAATTTTAGTACAAGTTATGGATCCATATCATCATCACAGAGGGCAAACAATATATCCATTGCAACTCAGGCTATAGACGGAACTGTTGTTATGCCTGGAAATGAGTTCAGCTTTAATGATGTAGTAGGAGAGAGAACTGCACAAAAAGGGTATCAGGCTGCTCCTGTTATAATTGGGGACAAACTTGAAGCAGGACTTGGAGGCGGAATATGCCAGGTTTCAACAACTTTGTACAATGCTGTTGAACGGGCAAAATTGACTTCTACGGCAAGAACTCATCATACTATGCCGGTTCACTATGTTGCTGAAGGAATGGATGCTACTGTCGATTATGGAAATATAGATTACAAGTTCAGAAATGACTTTAAATATCCGGTGTATGTACAGGGATATACGTCGGGAGGTAATGTAGTATTTAACTTGTATTCAAATTCAGCTGCAGGAAAATAATAATGCTCCCCTATATTTTGGGGAGCATTTATTGTTATCTTATTTTGCGCCTTGCGATTTTTTTGTGAGATGCAGGCATACTACAGGCATTTGACTGGCTGCGGTTGGAAAATTTTACACCGAATACGTATATGAGTGATCCAAGTATTATAAAATATGCTGTTATGTAAAGAGGATTCATTGCCCAAATAGGTGTAAAATCATAAAGCGTTATTGTTCCAAACAAAATAAATACAATTCCGGCAGCCCATTTTATGTATGTTTCAGGTATGTGTTTGTACATCCAGGCACCTCCAAGTATTCCTATACCGTCAGATATCATCATGCCTATTGTACTTCCTACAAGTATGAGAACAGCATTGTTAACTTGTGCAGAAAGAGTTATTGTCATAAGCTGGGTTTTATCTCCCATCTCTGCAATAAAAAATGCTATGGCAACTGCTGCAACAGGACCAAGCCTTGTGTTTTTATTTTCCTCATCATCAAGTTTATCTCCACGCAGTGTCCAGAGTCCAAAAATAATAAACGCGGCAGCGGCGGCGATTTTTATAGTGCTTATTGGTATAAGTGAATTTAGGTAACTTCCAATAACAACCGCCACACCGTGATTTAAAATTGTTGCCAGAAATACACCTAAAAGCACCTGTGAGGCTTTGTATTTACTTGCCATGGCCATGGCAAGGAGCTGAGTTTTGTCTCCCATTTCGGCTACTACTACAAGGAATATTGTTTTAATGATTATTGACATTTATAAATCCTCCTTCTTAGTTATTATATATATTGAACATTGTTTTAATACGAGTAATATATTTGATGTCAAAATAAAAAAGACCAATAATACAATTTCAAAGTTGTATTAAAAGTCTCACTTGACTGAAATCAGCCACGATAAAGCCAGACCACAAGGTCAGTATGTTGACTTTATCACCATATTAGGCAGTTACTCCCTTTTAAAATTATCCAATTTATGATTTTTTAATAATAACATAAGATTAAAGTGCAGGCAATAGATATTTTAGCACTTTGATTTTGTAAGCTTGACACCATGCAGGGCGAAGTGGTATAATACTCACCGTGAGTTTATCATTTTAATTTTATATGCGGATATGGCGGAACTGGCAGACGCGCTAGATTCAGGTTCTAGTGAAAGCAATTTCATGCAGGTTCAAGTCCTGTTATCCGCACCATAAATATAGTCAATTCGATGATTTAAATATGAATTCTATAATTTAATATTAAATAGTAAAGAAAAATTCCCTAAGAGATTATATTTATATGTATTTATAATTTGTGGGTTTTTTTTTATCTGGATTTCTATATGACATATAAATATTTGAATAAATTTAATTAGGAGATAAAATATGGAGAAAAGTAGAGACAGACAAAGTATAGATGTTGCAAAATTATATTATTATTCTGAGTATAGCCAGCAAGAAATTGCAAATCTACTTAATATTTCAAGGCCTACAGTATCAAAACTTTTAACTTATGCTAAAGAAAATGGTTATGTAACTATTAAAATTAACGATCCTTCTGATATATCAGATGATTTATCAATTGCTTTAAAAAGTAAATATAATCTGGATAACGCTATAATAGCATATTCTCCATTAAACAATGATGATGAGATAAAAAAATATATAGGTAATGCAGCAGCTAAATATTTACATGATATTGTTAAAGATAACGATATTATTGGGATAAGTTGGGGAACAACTATGTATGCAATAGCAACTCAGTTAATTGATAAGAAATTAAAAGGTGTTCAAGTTGTTCAGCTTAAAGGAGGATTAAGTCATACTAACATTAATACATATGCTTCAGAAATAAATGAACTATTTACTAATGCATTTCATGCACAAGGAAGATCACTGCCGTTATCTGTAATATTTGATAAGCCGGAATTAAAAAATATTGTTGAAGAAGATAGTCATATAAGTGAAGTAATAGAGTTGGGGAAAAAAGCAAATATTGCGGTTTTTTCTGTTGGCACAGTTAAAGATGATGCTCTTTTATTTAGGTTGGGTTATTTAAATGAAGAAGAAAAGAGAAGAATTCAAAAGAATGCAGTAGGAGATGTATGTTCACGCTTTTTCGATAAATATGGCAACATATGCAATGAAGAAATAAATAATAGAACAGTTGGAATAGAATTGAATGACATTAAAAAAAAGAAGAAAGGTATATTGGTCGCAGGCGGAGAAAGAAAACTTGAAGCTTTACATGTTGCACTTAGTTCGAGAATAGGCAGTACACTGGTAACTGATCAATTTACGGCAAAAGAATTGCTTGCCAAATAAATTATTTGATATTTATAGTGAGTATTACACTGGTGATATTAAGATTACTAGTGTGATACTCATTTTTTATTGTGAATATTTATTTATAAATTCTATATAAGATATCCATTAGAACAAAAGTAAAATTTAATATTTACTTTTGTTCCAATAGATGATATCATAAATGTAAACAAAGGAGGAATTAGTTAAAATGGAATTGAGTAAATATATTGATCATACATTATTAAAACCAGAATCAACAGAGAATGATATATTGAAGCTTATTGAAGAGGCAAAAACTTATAATTTTGCATCTGTATGTGTTAATCCGGGCTGGGTTAGAATTTCACATGAAAAATTAAAAAATACGGATGTTCACGTTTGTACTGTAATCGGTTTTCCTCTAGGGGCAACATCTACAGCATCCAAAGTATATGAAACAAAAGTTGCTATCGAAGATGGTGCTGATGAAATAGATATGGTTATATCTATTGGACAACTTAAGTCGGGAAATTATGACTATGTTAAGAATGAAATTCAAAAAGTAGTTGAAGTATCTGGAAATAAACTGGTTAAAGTAATAATAGAAACTTGTTTGCTAACAGATGAGGAAAAAGTAAAGGCATGTGTTTTAGCTAAAGAAGCTGGTGCTGATTTTGTAAAGACGTCTACTGGATTTTCAACAGGAGGTGCAACAACTCATGACGTTAAATTGATGAGAGAAGCTGTTGGAGATGATATGGGAGTTAAGGCTTCTGGCGGTATTCACTCTAAAGAGGAAATGATGGATATGATAAAAAGTGGTGCTTCAAGAATTGGTGCAAGCTGTGGAGTGAAAATTATAAAATAGATTTTAATTTAAATAGGCTTTGTTAAAGCTATTAAATAAAGAAAGGGATGCTCATTAAATGAATAAAATATTTTTACGGAGAAAAATGTTTAGTGAACAAAGTTATGTTATTTATAAATCGGATGACTTTGAAGTTACTTTATTTAGATATCCATCAGATATTGAAGGGATTGAAGTGAAAAATAGCAGGGGAAAAGTAACTCTATTGCCTTATATGGGACAAATTATTTGGGGATTAGAATTTGATGGGTGCGATTTGAGAATGAAAAATATGTTTAAGATACCGCATCATGCAAATGAAATTGTAGACACTTATGGATGCTTTGCATTCCATTCCGGTTTGCTGGCTAATGGATGCCCATCACCTGAAGATACACATGTTTTACATGGTGAAATGGCTTGCTCAAAAATGGATAGTTCATGCCTTGAGATTGACAATGATTTTGTAAAGGTATCAGGTTCTAAAGAATATGCTAAAGGGTTTGGAGATCATTATTTGGCTGAACCTAGTGTTACTTTAAGAAAGGGTCAGTCAAATATTATAATAGAAATGACTGTAACAAATTTATCTGAGTGTCAGGTTATGCCTCTACAATATATGTGTCATATGAATTATGCATATGTTCAAAATGCTAGGCTGACCCAAACCATACCAAATGAAGCTTTTGCACTTAGAGAATCAATACCGGCACATGTTCATCCTACAGAAAAATGGCTTACGTATAATGAGGAGTTAAAGCAACATCCAGGTCAATTAAATATGTTAAACCAGCCAAAAATGTATGATCCAGAAATTGTATTCTTTGCAGACAATTTAAAAAGGTATGGGGAAGATTTAACATTTGAAATGACTTCGCCTGATGATGTTACATTTTTTACTGAATTTTCATCAAAAGATTTTAATTTCGCTACTAGATGGTTATTGTATAATGAAGATCAAAAAGTTGCAGCTTTTGTACTTCCTGGAACATGCAGGCCAGAAGGATTTAATGCTGCAAAACAAAATGGAAGTTTGATTTACCTGAAACCGCAGGAACAAAAAAGGTTTAAAGTAACCACAGGAAAAAGGTAGAGAAATATATTAATATTAAAAAGTTTAATTTTATTATAGTAAAGGAAGTGTTAGTGATGGATATAGCTGTTGTTGGTTCAAATATGGTGGATTTAATAAGTTATATAGATAGAATGCCTAAAGAAGGTGAGACACTGGAAGCTCCGGATTTTAAAATGGGATGTGGTGGCAAAGGTGCTAATCAAGCTATTGCAGCTGCAAAATTAAAATCTGATGTCATGATGGTAACTAAAGTTGGTGATGATCTTTTTGGGAAGAATACTATTAAAAATTTTGAAAATAATGGGGTCGATACCAGCTTTGTAAAAGTTGAAAAAGATCAGGCAAGTGGGGTGGCACCTATTTTTGTTGATAATGATTCCAAAAACAGTATTTTGATTATAAAAGGTGCAAATAAAAAATTATTGCCTAAGGATATAGATGAGGCAGGTGAACAATTAAAAAAATGTTCTTTAATTGTTTTACAATTAGAAATTAACTTAGAAACTGTTTATTATACAATAGATTTTGCCAATAAAAATCATATTCCAGTTCTTCTAAATCCAGCACCTGCTGTATCAGAATTTGACTTCAATTATGCTTTTAAATGTGACTTCTTTGTACCAAATGAAACTGAACTCGAAATTTTAACAAATAAGCCGATTGATACAATAGAACATATAAAACAAGGCGCTCATTATATTGCTGATAAAGGATGTAAAAATGTCATTGTTACATTAGGCAGTAAAGGATTACTATGGATAAATGATAGTAATGAGGAACTTATTAAGGCAAATAAAGTGAACGCAGTAGATACGACTGGTGCAGGTGATGGATTCATAGGATGTTTTTCACATTATTATGTTCATACAAAAGATATATTACGTTCTCTTAAAATGGCAACAATTTATGCAGGTATGAGTGTTACTAGATATGGGACTCAAACTTCATATCCTACAAAAGAAGAATTTAATAATTATATTGAACAAAGAAATGAAAACTAACTTTATATAGTGAAATTGTTAAGAAAGGAATTAAAAATATGGAAAATGATAGATTTGAGGTTACAGGCAATGGATATTTAAAAAAAACACCTATGTTACAATTTATTATGGTATCTGTGTTATTTGCATTATGGGGGATGGCGTCGTCGCTTAATGACATTCTTATTACTCAGTTCAAAACAATTTTTTCGTTAAGTGATTTTGCAAGTGCATTTGTACAAAGTGCATTTTATGGCGGATATTTTTTAATTGCAATTCCGGCATCGCTGTTAATAAAAAAGACGAGCTATAGAGCGGCTATTGTATCAGGGTTAACCTTCTATATTGTAGGATGTTTATTATTTTTCCCGGCTTCACATAAAGCTACTTATGGGATGTTTTTATTTGCAATTTTTGTATTAGCAGTTGGATTGAGTTTTCTGGAAACATCATCTAATACCTATAGTTCATTACTAGGTCCTGAAGGCAAGGCAACATGGAGATTGAATGTCAGTGAAACCCTGAATGCGGTTGGTTGTATAATTGGTATTACATTAGGAAAGTTTTTAGTATTTAAACAGGGGGCAGAGAGATTAGAAACTCAACTTAAGGGTCTTGGAAATGATGCTGCAAGACAATTGGGATTGGAAAATTTACAAAGAACTTTATTGCCTTATAAATATATATTAGTTGTTTTAATCATAATGCTTGCACTTTTCATAATTGTTAAGTTTCCTAATAATAAAGTAGTAGAACATGAAAAAAGTAAGGACAATGATAATATAGGAGAAACTTTAAAAAGGTTATTTTCTAACAGCAGATATAAAAAAGGTGTACTTGCACAATTCTTTTACATGGGAGTTCAGATAGGTGTATGGTCATTTACGATTAGATTGGCATTGAACATTAATCATAATTTAAGTGAAAGCATAGCATCCAATTATATGATATATAGCTATATAGCTTTGTTCATCGGAAGATTTTTAGGCAGTTATCTGCTATCTAAGTTTTCAACAACAAAAACATTATTATGGTATGCAGCTATAGGGACAGTATTAATTGCATATATGACTGTAGTGCCTAATATGACTGCAATCTATGCGGCAATTTTAGTTAGTATTTTAATGGGACCATGTTGGGCTTCTATTTATGCACATACTCTAAGTGTCATAGAAGATAAACGTGATACAGAAACAGGTGGAGCTATCATTGTTATGGCAATTGTTGGTGGAGCGGTTTTACCAGCTATGCAGGGTTTTGTATCTGATAGATTAGGCTCGCTGCAATTATCATTTATTGTACCAACATTAAGTTTCTTATATGTAGCTTATTATTTCTATAAGGAAAATAAATTAGAAAAGATGCAGTAAAATCTAAATTCTGTAAACGTTGAACTACCAGGAATAATGCGGTATAATTAACAATATAATGTTAACTATGTGAAATAATATATTTCAAGGGGGATTGCCGTTATGTCATTTCAAGAAAAAAGTTTCAAATCCTTTAATCAAAATGATACAATACAAGCATGGATTTATACTCCGATTCGTAAACCTCGTGGAATTGTTCAACTGGTTCATGGCTTTGGTGAACATTCACGCAGATATCTTCATATGATATTGGCATTAAATGAAGCTGGATTTGTAGTTGCAGCAGATGATCATGTAGGACATGGAAAAACAGCGTATGATTCCGGCAATTGGAGTGATTGGGGAGACAAGGGATATATGACAATGGCTGAGGATGAACATACTCTTCGTAAAATTGTACAGGAAGAATACTTGAGCCTGCCTTACTTTATATTTGGACACAGCATGGGCTCGATGATTGCAAGATGTTATACTGCCAAATACGGAGAAGGAGTTAATGGTGTGATTTTATGCGGAACCTGCGGCATATATCCAAATGCAGCTTCGCTTGAACTTGAAATGAAAAAGGAAATAGACTCTGGTAGGGGAGAAGAAATTGACCTTACTTATTTAGAAAAACTTTTAGGGTGGATGACGGAACGCTGCGAAAATAAGAAGACAGACAATGACTGGATTTGTGAAGATCCGGATGTAGTAGCAGACCATGCGAATGATCCATTCAATAATTTCTCGTCACCTTGCAATATACGCTCATTGTATTACTTTGTTAAAATGATGAATGTTATTGTAGGAAAGGAATGGGGAGAAAAAGTTCCGATATCAATTCCTTTTTATAATATAGCAGGTGACCAGGATCCGGTTGGACAATATGGAGAAGGAGTATACGCTGTCTCTAATTGGCTCATAGAGACAGGACACAGTGTAAAAACAAAAATTTATCCTGGAAAAAGACATGAAATACATAATTATCGTGATATTAGAGATGAAGTTGAAAACGGAATAATAGACTTTATAAATGAGACTATAAAAAAACATTAAATAAAGGCAAAAAAATTTAGCTTTAAATGGCATAGGGCAATCTCGCTCCGAACTTCACTCTTTTGAGATATGAGTGAAGTTCGGAGTTTTGACTCCTCTATAGATAAAAATTTCTTCTATGGATTTCTTAAAATAATTTGAAATAGGAAAATAAATATTAATCTGCAGTTAATGTTTTCTTAATATTCTTATGATATTATTATATTGAGAAAAGTTTTGCAAACATATCTTTTAAAAGCAAGTTTCTGGTTTTGGTAACACTATTCAAATTAAAATCTATTATATACTGTCGCGATTACTGCACTTTCAAATTCCTGTTTGTATTAAAAATAAAACAATGTCTATAGGAGAGGATGAATAATATTGAAAAATCTTAGCATATGTATAGATATAGATGGAACGATAACAGATCCGTATTACTGGCTGGAGGGTGCAAACGAATATTTTAAAAAGTCCGTAGAACCATTTGAAATAACTGAATATTCCATAGACAAGAGTTTGGGAATTTCAGAAGGAGCGTATTCCAAGTTTTATGCTGAAAACAAATTTAAAATTCACACTGAAGAGGCGGTAAGAGAGGATGCTGTTCAGGTAGTGAAGAAATTATTTGAAGAAAACAGCATATACTTTGTAACTGCAAGGAGCAAAGAACTTGAAATGTTGACGTATTCGTATTTAAATACTCACGGGGTTCCATATGATGATGTTTTTGTACTTGGGACAACTCATAAGGTTGAAAAGGCGCAAGAGCTTCAATGTGATGTATTTATTGAAGACAGCTATGAAAATGCACAGGAACTTTCAAAGGCTGGATTCAAGGTACTTTTAGTTGATACGACATATAACAGGCAGCCTGCCTGTGACAATATGACAAGGGTTTTTAGCTGGAGCGAAATATATAGTATAATACGAAAAATGCTGATGCACACAAAAGCTGTGTAACAGCATTTTTTTTATGATTTTAAAAGTGAGCTTCTTTGACGCAGTAATTATTATATAGTAATATATCTATTATAAGCTTTGTACTAACCAGTATAAAAATAGTTGTTTGTTGTGTGAAGCATGAATTTTAAGGAGGAAGAACTTTTGAGTTTGAATATAGTTTTGTTTCAGCCGGAAATACCGCAAAATACCGGCAACATAGGACGTACATGCGTGCTTACAGGTTCGAGGCTCCATCTTATAAAACCACTTGGATTCAGCCTTGATGAAAAGCATCTTAGAAGAGCAGGAATGGATTATTGGGCTCATCTTGATCTTACATTGTACGATTCATATGAAGAATTAAGGGAAAAATATAAAGAAAATAATTTTTATTTTTCAACTACACACGGAGAACGGTGTTATACGGATGTAAAATTCCAAGATGAAGATTTTATAGTGTTTGGACGTGAGAGCTGCGGACTGCCGGATTATATAAGAGATCAGAACAGCAAAAATTGCATAAGGGTTCCAATGATAAATACAACTACACGTTCACTCAACTTGTCTAATACAGTAGCTGTTGTAGCCTATGAAGCTCTCAGACAGATGAATTTCCCTGTTATGAAGTAAGGAGAGGTTGAGTTCTATGAATAAGATAAAATTGATAACCGACAGCACGTGTGATTTGCCGGATTATGTGATAGAAAAGTATGATATAGATGTACTTCCTCTCTTTGTAATAATAGGTGGAAAAACATACCGGGATGGAATTGATATAAAGCTTCCGAAGCTTCTTGAAGAAATGGGGAACTCAAGTGAGTTTCCTGCTACAGCCCAGGTAAATCCGGAAATGTTTATAGAATGTTATAGGAAGTACCTTGAGGAAGGTTACAAGATAGTGTCAATCCATCTTTCATCGAAAATGAGTGGTACATATCAGTCGGCATGTATTGCAAGAAACATGCTTGAAACAGATGACATAGTTGTGATAGACAGTTTTAATGTTACATCTGGACTTGGTATTCAAGTGATTAAGGCGGCAAGACTTATACGTGACAATTTTGATATAGAGTATATAGAAACCGAGATAAAAAATATGATACCCCATGTGAAAAGTACGCTTGAGTTTAACAGTCTTGAAAATCTTGTAAAGGGAGGACGTCTTTCGAAAACTGCAGGAATTATAGGTAATATTCTTGGAATAAAGGTTATAATTAAAGCAAAGGATGGAGAAATGATAGCAGCAGATAAAATAAGAGGAAATAAAAAGGTGCTTAAAGCAATGCTTGATTATATAGACAGAAAAGGAGTAAAAAAAGACGAGGCTTCAATACTTCTTCATGTTGGCGAAACGGAAATTCTAAATCCTTTAAGATCTGAGCTTGCAAAGAGAAATATAAATTTTATAGAGAGTGAAGTTGGATGTGTTGTAGGTGTCCATTCTGGGGCAGATGCCTGTGGATTGTTTTTTGTTGAAGACTATTAGAAGCTATTTTATTTAAGGAGGTTCAATATGGAAAACGCAGAAAATTTTTGTGATGTTTTAGTAATAGGTGGAGGTCCGGCAGGTCTTGCTGCAGGACTTTATTGTTCAAGGGCAAAGATGAGTGTTGTTGTAATTGAGAAAGAAATCTATGGAGGAAAAGTTGCAACTACTTATGACATAGACAATTATCCGGGGGCTCCAGAAAATTCTACAGGTGCATCTTTGAGTAAAAGAATGAAGATGCAGGCTGAGTATTTTGGAACAAAATTTATTTCTGATGAAGTGACAGAAGTGGAATTTTCCGAAAAATTGAAGAAGGTAAGGTGTGGAGATTCTGAATACCATTCAAAAACCGTTATAATCGCATCTGGTTCAAATCCAAGGCCTGCCGGTTTTAAAAATGAGGATAAACTAAAATCCAGAGGAATATCTTATTGTGCAACATGTGATGCCGATTTCTTTACGGATCTTGACGTTGCAGTTGTAGGCGGAGGAGATTCGGCTGTAACTGAAGCTATATATCTCAGCAGATTTGCAAAAAATGTAACTGTAATCCATAGAAGGGACTCACTTAGAGCAGCTAAATCAATTCAGGAGAAGGCATTTAGTAATCCAAAAATAAGTTTTATGTGGAATTCGGAAGTTGAAGAAGCCCTTGGAGATCAGGGACTTGAAGGAATGATGGTAAAAGATAGAAACACGGGAGAAAGTCATGAGATTAAAGTTCAGGGATGTTTTGTCTTTATAGGTGACATGCCGGCAACGGATTTATTTAAAGGCAGAATAAAACTTGACGAGAAAAATTATATAATTACCAATGAAAATATGGAGACAAATATACCAGGTGTATTTGCAGCAGGGGACATAAGGCAGAAAACACTGAGACAGATAGTTACTGCAGTTTCCGACGGGGCAGTTGCGGCAGTGTCTGCTGAAAGATATGTGGAAAAGTTTCAATAGAAGGTCTTTGCTTATATTTTCTGCAACTTCATGATATAATATAATTATACAATTCACAGTTTGCATTGTGTATGCAGACTGTGAATCAGGTGAATGGAGGTGTAGATTATGAATCTTAATTTTGGACTTAATTTGACACAGGAGCAGAAACTTGTAATGACACAGGAAATGCAGCTTTCTGTAAAATTGCTGCAGATGTCTGGCTTTGAGCTTAAAGAATATGTTGAAAATGAAGTTCAGGAGAATCCCGTTCTAGATGTTAAGGAAACTGAGCAGGAAGATAACTCTATAAAAACTGAAATTGATTATAAGAAAATGATAAAAAATCTTGAATTTGATAATTATAGTCATGGAGGTTATGAAATAAATCCTGACAAAGATGTTTCTCCATTCAATTTTATTTCAAAAAATGAATCACTTAAAGAGTTTTTACAAGAACAGGTAAGGGATCTTAATGAAAATGATTACACAAAAAACGTATGCAATTATATTATAGAAAATATAGATAACAGGGGATATTTGGTACTTTCTGAAAATGAATTGGAAGAACACTTCAAAATTTCATCTGAGCTTGTCAATTATTGCATAAGACAAGTACAAGCATTGGAACCTGATGGTATAGGAGCCAGAAATCTAAAGGAATGTCTTAAAATTCAACTCTATAAAAAAAATATAAATGAAACCAATATTATAAGTATAATAGACAATTATTTGGAACTTATAGCAGAAAACAGGTATGCTACTATAGCAGAAAAACTTGGAATAAGTGTAAAAGAAGCGCAGGGATTTGGTGATGTAATAAAGAAGTTGAATCCAAAACCTTCAAGGGGATTTTATACAGATGATGCAGTAAAATTTATAATACCGGATGCGTATATAAGAAAGATAGAAAATGACTACTTTATAATAATGAATGATAATCTTACACCTCAGCTGTCTATAAATTCAATGTACAGGAATATCATAAATAAAGATTCAGACGGGGCTGATCTCAAGGACAAAGATGCTGTGGAGTATGTAAAAGACAAATTGAACAATGCACTTTTTCTTATAAAAAGTATACAACATCGAAAGAGTACTATATACAGGGTACTTGAAAAGATACTTGAGCTTCAAAGGGATTATTTTGATTATGGTGATGACTATTTGAAGCCTATGACACTGAAGCAAATTTCGGACAGTCTTGATATGCATGAATCTACTATAAGCAGGGCTATAAGAGACAAATATATATATACTAGCAGAGGAATAGTGAAAATAAAGGCTCTTTTTACTAACGGATTGTCTATGTCTGTACCGGGAGAAAATATTTCTGTTAATGTCATAAAGAACAACATAAAATCCATAATAGATAAAGAAGACAAGAAAAAGCCTCTGTCGGATCAGGCTATTTGTAATATTATAAATGGAGATGGAATGAATATTTCGAGAAGAACTGTGGCAAAATATAGAGAGGAATTGGGAATAAAGTCATCAAAGGGAAGAAAACGATTCTAAATCATCCCATAAGAAAATATATTTAAACATATTTTTAACATATTTTTTAAAAATACTATTTAAAAAAAACACAAGATGATTTATAATACTAAGTGGGACAACAAGTAAAGTACTGGGACACTGACTGACCAGGAGGCGCTGTTATGGAGGAAGTACTTAAACTGCAAAAGAGTATAGTACCTGAGTTGGTTAAACTTATGGAAAAAAGATATAATATTTTAAGGGCTATCTACTACAATGAACCTGTTGGTAGGAGAGTTCTCGCAAGTTACCTCGGAATTGGCGAGAGGATAGTCAGAACGGAAATAAACTTTCTGAAGGCTCAGAACTTTATTGAGATAAACACTTCGGGAATGACTGTAACAAAAGATGGAGAGGAAATCATAGACAAGTTGAAAAAATCAATACATGCATTGAGAGGCTTGTCGGAAATTGAAGATGCAATAAGAGCAACCTTGAAGTTGAAGAAAGTTATGGTTGTACCTGGGAACTGTGACGAGGACAGAACTATATTAAGTGAGATGGGAAAAGCTGCCGCAGGTTACCTTAAGAGTATTTTAAAGAACAATGACGTAATCGCAATTACAGGTGGTTCTACCATGAAACAAGTTGTGGACAATATGGCTAGCATTACAGGATTAAAAAACATGCTTGTATTACCTGCACGAGGGGGTATGGGGGCTAGCGTTGAAACACAGGCAAATACGCTTGCTGCCAATCTTGCACATAAAATAGATGCAGATTATAAACTTCTTCATGTACCTGATGACTTGAGTGATGCCGCCAGAGAGACAATAATGAAAGAAAAGTCGATACAAGATGTTTTGAAATTTATATATAATACTACAGTACTTGTACATGGAGCTGGAAGAGCAGTTAAAATGGCAAGAAGAAGAGGCCTTGGCGATGATATAGTACAGGAGATAAGAGACAGAGGTGCTGTTGGAGAGGCATTTGGATATTATTTTGACAGAAAAGGCAATATAGTCTACTCAACTCCAAGTATAGGAATAAAAAACAGCAATATACACAAGATAAAAACGCTTATAGCGGTAGCAGGTGGAGAAAGCAAGGCGGAAGCAATACTTTCCACCGAGTTAAACAATGCAAATAGTGTGCTTATCACAGATGAAGGTGCTGCTAAAAAAATTTTGGAGCTCATAAACAGTCAATAAAATTTTAAATTTATTAAATATATTTAATTATTAGGAGGAATTTAGATGACAAAGGTAGCTATCAATGGTTTTGGAAGAATAGGAAGATTGGCTTTAAGAAGAATTATAGAGGTTCCTGGTCTTGAAGTTGTTGCAATAAACGATTTAACTGATGCAAATACATTAGCACACCTGCTTAAATATGATTCAACTCAGGGAAGATTCAACGGAGAAATAGAAGTTAAGGATGGATCATTTGTAGTTAATGGAAAAGAAATAAAAGTTTTTGCTGAAAAAGATCCAGAAAAACTTCCATGGGGAAAATTAGGAATAGATGTTGTTCTTGAGTGCACAGGTTTCTTTACAAAGAAGGAAAAAGCAGAAGCTCATGTTAGAGCCGGCGCAAAGAAAGTTGTTATTTCAGCTCCTGCAGGAAATGACTTGAAGACAATAGTATTCAATGTAAATAATGATACACTTGATGGAACAGAAACTGTTATATCAGGAGCTTCATGTACTACTAACTGCTTGGCTCCAATGGCTAAGGTATTAAATGACAAATTCGGAATAGAAAAAGGAATAATGACTACAGTTCACGCATATACAAATGACCAGAATACTCTTGATGGACCACACAGAAAAGGTGACTTGAGAAGAGCTAGAGCTGCTGCAGTAAGCATAATCCCAGCTTCATCAGGAGCTGCAAAAGCTATAAGTCAGGTTATTCCTGAATTAACAGGAAAACTTGATGGAAGTGCACAGAGAATTCCAGTTCCAACTGGTTCAATAACTGAACTTGTATCAGTTCTTAAAAAGAAAGTTACAGTTGAAGAAGTTAATGCTGCAATGAAGGAAGCTGCAGATGAGTCTTTCGGATATACTGAAGATCCAATAGTTTCAGCTGATGTAGTTGGAATTAACTATGGATCACTCTTTGATGGTACTTTGACAAAGATAGTTGACGTTAATGGATCACAGCTTGTAAAGACAGCTGCTTGGTATGATAATGAAATGTCATATACTTCACAGCTCGTTAGAACTTTGGCTTATTTCGCAAAGATAGCTAAATAGCTGAAGCTTTAAAGCCGGGATACTTAAATGAAGTATTAGAGGTCAGCATGGTAAAGGTCTGGTTTTATAGTTAAGGCTATGAGACCGGGCCTTTAAAAATATTAATTATTTAACTGGAAAGTAAAAAATTAAAAGAGGTGTTTGTATTGGCTTTTAACAAGAAGACTATTGAAGATATTGATGTAAAGAGCAAGAAGGTTCTTGTAAGATGCGATTTTAATGTACCGCTTCAAGATGGAAAAATAACTGATGAAAACAGACTTGTAGGGGCAATGCCTACTATAAAATATTTGATTGAAAAAGGTGCCAAAGTTATACTTTGCTCGCATCTTGGAAAGCCAAAGGGAGAGGCAAAGCCGGAACTTTCTCTTGCGCCTGTTTCTAAAAGGCTTTCAGAAATGCTTGGAAAAGAAGTTATATTTGCAGCGGATGACAATGTAGTTGGAGAAAATGCAAAATCAGCAGTCGAAAAGATGAATGATGGAGATGTTGTTCTGCTTCAGAATACCAGATATAGAAAAGAAGAGACAAAAAATGAAGATAACTTTTCAAAGGAACTTGCATCTCTTGCAGACATATTTGTAAATGATGCCTTTGGAACAGCCCACAGAGCACACTGCTCAACTGTCGGAGTTGCAAAGTATTTGGATACTGCAGTATGCGGATATCTTATTCAGAAGGAAATAAAGTTCCTTGGAAATGCTGTTGAAGATCCTACAAGACCGTTTATAGCAATACTTGGCGGCGCAAAGGTGTCAGATAAGATAAATGTTATAAACAACCTCCTTGAAAAAGTTGATACTCTTATAATTGGAGGGGGAATGGCATATACCTTCGAGAAATCTCTTGGATACAATATAGGTACTTCCCTTCTTGAAGCGGATAAAGTCGAATATGCAAAAGAGATGATACAGAAGGCAAAAGACAAAAATGTCAAATTGCTTCTTCCTGTAGACACTGTAACAGCAAAAGAATTTGATGCCAATGCTGAAGCTGTTGTAACGGAGGATTTGAACATACAGGATGGATATATGGGACTTGATATAGGACCTAAAACAGTAAAGCTTTTTACAGAAGCTATAAAAAATGCAAAGACAATTGTTTGGAACGGACCTATGGGAGTATTTGAATTCCCTAAATTCGCAAAAGGAACAAACGAAGTTGCAAAAGCAATGGCTGAATCCAATGCAACTACTATAATTGGTGGTGGAGACAGTGCAGCTGCAGTAAATCAGCTTGGTTATGGCAGTAAAATGACACATATTTCAACAGGCGGTGGAGCTTCTCTGGAATTTTTGGAAGGCAAGGACTTGCCTGGAATTTCAGCACTTAATGACAAATAAACATGGGAATATAAAATTAAAAAGGGGTTTGATGTAAATGAGAAAGGCAATAATTGCAGGAAATTGGAAGATGAATAAAACTGTAGATGAGGCAAAGAAAATTGTAGAGGATTTGAAGCCGCTTGTAAAAGATGCAAAGTGCGATGTAGTTGTATGCCCTCCTTATGTATGCTTGAATACAGTTATTGATGCAGCAAGGGGAAGCAACGTAAAAGTAGGTGCACAGAACATGCATTTTGAAGAGAGTGGTGCATATACAGGAGAAGTTTCACCTTCTATGCTGGAATCACTTGGTGTAAGCTATGTAATTCTTGGGCACAGTGAAAGAAGACAGTACTTCAATGAAACAGATGAAGCTATAAATAAAAAGATAAAAAAAGCATTTGAACACAATCTTGTTCCTATAGTATGCTGCGGTGAAACTCTTGAAGAAAGGGAAGCAGATGTAACGGAAGAGGTTCTTGGAAAACAGATTAAGCTTGATCTTGCAGGTTTGGAGAAGGCTCAGGTGGAAAAACTTGTTGTTGCATATGAACCTATTTGGGCAATTGGAACAGGAAAAACTGCTACAGACGAGCAGGCAAATACTACTATAGCTTATATAAGAAGCGTAATTGCTAAGCTTTATGGAAAGGATACTGCAGAAAAAACAAGAATACAGTATGGCGGATCAGTAAAGCCTGCAACTATAAAGGCGCAGATGAAACAGCCTGACATAGATGGAGGACTCATTGGAGGAGCAAGTCTCAAAGCTGATGACTTTTCAAAAATAGTAAATTACGATTTGTAATATAATTGGAGGAAAATATGAGTAAAAAACCAGTAATGCTTATGATACTTGACGGATTTGGTATTTCTGACAGGACGGAAGGAAATGCAGTTAAGGCAGCATATAAACCAAATTTTGATAAATATTACAATAAATATCCTCATACACAACTTGGAGCAAGCGGGCTTAGTGTAGGACTTCCAGATGGACAGATGGGAAATTCTGAAGTAGGACATTTAAATATAGGAGCCGGCAGAATTGTATATCAGGCGCTTACAAAGATAACGAAGTCGATAAATGACGGGGATTTCTTCAAAAATGAAGCTTTGAACAAAGCCGCCGATAATGCACTTAAAAATAATTCAAGCTTTCATATATTGGGTCTTTTATCTCCTGGAGGGGTCCATTCACATATGGATCATATAAAAGGACTTTTGAAATTTGCAAAAGAAAAAGGCCTTAAAAAAGTATATGTTCACGCTTTTACAGACGGAAGAGATGTACCGCCTTCTTCTGCAAAAGATTATGTTTGTGATATTGAAAATTACATGAAGGAAATAGGAGTTGGAAAAATAGCTTCTGTTTCTGGAAGATATTATGCAATGGACAGGGACAACAGGTGGGAAAGAGTTGAACTTGCGTATAATGCTCTTGTTCTTGGAAAAGGGCAGGAAGCTGCAAGTGCAATTGAAGCTGTTGAAAATTCCTACAAAAATGGCAAGACGGATGAATTTATTGTTCCTGCAGTAGTAAAAGAAAATGGAAGTCCACTTGCAGTGATAAAGGATGGAGATTCTGTTGTATTTGCAAACTTCAGGCCGGATCGTGCAAGAGAAATAACAAGAGCCATAAATGACAGGGAATTCGACCACTTTGCAAGAAAAACTCTGAATCTTGAATTTGTAACTATGACACAATATGATGTTGAAATTAAAAATGTGGATATAGTTTTTAAAAACGAGCACTATAAAAATACTCTCGGTGAATATGTAAGCAAACTTGGAAAAAATCAGCTTAGAATAGCTGAAACCGAAAAGTATGCACATGTTACTTTCTTTTTCAATGGCGGAGTTGAAAAACCAAATGAAAATGAAGACAGGGCGCTTATTCCTTCTCCTAAGGTTGCGACTTATGACATGAAGCCGGAGATGAGTGCATATGAAGTTACGGAAGAACTTCTGAAAAGGATGGACCAGGATAAATATGACATGATAATATTAAACTTTGCAAATCCTGATATGGTTGGACATACAGGTGTGCTTGAAGCTGCAAAAAAAGCAATTGAAGCTGTTGATGTATGTCTTGGCAAAATTGTGGAGAAGATACTAGAAAAGGATGGAAAACTTTTCATAACGGCAGACCATGGAAATTCAGAAGAAGAAATAGATTATGAGACTAAAAAACCTATGACTGCACATACTACAAATCCAGTACCTTTTGTATATATATCCAATAATTCCTCGAAGCTCAGGGATGGAGGAGTTCTGGCAGATATAGCACCTACTATGCTTAAAGCCATGAATCTTGATAAGCCGGAAGAAATGACTGGCAAAAGTCTTATATAACAAAATTAAGGAAATCAATATATTTAAATGATATAATTAATTTGAAACAAATATTGCGAAACTGGAAAGGAGTTGAAAGAACCGTTACTTTATTAACGGTGATATTTATGAAAAATTATGTAGAAATTGTAGATGTAAGTGCAAGACAGATACTTGATTCAAGAGCAAATCCTACAGTTGAGGTTGAAGTAGTCCTTGAAGATGGAACAATAGGCAGATCAGGTGTTCCGTCAGGAGCTTCTACAGGTGCATTCGAGGCTGTGGAACTAAGAGACGGTGACAAGGACAAATATCAGGGAAAAGGTGTAACGAAGGCTATAGACAACGTCAACAATGTAATAGCAGAGGAACTTATAGGAATGAATGTTTTTGATCAGGTTCTTATTGACAAAACTATGATTGAACTTGATGGTACTGATAATAAGGCAAAATTAGGTGCCAATGCAACTCTTGGTGTGTCGCTTGCTTGCGCAAGGGCAGCAGCTGAATATCTTGGACTAAGCTTATATCAATATATAGGTGGAGTTAATGGAAAGGTCCTTCCAGTTCCGATGATGAATATACTAAATGGAGGAAAACATGCTGACAATAATGTAGATTTGCAGGAATTTATGATAATGCCAGCTGGAGCTCCTAATTTTACAGAAGCAATTAGAATGAGCACTGAAGTTTACCATACACTGAAATCAATTTTAAAATCAAAGGGCTATGATACAGGAGTTGGAGATGAAGGTGGATTTGCTCCAAATCTGAAATCAAATGAAGAGGCAATACAGGTTATAGTCGAGGCAATAGAAAAAGCAGGATACAAACCTGGAAAAGACATATATATAGCACTTGACCCGGCATCTTCAGAGTTCTTTGAAGATGGAAAATACAATCTCAAGGGAGAAGGAAAAGTTTTAACTCCTGAGCAGATGGTAGATTTTTATGTTGATATTGCAAACAAGTATCCTATAATTTCTCTTGAAGATGGAATGGCAGAAGAAGATTGGGACGGATGGAAAATACTAACAGAGAAACTTGGAGACAAAATTCAGCTTGTAGGTGATGATTTGTTTGTTACAAACACTACAAGACTTGAAAAGGGAATTAAGCTTGGAGTTGCAAATTCAATACTTATAAAATTGAATCAGATAGGAACGCTTACAGAAACATTAAATGCCATAGAAATGGCTGAAAGAGCAGGATATACTGCTGTAGTTTCTCACAGGTCAGGTGAAACTGAAGACACTACAATAGCAGATCTTGTTGTGGCTGTAAATGCAGGCCAGATAAAAACTGGAGCACCTGCAAGAACAGAAAGGGTTGCAAAATACAATCAACTTCTGAGAATAGACGAAGAGCTCGGAGAGGTTGCAGAGTATAGAGGACTTAAAGCATTCTATAATCTCAAAAAGTAATTGATTTGAATTTTTTATCAGGGTGGATAGAGTTTTATCTGCCCTGATTTTAATATTACATTCAAAATTGAATTAGATATTACTGTATGGTATAATGTAACCTGTAATTGTAGCTTTGTTGTATTTTGTTTGAAAATTTATCTTATGACGATTGTGAAAGTATTTGGAGGTTTTACTAATGAGTATTTTTCTTTATATATTGCAGATTATAATATCCATATGTTTGATAGTCGTAGTTCTTGTTCAACCGGGAAAGACAGATGGACTCAGTGGATTTATATCAGGCGCAACGACTGAAAGCTTTTATTCAAGAAATAAGTCGAGAACTTCGGAAGCCATGCTTTCAAAATTGACAGTTGTTCTTGCAATAATATTTGCAGCAATTTGCATAATTCAAAATGTTATAAAGTAGTTTGCCTGAAAATACAGTGGGTCTTGGATTCTGCTGTATTTATTTTTATATTGAGAATATCTATGATAAAATAATACTATTGAATATTTTTGTGCGATTTATACCAATATATTAGAAGGTGGTGAAATCATGAATATAACTGAAACAATCTTAAATTTTATGAAAGAAAAGGCATACAGGCCTATGGATATAAATGAGCTTGGCAGTGTATTTGGAATGAGAAAAGGCGACAGGAAGGAATTCAAGAAAATATTGTCCGGCATGGAAAAAGACGGCCTTATAGTAAAAAACAAAAGTGGCAAATACGGGGTACCCAATAGAATGGGACTTGTAACTGGAAAGTTTCAAGGCAATCAAAGAGGATTTGGATTTGTAATGCCTGAAGATGGCGTTGATGTATTTATTCCAATTTCAGGGGTAAATGGAGCTATGAATGGCGATTATGTAATAGCCAGAGTCGTAAAGGAAGAAAAGAGCGGCAAAAGATGTGAGGGAGAAATTGTACGTATTGTTACAAGGGCCAACAAGACGGTGGTTGGTACATTTGAGGACAGCAGGAATTTCGGATTTGTGGTTGCAGAAGAGAAAAAAATAAATCAGGATATATTTATACCTAAAAAGTGTAAAAAAGGTGCAAAGACAGGTGATGTTGTAATTGCAGATATAACTTCGTGGCCTAGTGGAAGAAGGAACCCTGAAGGAAAAATTACAGATATTCTAGGTAGAAAAGATGAGAAGGGCATAGATATCCTTACAGTAATAAAGAAAAACGGACTCCCCGAAAATTTCCCCGAGAAAGTTGAGAAGTACGTTCAGAAAATACCTGATGAAATACCGAAAGAGGAATATAAAAAAAGAAAGGATCTTAGAAATCTTACCATAGTTACAATAGATGGAGAAGATGCCAAAGACCTTGATGATGCCGTATCCATACAGAAGCTTGACAATGGAAATTTTTACCTTGGAGTACACATAGCCGATGTATCAAATTATGTAGGGGATATGAGCCCTCTCGACAAAGAGGCGCTTAAAAGGGGTACGTCGGTATATCTCATAGACAGGGTTATTCCAATGCTTCCAAAGAAACTCTCCAATGGAATATGCAGTTTGAATCCTAAAACTGATAGGCTCACTTTGAGTTGTTTTATGGAGATAGATTCAAATGGAAATGTAGTAGATCATGAAATATTCGAAAGTATAATAAAGACAAGTGAAAGAATGACATATACCGATGTTACAAGTATACTGAAGGGTGATAATCAGGAAGTCCTAGATAGGTATGACTATCTGGTTTCCACATTTCAAACCATGGCGGAACTTTCAAAAATACTATATAAAAAGAGAATGAAAAGAGGAGCTGTGGATTTTGATTTTGAGGAATGCGAGATAATACTCGACAAACTTGGAAGACCAGTAGAGATAAGACCGGCTGAAAGAGGAATTGCAAATCATATAATAGAAGAGTTTATGCTTGTTTGCAACGAGACTATAGCTGAACATATGTTTTGGAGCAATATGCCTTTTGTGTATAGAATACACGAAGACCCGGACGAAGAAAAGCTTATGTACTTCAATGAGTTTGTTCACAATCTTGGATATACTATAAGATGGGGAGAGGAAGTACATCCAAAGGCATTGCAGGGTATTATAGAAAAAGTAAAGGGCAAGAAAGAGGAAACTGTAGTAAGTACACTTCTCTTGAGGTCGATGAAGCAGGCAAGGTATTCGCCTAAATGTACAGGACACTTTGGGCTTGCAGCAAGATATTATTGCCATTTTACATCTCCTATAAGAAGATATCCTGATCTTATAATACACAGGATAATTAAAAAATATATAAATGGACAGCTTGATGAAAAAGAAATAAAGAGATTCAATATAAAGGTTGAATATGCATCAAAACAGTCATCGGAGATGGAAAGAATCGCACAGGATGCCGAGAGGGAAGTGGATGACCTCAAGAAGGCTGAATATATGAGCAAGAGAATAGGAAAGCAATATACTGGAATAGTATCATCTGTAACTAATTTTGGAATGTTTGTTGAACTTGAAAATACAGTGGAAGGCCTTGTACATTTAAGTACCATGTCTGATGATTACTATATATATGATGACAGACATCTTTCGCTTGTTGGAGAAAAGAGCAGAAATACGTATAAGCTTGGAGATGAAGTTGTTATAAAGGTGCTCAAGGTGGATATGTCGGCGCATGAAATCTATTTTGAGCTTGTTGGACGAAGCGGAGAAAATGAAGGAGGGGA